>JANODX010000134.1:0-69110 GCA_031412915.1 Vicinamibacteria bacterium | reverse complement strand
CTGCTGAGGACGACGGGCGAATTTGCTTCATTCCAGCCGGTTTTCCGAAATCGGTGGCTGAGCTTGTCGAAGCCACCGACGGTCCCTTCGACAGGCTCAGGGACCGGTTTGTCGTCCTCCCCAATGTCACGGACGTAGTCCGTGCTGAAACTCGCAATGAAGAGCGCGGAGCGCGAGCGAGCGACCCAGAAGAACGGAGGGAGGAAGAGCCAGGCTTCGTAGCGGGACAGGCAGGCCGAGGCCATCAGAAGGGCGCCCAGCGTTCCTCGACCCGACCCGGCGAAGTAGAACGCCCATGCCAGGAGTCCGTAGGCGACCGGCTCCTGGTAGGGCACGATCGAGTAGTGAATGAGGAGGGGATCGAACGACAGCAGGATCGCCCCGAACCCCGCGGCCCTCGAGTCGACGCCGAGGCTGAGGAGTGCGGTGGCCCCGGCGACGAGAAGGCCTCCCCAGACACAGAAGATCAGTCGGACCAGAACCGGGTCGTCGAGAACCGCCTTCCCGAGGACCACGAAGAGTTGAGGAAGGGGAAGCTGGTAGCCGAGAACGATGATTTGTGCGTTGGCCAGGCGCGCGGCGGCATCCCCCCCGTGGATGGTTGGGAAAACGAGGGCCAGAACGGCCCGAACCGCGGTGGCAAGGAGAAAGGCCACCCCGATCCAGAGGCGGCCCGCTTGATCGGGACGCGTGTGCTTCGGATGAGGCGACATGGCTGGATGCTATGCTTTCGAGCCTCTTGGTCCGCGTGGCGGCTCGGGAGCAACAAGCTCTCATGAACGACATAGACGCTCGCCTGGCGAACATGCTGTCGAAGCGCGATCCCGGCCGGGATCCCAAGGACTTCTTCCTCGATGTCGCCGACCTCGTGGCCCGGGGAGGAGCCGAGGCGATGGCTCGCCGGGCGGACGAGGTCGGAATCCTGATCGCCGGCACCGAGGGAAAGTACCTTCGATTCGTGGCCCCGCGCAAGCTCTGCGATCTGGGCACCATCCCCACCACCAAGCGAGACTCGATCGCGGTCGGTGTCTACACCCGAAAGGTCGGCGAGGCCAACAACAATGTTCCCCTGGTTCGACATGTGGCGTTCTTCGAGAGCGTCAAGGTGTCGGACAAGGTCCAGCCCATCATGAAGATGATTACGGTTCCGATCATGGCCAAGGGCGAGGTCATCGGCATAGCCCAGGTCAGCAAGAAGGGCGAGAATCTGACGGACGCCGGCCCCGATTTCAACCTGGCCGACCTGCGCAAGGTCACCGAATACTTCAATTCGAAAGCGGACTTCCTCCTGGCCGCTCGCCCCGAACGCTTCTAGACCGGAAGTAGCCCCAGCTGACGGAGGACCTTCCGGGTCAACCCGCCCAGAGGGAGGGTTGCCGCATCGGAGGGGGTGTGGAAAGCGGCGGCGCCCGGCGAGATCGGTCGCGCGAGGCTCGCTTTGAAGACCGTGGCCTCGATGCGGTGGTGGGTCACCGTGTGACGGACGCGGGCGACCACGTGCTTGTCGATCTGCAAGACCCCCCGATACCGGACCTCCAGGCTGGAGGCCGATGCGGGATCGCGGGGAAGGCCGGCATGAGGAAGTTCGTACAGTCCGGCCATGAGCCCAGAGGCGGAGTTCCGGATCAAGAGGATGTCGCCCCGGCGCTCCACCAGGGCCATCTCCACCGACGTCCGTATGCTGGGGCGCCCCGGCGGTTGAGCGCTCCAGTAGGTGGCGCGCTTGTGTCCCCGGCAGTGGGCGGCGACGGGGCAGGCCTCGCATCGGGGCTCCCTCGGCGTACAGATCGTGGCCCCCAGCTCCATCATGGCCTCATTCCATGGACCGGGCGCCCGTTTAGCAAGAAGTTCTCGGGCCAGCTCCTGGGCGCGGCTCTCGGTCAGGCCTCGGATGGCGTGAAGTCTCGACAGAACCCGTTTCACGTTCCCATCGACCACCGCCGCGCGCGTCCCGTACGCGATTGAGGTCACGGCACTCGCGGTGTATAGGCCCACCCCCTCGAGAGTCAGGGCGGTGGGGACGTCCTTCGGAAAGAGTCCGCCATGGCTCTCGACCAGACGCCGCGCCGCTCGCCGCAGATTTCTTGCCCTCGAGTAGTACCCGAGGCCCGACCACTGGGCGAGCACCGCGTCTTCCTCCGAGGCGGCGAGCGCGTTCACGGTCGGGAAGCGCTTCATGAATCGCTCGTAGTAGGGAATCACCGCGGCCACCGTCGTCTGCTGCAGCATCATCTCCGAGACCCAGATCGCGTAGGGATCGCGGGTCTGTCGCCAGGGGAGCGGCCTTTTGGACCGCCCGAACCAGCGAAGCAGAGAACGAGAGAACCGCGGAAGGTCCATCAGGGGCGGCGGGCGAGTACGACGCGAGGGATCGAGGCCAGATCGTTCAGGATTTCGAGCTGAGCGAGTCCGGTCTTCACGATGAGGTCGGCCACGCGCTCGGCCTGACCCAGGCCCACCTCGAAGGCAAGGAGCCCCCCGGGTTTCAGGCGGCCCTCAAGTCCGTCCAGGATCGCCCGGTAGGACGAGAGAACATCTTCGGCGTCCGCGAAGAGGGCGAGAGATGGCTCGAATTCACGCACGTCAGGGGGAAGCCCGGCCTTGTCCGCCCTGGCCACATAGGGTGGATTGCTTACGATCGCCTCGAACGACTCCGTGACCCGGAGCGCCTCCAGCCAATCGGAGGTCCGGAACTCGGTTCGCGATTCCAGTCCCAGGCGCTCCGCATTCTGTCTCGCGACGGTCAGGGCCGGTTCGGAGACATCCACCGCGATCACGCGCGCGTCCGGCGACTCCCGGAGGAGGGAGAGGGCGATGCAGCCGGAACCCGTGCCTACATCGAGAATGAGCGGAGCCTCAACCCCGCGTAGACGCGCCGCCACCGCCTCGACCAGGATTTCCGTTTCCGGCCGGGGAATGAGGACAGAGTTGTTCACAAGGAACTCATCACGCCAGAAGGCCGCCGATCCGAGGATGTACTGAATCGGTTCCTGTCGCTCGCGGCGGATGATGGCGGCTTCGTACCTGGCCTCCACATCGGGGGGCACCGTCTCGTCCCTCCCGCTCAGCACGCTGGCCCGGCTCAACCCGGAAACCCCGCGGAACAACGTATCGGCGTCGAGCCCGGGGTTCGCAGACCCGAAAAGCCGCGCCGCCCCGGCGTCGATCAGGCGAGCGATTCCGCGCGGCGTCACCGAGGTCGCCGTCAGTTCGCGGCTTGAACGCGCTCCGCGTGGTGGGTGGCGACGAGCTGCGAGATGAGAGCGTCGATGTCGCCGTCCATGGCGGTCTGAAGAGTGTGCAGGGTGAGTCCGATTCGATGATCGGTCAGCCTTGACTGGGGGAAATTGTAGGTTCGGACCTTCTCCGAGCGATCGCCCGTGCCAACTTGAGAACGGCGGTCCGCGGCGATCTCCTTGTTTTGCTCGGCCTGTGCCACCTCGTAGAGGCGGGAGCGGAGGACTTTCATGGCCTTCTCCCGGTTCTTGATCTGGCTCTTTTCATCCTGGCAGGACACCACGGTGTTCGTGGGAAGGTGGGTGATGCGGACGGCGGAGTACGTGGTGTTGACGCTCTGCCCGCCCGGTCCCGATGAGCAGAAGGTATCGATCCGAATGTCTTTCGGCTCGATCTTCACGTCCACCTCTTCGGCTTCGGGGAGGACCGCCACCGTGATCGTCGAGGTGTGGATTCGGCCCTGCGCTTCCGTCTCGGGAACGCGCTGAACCCGGTGGACCCCGCTCTCGAACCGCATCTTCGAATACACCTTGTCGCCCTCGATCATGGCGATCACCTCTTTGATGCCGCCCGCTCCGGACCGGGAGATCGAAACGACGTCGACCTTCCAGTGCTGGCGCTCCGCGTAACGCTGGTACATGCGGAAGACCTCCTGCGCGAACAACGCCGCTTCATCGCCCCCCGTGCCCGCGCGAATCTCCAGGATGACGTTCTTTTCGTCGTTCGGATCCTTCGGGATCAGCAGGGGGCCGATGGCGGCGTCCGTTTCGGAGCATTTGCGCTGGAGTTCCTTCAACTCCTCGAGCGCCATGGCCCGAAGTTCGGCATCGCTCTCCGCCTTGACCATCTCCTCGACACCGGCGACCTCGGCGAGGAGGCGCTTGTATTGACCGAACATCTCGACCACCGGGGCGATGTCGGAGGCCTCCTTGGCCGTCTTCGTGATGCTGGAGACGGCGCCGCTGGTCGAAGCCAGGCGGAGCATCTCCGCTTCGAGGGCTCGGTGCTTCCCCTCGATCTCCTTGAGCTTCTCGAATGTGATCGCGTCCATGGTTGGCTATCGATGATTCTGGGGCTTCGAAAGACCGGCCGGGCTTCACCTCTCGGAGCAAGCCACTGGATCTGGGGCCTCCCTCAGGGAGGGCTCACGATGCTCCCCGGTGAGGCCTCAGGCGGTCGCGTTCGCGCCCGCCCTCTTGGCGAACTTCTTGGTGAAGCGCTCGATGCGTCCGGCGGAATCGACGAGGCGCTGCTTTCCGGTGAAGAAAGGATGGCAGGTCGAGCAGATTTCCACGCGGATCTCGGGCTTCGTCGATCGCGTCTTCCAGTTCGCCCCGCAGGCGCAGTGAACAGGGGTCTCAACGTACTTGGGATGGATATCGGGTTTCATCGGTTTGGCTGGCTTCCGTTTCTTAAGGACGCCCGGTCTCGCTCGTCGCGGTCCATTTAGAAACGATGGCCGTCGGCTCACGATCCTGTCGAAATCCGGGTGTCGGAACCGGGGAGTCTACAACCCTTGGCCGTGAGGCCGCCTCCGGGCGAGCGCGCGACCCTATAAACTGCCTTGTCATCGGCGTTTTCGCCCCCGCTCCCAAGGGCCCGAGGCCGATATAAGGAAAACATTGGTCAACGAGATTAAGCCCTACGAATTCGACGAGATCGAGCGCCGCTTCCAGGAACAATGGCGCGCTTCGGGCACGTTCGAAGTGTCGGAGGACTCCAGCCGGCCGAAGTTCTATTGCCTGGAAATGCTGCCCTATCCCTCGGGCGATATCCACGTGGGGCATGTGCGAAATTACTGCATTACCGACGTGATCACCCGGTTCAAGCGAATGCGCGGGTTCAATGTCCTGCATCCCATCGGCTGGGACGCCCTGGGTCTGCCCGCAGAGAACGCGGCCATCAAGCGCGGGACGCACCCCGAGTCCTGGACGCGCGCCAACATCGCGGGGATGAAGGCGCAACTGCAGAGGCTCGGTTTCAGCTACGCGTGGAGTCGTGAGATCGCTACCTGCGATGCCTCCTACTACCGCTGGAATCAGTGGTTCTTCCTGAAGATGCTGGAGAGAGGCATCGCCTATCGCGCGAACTCTCCGGTGAACTGGTGCCCGTCCTGCCTCACCGTTCTGGCCAACGAGCAGGCCGAGGGGGGCACCTGCTGGCGCTGCCACAGCGCGATAGAGATTCGGGACATGGAGCAGTGGTTCCTCCGGATCACCGACTACCAGGATGCTCTGCTCGACGACATGAGCGCCCTCTCGGCATGGCCGGAACGCGTCCTGCAACAGCAGCGCAACTGGGTCGGCCGGTCGGCCGGGGCCGAGGTCTCATTTCCCGTGGAAGGCGGGGAAGACATTCGCATCTTCACCACGCGTATCGACACCATCTACGGCGCGACGTTTTGCGTTCTGGCCCCCGAACACCCGCTGGTCGACTCCCTGATGAGCGGGGCCGACCAGGTCGCCCAGGCTACCCTGCGCCGACTGCGCGGCCAGGATCGTCGTGCCCGCATGTCGGGCCAGGTGGAGAAGGAAGGGCTTTTCACTGGCGGTTTCGCGAAGAATCCCTTCTCCGGCGAACGGGTCCCGATCTGGGTGGGGAACTTCGTCTTGATGGGTTACGGCACGGGCGCCATCATGGCCGTGCCCGCACACGACGAGCGCGACTTCGAGTTTGCGCGAAAGTACGGCTTGCGGATCCATCCGGTGATTCAGCCTCCAACCGGAGGGCTCGACGGCGCGATCATGAAGGAGGCCTACGTAGGTCCCGGGGAAGTCACGGGAAGTGCTGGGTTTAATGGCCTGCCCTCCGAGGTCGCGATCGAAAGAATGACCGCGCACGCGGCGAGCCAGGGATTCGGCGGTTCGAAGACCGCCTATCGGCTCAAGGATTGGCTCATCTCCCGGCAGCGCTACTGGGGCACGCCCATTCCCGTTGTCTACTGTCCGAAGGACGGTGTGGTCGGAGTCAAGGAATCGGACCTGCCGATCGTCCTGCCCCCGGATGCGCCTTTCACCGGCGAGGGCGGCAATCCCCTCGAGAAGGTGGAGGCGTTCGTCCGGGCGACCTGCCCGAAGTGCGGGGGGGCGGCCCGCCGGGAGACCGATACCATGGACACTTTCGTCGATTCATCCTGGTACTTCTACCGTTACTGTTCTCCGACAACCGACGACGCACCCTTTGATAAGGCCGCGGTCAAGTACTGGTTTCCGATCGACCTCTACGTTGGTGGAATCGAACACGCCATCCTCCATCTCGTCTACTCTCGTTTCTGGACGAAAGTGATGAAGGACCTCGGTCTCATCGACTGGGGGGAGCCTGCGGCGCGGCTCTTTCCTCAGGGAATGGTGCACAACAACGGCGAGGTCATGTCGAAGTCCAAAGGTAACACCATCGCCCCGGACGACGTGATCAAGCGATACGGGGCCGATACCCTGCGGCTCTATATCCTCTTCGCCGCCCCGCCCGAACTCTCCATGGAATGGAGCGAAACCGGAATCGAGGGACCGCATCGTTTCCTGCTCCGGGTCTGGCGACTGGTTCAGAAGCACGCGCGCCCGGGCCGGCCGCGCGCACACCCGGACGGCTCGGCCCTCTCCGACACCGGCTCCGCCCTGCGACGCAAGGTTCATCAGACCATCGCGCGGGTCACGGGCGACATCGACGAGCGGATCCACCTCAACACCGCGGTCGCCGCTCTTATGGAGTTGACGAACGAGATCTATCGCCTCGAGGAAGGCCTTGGTGGAATGTCCGACCTGCCCGCCCTGGCCGAAGGGCTCGACGCTCTCGTCCTTCTGCTCAGCCCCTTCGCTCCGCACGCCTGCGAGCAGATGTGGCTCGACCTCGGGCATGTGAAAAGCCTGGTCGATGAGCCCTGGCCAAGGGTGGATCAAGACGCCCTGCGCGAAGCCTCCACGGAGGTGGCGGTTCAGGTGAATGGAAAGATCAGGGCCCGGATCATGGTGCCGGTCGGGGCTGATGAGGCGGCGCACAAGGAACTGGCGCTGTCCGAGCCTTCGGTGAAGGCGCAGGTCCTGGGGAAGACTTTGGTCAAGACCGTCATCGTCGCCGGACGCCTGGTCAATCTGGTGGTGAAGTGAGACCGCGTTCACGGGTACGGCTTCCTCGTGCGGGGCTTGCCCTGGCCCTCGCGATCGCCTGGCTGAGTCCGCTTTCAGGCTGCGGTTACAGCCTGGTGGGGCGTGGCGGCGGCTTTGACCCGGCCATCAAGCGGATAGGGGTTCCCCTCTTCCGTGACAACACCGGGCACTCGAACCTCGACCAGAAGATCACGCAAAAAGTCACCGAGGAGCTTCTCAAGCGGGGCAAAGTCGACGTGGTCCAGACCACGGAAGGTGTCGACGCCATCGTCGAAGGGGAGATCGTCTCGCTCCAGCAGCAACCGGTCGGTTTTTCTGGGACGGCGGGGACGACGACGGCAAGCCGGTACTCGATCACGGTGACCGCCAGGGTGAAGTACTTCAAGCCAGGCGAGGCTCAACCGCTGTGGCAGAACGATTCGTTCGTCTACCGGGACGAGTACGACCTCGGCTCTGATTCGTCGTCCTTCTTCGACCGTGAAGATCAGGGAGTCGATCGGCTGGCCCAGGCCTTCGCGCGTAGTCTGGTCGCGGCCATGCTCGAGGCTTTCTAGTCGCTTGGGTTCGGTGGCGTGGTCTCGGACGCGCTTGGGCTCTTGCCGTCGAAAAGAAGACTCAAACCGGGCATGGCGTACCTCTTCAGTTCGGATTCGTACTTCTTGAAGAGGGCACCATTCTCCGGAGCCGGGGCCGAGGCAGCTTCGATTTCCCGTGACGCCTCCTTCGCGGCCTCGGCGATTTCCACCCGCGCCTTGGCCAGAGCCTCGCGCGCTTCGGGCGGAAGTCCTTCGACAGCTTTGCTGTCCAACGCCTGGACGGCCGCCCCCGCCGCCCGGGCGGCCTGGTCCACGGCCTTTCTTCCCGCGTCGTCCGCGCCCAGGTCGGTCCACATGGACTTGTACACCTCGCCGTTGATGAAGGCGTACTCATCCTCGGACATGCCGTGCTTCCCGAGCGCCAGGGTCTCCGCTCTCTGGAGTTCACCCATGAGGGTGAGTCCGGTTGCGATGTCTCCGAAATCGAGCGATTTGCCTTCCTTCACTTTCGCCACCCGGGCCTCGATCTCGCTCCGATATTTCTCGTAGACCGAGAACACGGCGGCCCGGACTTCGATGAAATGGACGAGGCGGGACTCCGCGATCACACCCCCGGCCGGGCGAACGAAGGGGACGGCGTTCGCCACCTTTCGGGCCTCCTCAACCGCGGGGCCCCCTCCCGTGAATTCCTGGATCTTGTTCTTGGCAAAATAGCCGAAGCCGACCAGTCCGGCCACGAGCAGGAAGGCCAGGACAATGCTGACGGCAAGACATCCGATCGCGACTTTCATCCATGGCTTCATGACGAGACTCCACACATAGTTGGGGCGGACGAGATCGTACCCCGAACCGACGTTCTGGCTCCTGCCCATATACTCCCGTCATGGAACCGACCTGGCATGACGGTCTCTCGCGCTCCGCGCTGGTGCAACTCGTCGAAGGCCTTCTGACCGCCATCGACCGGACGGTTCCGAAGCTCGATGCGGTCGCGCATCATCTGGGGTTGCTGTCCCAGCAGGCCGAGGAGTTTGAAGTCGTGGGAGGGGTCGCCGATCAGGTGGCCGACATGTCGGACGAACTGTACGCGGCCTCGGACCGGGAACGGCTTCGGGAGTGGGGCAATGCGATCGATACTCCGGACAAGGCGCACTGACTTCGATCCGCAGCGCCCCTGATGGAAGCGGCCGAACCGGACCCACGCCCGCCCCGCGAAAGGGCTCGGACGTTGCCCTGCCCAAGTCGCGCGCGGCGCCTTCGAGGACTTAGGCCTTGAGTCTCTCCGGGCGGATCGAAGACCTCCCTCTCCTTGACATCGTCCAGATCGTTGCCTTCACCCGACGAACGGGCTACATAAAGGTGGAGACGGAAGCCGGGGTGGGCGCGGTCGTGTTCCGCAGCGGACGCGTGGTGGCCTGCTTCTCTCCCGGATCGTCCGAGCGCGTGCCCCGCTCCTCCCTGACTCCGGCGGAATGGGGAAAGCGTTTGACGGCTGGAATCGCCGCCGACCTGGGGACTCTGTCCCGGCTCCGGGATGGTCAGTTTGGCTTCGTGTCCTCGAACGACGTGCCGAAGGAGATCGAGGGCTATTCCCTCGAAAGGGAGACTCTCGCGGGCGGGGTGGACGCTCAGGAACTTCTCCTCGGTCTCACCCGGGAGCTCGACGAGAGTCGGCGGGCCGCGGCGGCGGCGCTCGCGGCTCCCGAAACTGCGCCGGTTCTGGATACACGATCGTGGCCGAAAACCACGGCGGGTGAGATCCGGCCTTCCGTGCTGGTCGTGGACGACGAGCCCGACGTGCGCGCCTTCGTTATGAAGCGCCTGACCGATGGGGGATACGAGGACGTGGTGGGGGCGGGGACGCTCGAATCCGCTCTTCAAGTGGCCCAGCGGATGGCGCGCGCGGGGGACATGTTCCTGGCCGTGGTGGATCTTTCCATTCCCGATCCCGCCGGAGGAGGGCTGTCCGGCGGCCTTGAACTGGCCATGCGCCTGCGCGGAATTGCAGGGGGGCCGCGGGTGGTCCTGGTGACCCCGGACCCCGAGCCAGGCGTGGTGCGCAAGGGGCGCGAAGCGGGCGCCCGCCGAGTGGTCTTTCGACCCACCCTGGGACGGCTCGACAAGGCCCTGTTCGAAAAACACCTCGAGGCCTTCTGTCTGAAACTGCTGAACGTCCTGCAGCAGGTCATCGACGGCAAGCCCCACGGCTCGGTCGCCTCCGCCGCGCCGATCGGCCTCATCGACGGACTCGATATCCTGGGCTGCATCGGTGAGACGGTCGGGATTCGCGATCTCCTGTTGCGGGTGGCGAACGGCATGGTCGAGCGGGTGGTCCTACTGGTTCGTATGGAGGACATCCTGTACCCGGCGTCCGGCGTGGGGTTCCCGCTTGGACCGATGGGCCTCGAACTCACCGTCTCCGCGTACAGTTCGCCTTTCACGGAGGCCCTCCAGGCGCGCGCGGCCAGAAGCTTCGTCACCGATGTGGGCTTCTGGAAAGAGATGTCGGCCCTTTCGATTCTCCGCGGCCGGTCCCTGGAAGCGGCGTTCATCCCGTTTCGCGCCCACGGCGATGCGGTCGCCCTCATGTTCGTCGACAACCCGATATCGGGGGAGGCGCTCACCCGCCTCGAGCCCCTGGAGGCGTTTGTCGAGGAAGCCGGCCGGCGTCTGGAGGAACTGCGGGAGCAGAATTTTCCACGCACCAGCCATCGCGCCACCGGAGCCAGGACCAGGGGGTAGCCGAGGCTCCATCCTGGTCCTGATGCATGCCGCGGGCGAAGCTCGATGAAAACGGGCTTCGGCCGGTCGACGGCTCAGGCCCACGCGCCTTCCGGGCGCCCTCGCGGGGCACAGGTAGAATGCCCTGTGGCTCACAGCAATCAAACGGCCGGACCGGATTGGCAGGCGATCTCGCTGGGAAAACCGGTCGCCCTTCCGATGGTTTCGAAGCGGGTTGGTTTTGTGAGCCTCGGGTGTCCCAAGAACCTGGTCGATTCAGAGGTCATGCTGGGAACACTGAAGCGTCGCGGACACGAAGTCGTGGCCGATATCGCCTGCGCGGAGGTGATCGTGGTCAATACCTGCGCGTTCATCGATCGAGCCAAGAAGGAGTCGATTGACACCGTCCTGGAGATGGCCCGGCGCAAGACAGAGGGCACGGGCGATCTCGGCCGCCTCATCGTCACCGGTTGCCTGACCGAGCGTCACGACGAAGACCTGCGGCGGGAGATCCCGGAGATCGATGCGACCCTGGGCACGGGCCAGATTCCCGACATCGTGGCCGCGGTGGAGGGCCGATCCACTCGCGTCGACCGGACCGCCGGCCGGCCGGAATGGATCTACGATGCCCTCTCGCCACGACTTCGGTCGACGCCCTCGCACACCGCCTTCGTCAAAATATCGGAAGGCTGCGACTACACCTGCACCTTTTGCATCATTCCCACCTTGCGCGGTTTGCATCGCTCCCGCCGTCCCGAGGACATCGAGACCGAGGTAAGGGGGCTCGCCCAGGCCGGAGTCAAAGAGGTGGTGCTGGTGGCTCAGGACTCCACTCGCTACGGCCTGGACCTTGGACAGCGGGGAGCCCTGGCCCCGTTGCTGCGCCGCCTGGGAGCTGTCGACGGGCTTCGCTGGATCCGCGTGATGTACGCGTACCCGGCCACGGTGACCGACGAAATCCTCGATGCCATCGCCGCCGAAGAGCGGGTGGTCAAGTACGTGGACATGCCCCTCCAGCACGCGAGCGAAGCGGTGCTGAAACGCATGAAGCGGCCGACCGGAAAGGGGAACCTTCTGGGCATGGTCGAGCGCGTCCGCGACCGGGTGCCGGGTGTCGCCTTCCGAACCACGTTCATCGTGGGCTTCCCGGGGGAGACCGATGAGGACTTCAAACAACTGACCACGTTCGTGGAGCGCGCCGAGTTCGATCATGTGGGCGTGTTCGCCTACTCGGACGAGGATGGAACCGCCGCGTTCGATCTCGAGGGCCGTGTTCACGCGAAGGTCAAGCGGGCGAGACAGAGCGAACTGATGCGGATCCAGAAGCGAATTTCCCTCAAGCGGAATCGGGGGAAAGTGGGATCGCGGATGGAGGTGTTGGTCGAAGGGACTCATCCGGACTCGGACATGTTGCTCGCGGGCCGCCTCGCCTCGCAAGCCCCCGAGATCGACGGCACGATCCTGATCAGCGATCCCGGCGAGAGGCCGCCGGGCCGGGGCGAATTCGTCATGTGCGAAATCACGAAGGGCCATCACTACGACCTTGAAGCCCGAGTCGCCTAAGCGTGTTCCGGCCGGAAGGCCCATGAACATCCGTGGGGACCGGGACGGCCGACCGAGGAGAGAAGCCAGAATGAGAATCATGAAGTATGTCGCCCTGGCCGCGGCCCTGTGGGCGGCCCCGTCGCTCCCCTTTGCCGAGCCCGTGGTCAGGCGCGAAGCCCTGCGTCGTTTCCAGATGGGGTGCCAGATTCGGTCCGATAAGTTCAACTACGTGCTGCCCGAGGTCATGCGCGAGAACCGGGTCGACATGTGGATCGTCACCCTCCAGGAGCAGGCCTACGATCCCCTCTACGAAGATCTGGGCCGGGGCTACCCCGACTCCTTGCTTGGCTACTACGTCTTCACCGATCGGGGCGGCGATCGAATCGAGCGCGCGGCCCTGGGTATTGGCGGCTACATGCTGGAGCAGTGCGGCGTCTACGACATCGTCACCGGCCCCGACCTCGCCAGGTTCGTGAAGGAGCGGGATCCCAAGAGGATCGCGCTCAACTACGCGGAGGAAATCGGCGCTGCGGACGGTCTCTCATATTCCAGCTTCCAGAAGATCAGCAAGCTCCTGGGCGAGCCGTACGTGTCGAGGTTTGCCTCCGCGGAGAAACTGGTGTCCGACTTCAGGTCGAGGCGCGTGGCCACGGAGATCGCGGCCTTTTCGGAAGCCGGACAGCACTCGGCGGAACTCGCGGAGCGGGCCTTGTCGAACGAAGTGATCACCCCCGGTAAGACGACCCTTGCCGAGGTGGCCTGGTGGCTGCAGGAAGAACTCCTGCGAAGGGGTCTCGGATCGTCGTTCGACATGCCTTCGGTCTATATCACCGGGCCGAAGGGCAACGAGGGGCTGTCGAACGACCGGGTCATCGTGGGCGGCGACTTCCTCTCCATCGATTGGGGGGTCTGCCTGATGAACTTCTGTACCGACGTCAAGCGTCAGGCCTACGTACTGAAGAGCGGCGAAGGGGCGCCGCCCAAGGGCCACCTCAACGCGTACGCCCAGGCCATGAAGGTCCGCGAAGTGATCAAGCGGATCGCGCGGCCGGTTGGGAGTGCCGCCTCCATGCTGAAGACGGTCGAGAATGCGGTGGCGGCGGCGGGCTTCTCGGTCATGAAGACCTTCAACCAGCCCTACGGCGGGGAGACCACCGACGTCATGATCGGAATGCATTCCGTCGGCAACACCGGGCATGGAGCGGGACCGTCGATGGCCTTCTTCAACCCGAAACGGCTCACCTTCGACCTCAAGCCGACGAACATGATCTCCGTGGAGTACTTTGCCTATACGCCCATCCCCGAGTGGGGCGGGGCAAAACTCCGAGTGCCCATAGAGGACGATGCGATTCTGACCGCGCGCGGCGTCGAGTTTCTTCACCCCCACGCCACCCGCCTCCTCGTGATCAAGTAGGCGCGTAGCGCGTTTCCGCCGAAGCATGCCTCGAGTGCAACATATGTGGTTCTCGTGACCTCGATACTCACCCTGTTCAAGTCGATTCTCTCCGCCTTCGGCAAGGGATGCATGGGCTTCGCGCGCCACGTGGGCCAGATCAGCCTGCTCATCATCGGCATAGTGCGGTCACTCCTCCAGGGGGGGGTCTCCTTGAAGATGATCTTCGCCCAGGCCTATGAACAAGGTATCGGAAGTCTGCCCCTCGTGCTCGTGACTGCGGTCCTCTCCGGAATCGTCACGTCGCAGCAGGGCGGGTATCAGTTCTCTTCCTCCGTGCCCCTCTACGTTCTCGGGAGCGTGGTCGCGTCCAGCGTCGTCCTGGAACTCGGGCCGGTCATGACGGCCTTCGTTCTGATCGGCCGTGTGGGCGCGCGCATCACCGCGGAAATCGGAACCATGGCGGTGTCCGAACAGGTGGACGCCCTGGTCTCCCTTGGTCGCGACCCGGTTCCGTATCTGGCCGCTCCCCGCGTCGTCGCGGGAATGATCGTCACCCCGATTCTGGTCGGCGTCGCAAACGCGGTTGGCGTTCTGACCGGCCTCGTCTCGGCCCGCGCCACCATGGGCCTGGGGCCCGAGGGCTTCCTCTACGGCGCCCGGATGTACTGGCACTCCTGGGACCTCTTCTACTCCCTCACGAAGGCGTTCGTCTTCGGCTTCATGATCCCCGTGATCTCGGTCCACATGGGCCTCATCACCCACGGCGGCGCCGAGGGGGTCGGGCGCAACACCACGACCTCGGTTGTCTTCATGATCATCACCGTCCTCGTCGTCGACGCCACGTTTCCGCCGCTCTTCCTCAACTAGGGAGAAGGCCTGGGATCAGATGAGCGAAGAAGTCACGATCCAGTACGAAGACGTCTACAAGCGCTTCGATACCCCGGTTCTTTCGGGGGTCAGCCTGAGCGTCATGAAGGGCGAGACCATCTCGATCCTGGGCACCTCGGGGACGGGCAAGAGCGTCCTGCTCAAGACCACCATCGGCCTGATCACCCCCGACCAGGGAGACGTGAAGATCGATGGGGAGAGCGTCTACCACTCGTCCCGCGCCGGACTGCGCGATCTGCGGCGGGCCGTCCGGTACGTGTTCCAGTACGCGGCGCTCTTCGATTCGTTGAACATCTACGACAACGTGGCCATGGGCCTCGACCCCGAGACGATCCGGACCCTGGACAAGAAGGTGATGCTCGATCGCATCGCCACCTCCCTCGAGAACGTGAACCTCGATCCCGGCAAGGTTCTCTCGAAGCTCCCGGCTGAGCTTTCCGGAGGCATGCGCAAGCGCGTCGGTCTGGCTCGCGCCATCGTGGGCGAACCGCGGATCATTCTTTACGACGAGCCGGTGACCGGACTCGACCCCGTGAACGCCGCCACCGTGAACCGGCTCATTATGTCCATTGCCGAACGAACCAAGGTCACCTCGATCGTGGTGACCCACGATGTCCCGGGCGCTTTGGAGATGTCCCGTCGGGTGGCTCTTCTGGACAACGGGAAGTTGCGATTCGTGGGAAGCCCGGACGAGTTTCGCCGGAGTGAGGACCCGCTGGTGATGGCGTTCGCCGACCGTACGGCGGCGGCCCGCGCCGCCCTGAAGCTGATCGAGCACGAGACGAGCGATGAGGACGAAGAACCTGGATCCGCCCACGCGGTATCGATTGGAGTATGAGCATGACTGACAAAGCCGCTGTGGTGGCCCCCCCTGTCCGCGGAAAGAATCAGGAGTTGTGGGTAGGCCTGTTCGTCATCCTGGGGACTTTGGTCACGGTGTACCTGCTCCTCACCCTCACCGACGCAGCGATGTTCCGCGGCCGATACATCGTGTCGAGCACCGTGAAGGATGCGAGCGGCGTGCGCAAGGGAGATCCCGTGCAGATGCTCGGGGTCGGAATCGGCCGGGTGCAGAAGTTCCTGATCGGGCAGTCCGGGACGGTGACCCTTTATCTGGAGATCGAAGGTGAGTACAACTCGATCCCCACCGATTCCCGCGTTGAACTGGTGAGCGCCGGCATGCTGGGCGGCATGGTGGCCAAGGTCATCCCGGGAGTGGGCCAGGAGATGGCCCGAAACGGGAGCACCCTGACCGGCGAACTCCCGCCCACCATGCAACAGCAGGTGGAGGAAGCCGCCAATGAGGCGAAGAAGACGTTCTCCCGGGTCCAGACGCTGTTGTCCGATCCCATGATTAACGACACCCACGCAAGCGTCAAGGAACTGAACCAGCTCCTGAACCGTCTGTCCTCGATCGCGATCGAGCAGCAGAAACAGCTCAAGGTGCTCACCGTGTCCATGACCGCGGCGTCCCAGAATGTGGAGAAGGCGACCTCGCGGGAGGAGATCGATCGAGCCATGAAGCGTCTCGATACCCTGAGCGCTTCCGCGGAGCGAACCGCGAGCACGGTCGAGAATTCCACCAAAGCCCTGGACGTCGTCTTGGGGCGGATTCAACGCGGGGAGGGTACGCTCGGGAAGATGTCCACGGACGAGGTTCTCTACACCAATCTGAACAAGACGCTGGAGAGCGTCAATGCCACGTCTTTGGAAATGAAAAACCTTCTCGCCGACCTCAAGGCCAATCCGAAGAAATACCTGAAGGTCAGCGTTTTCTAGGTCGGGTTCGACGGCCGACCAGGGACCGACGGGGCGCCCATCGTCCAGAGTGATTTAAGGCAGAGGTTGACCATGACGGCGCGCCGAGAGTTCCTGAAGTTGGGCATGACGGTTGCGGTTCAGCCTCCCCTCCGCGCGGCAGCGCAGGCGCCCGCGCGCTTTCGGTTCGAGGAGGCCACGGTCGCCGGGCTTGCCGCGCGGATGGTGAAGGGAGAGATCACCTCGACCACCCTGACCCAGGCCTATCTCGATCGAATCGCTGCCGTCGATCGCGGCGTCTCCGGGCTTAGGAGCACGGTGGAAACGAACCCGGAAGCGCTCAAGATTGCGGCCTCACTCGATGCCGAACGGCGCGCGGGGCGCACCCGCGGTCCGCTCCACGGCCTGCCCATCCTGGTGAAGGACAACATCGAGACCGGCGACTTGATGGTGACGAGCGCCGGGTCACTCGCTCTGGCGAAACATCGGGCCCGAAAGGACGCGTTCATCGTCGAGCGTCTGCGCCTGGCCGGGGCGGTCATCCTCGGAAAGACGAATCTCTCCGAGTGGGCGAACTTCAGATCAACGAAAAGCAGCAGCGGCTGGAGCGGCCGGGGTGGGCAGTGCCGGAATCCCTACGCCCTCGATCGCAATCCGTGCGGATCGAGCTCCGGCTCCGGAGCGGCGACCTCGGCGAATCTGTGTGTGGCCGCCATCGGAAGCGAGACCGACGGGTCCATAGTGTGTCCGTCTTCTGGAAATGGCCTCGTGGGAATCAAGCCCACGCTGGGCCTGGTCAGTCGTTCCGGGATCATTCCCATCGCTCACTCGCAGGACACCGCCGGACCCATGGCCCGGACGGTCGCGGATGCCGCCGCAGTCTTGAGTGCCTTGACCGGTGTTGATCCCAGGGACAAGGCGACGATCCCGAGTTCAGGTCGGGGCGCCGCCGACTTCACGACCTTCCTCGACCAAGGGGGCCTCAAAGGGGCGCGGATCGGCATCGGGAGGAAGTTCTTCGGCAAGGATGCGCGGGTGGACAGGATCATGGAAGACGTCATCCTGGCCATGAAAGACGCGGGGGCTCTGATGATCGACGGTTGCGAACTCTCACCGGGCCAGGAATATGCCGACAGCGAGTTCGAAGTTCTGCTCTACGAGTTCAAGGCCGACCTCAACGCCTACCTCACGACCGTGGACCCGAGCCTCGGCATTCGGACCCTGGCGGATGTCATCCGCTTCAACGACGCGAATCAGGCGACCTCCATGCCATTCTTCGGCCAGGAGATCTTCCTCAAAGCGCAGGAGAAGGGCGGGCTCGATGCCAAGGACTACCAGGACGCGCTGGCCAGGAACCTGAAAGCGTCGCGCGAGGATGGGATCGACCAGGCCCTGGCCAAGCATCGGCTCGATGCGATCCTCGCCCCGACCGGTGGTCCGGCCTGGCTCATCGATCTGGTGAATGGCGATTCGTTCAGCGGGGTGTCGAGTTCCCAGCCGGCGGCGGTGGCTGGTTACCCGGCGATCACCGTGCCCGCCGGTTTCATCTCCGGCCTCCCGGTGGGCATGACCCTTATGGGCGCGGCCTGGTCCGAGGGCTCGCTGATCAAGTTCGCGTACGCGTTCGAGCAGGCCACCAGACACCGGAAGCCGCCGACCCTGGCCCGGACCGTGCCGCTCTCGGGATCATTCCAGTGAGATTGCGAACGATGGGCGGGGTCGCGCTCGGCGCGGGGTTCTTCTTCCTGGTGGCCTGGGGCGTGCGGCGCGAACCCCCGGTCCTTGCCGGGCTACCCCCCGAGCAAGCGCTGGTCCGCGAGATGGCCGTCACCTTTGATGATCTACCCGCGGTCAGCGTCGCGAAAGGCGATCCTGCCTCGCTCTCCTCGTTCACCGATCGGCTCCTCGCGAACTTCACCACGAGCCAGGTCCCTGTCGTTGGCTTTGTGAACGAGGGGAAGCTCACGGCGCCGGGCGAGGGTCTCGAAGGTCAAGGGGATCGCATCGCCCTTCTGGCCAAGTGGCTTTCCGCCGGATTCGAACTTGGAAATCACACCTACTCCCATCGGAGTCTGAACGATCTGCCCCTTGAAGAATTCGAGGCGGATGTGGTGCGGGGCGAGCCGGCCACGGCGGCCCTGCTGGGTGGCCATGGTCTCAGGCTCCGCTACTTCCGGCATCCGTTTCTGCAGGTGGGCCTCGATCTCAAGAAGCGCGAGGCCTTCGAGGCCTGGCTGCGGATGCGCGGTTATACGGTGGCTCCGGTGACCATCGACAACGACGACTACATCTTTGCCGCGGTGTACGCGCGCGCCCTGAGGGCGGGCGATCCTGTTCTGGCCCGGAAGACCGGCGAGGCGTACCTCGCCTACATGGACGCGGTGTTCGACTTCGCCGAGGGTCTCTCTCAGGCCCTCTTCGGCCGGCCCATTCGCCACGTTCTTCTCCTGCACGCAAGCGAACTCAACGCGCACTACGCGGGGAAACTGTTCGAGCGCCTTGGCCAGAGGGGCTATCGGTTCGTGCCCCTGGCCCGGGCGCTCCAGGACGCGGCCTACGGGTCGCCGGATCGCTACGTGGGTCGCTGGGGAATTTCCTGGATGCACCACTGGGAGCAGGCCATGGGCCGCCCGCGAACCGGCGCTCCCGATCCACCCCGGTGGGTGAGTGAAGACTATGAAAAGGGGCGGAAGTGAGCCTCTCGCGCTATCTCTCCTTCACTCGCGACGAGTGGGCGCCGTTGCGCGGCAAGACCCCGCTCACCCTCGACGAGAGCGATTTGCAGGCTCTGCGCGGCCTCAACGAGCGACTCGACCTCGACGAGGTCCGCGACATCTATCTGCCCCTCTCTCGCCTGCTCAATCTCTATGTGGCGGCCTCGCAACAACTCGGACTCGTGACCGACACCTTTCTGGGCAACACCGCCGCCCATGTGCCCTTCATCATCGGTCTGGCCGGCAGCGTGGCGGTGGGGAAGAGCACCACGGCGCGGGTGCTCCAGGCCCTTCTGGCCCGGTGGCCCCATCATCCCAAGGTCGACCTGATCACCACCGACGGTTTCATCTTTCCCAACCGGGTTCTGATCGAGCGAGACCTGATGGGTCGCAAGGGCTTTCCCGAGAGCTACGATGTCAAGCGTCTGATCGAGTTCATGGTTGCGGTGAAGGCGGGCGAACCGCGAGTCGACGCCCCCCTTTACTCCCACGTGTCCTACGACATCGTCACCGATCGCGTTCAGAGCGTGCGCGCACCCAACATCCTGATCGTGGAGGGTCTCAATGTTCTGCAGACCGCGGCTCAGGTGGCGGGCAAGCCCGCCCGGTCGTTCGTTTCTGACTTCTTCGACTTCTCGGTCTATATCGATGCCAATGAGACGGATATCGAGCGATGGTACGTCGAGCGTTTTCTGTCTCTGCGCGCCAGCGTCTTCCGCAATCCGGATTCGTACTTTCACAAGTATGCCTCCCTCTCCGACGAAGCGGCAGTGGCGGAGGCGAGACGAATCTGGCGGGAGATCAACGGCCTCAACCTTCACGAGAACGTCCTGCCCACCCGGGAGCGCGCCCAGCTGATCCTGGAAAAGGCCACGGATCACCGGATTGCCAACGTCCGCTTGAGAAAGATCTAGCCCCCCGCCCTACTTGAAGATGACCCCGCCCTTCATCACGAACTTCACGTCTTCGAGCAGCCGGATGTTCTGCAACGGGTCGCCCGGGACGGCGATGAGGTCCGCCCACTTGCCGGCTTCGAGGGTGCCCGCCCGGTCCGAAATGCCGATCAGGTCAGCGGCGTACTGGGTGGCCATGCGGATGGCTTCCATGGGAGGGACCCCAAGCTGCTCGACCAGGATGCCGAAGTCCCGCGCGTTGCGGCCGTGGGGGAAGACCGCGGCGTCGGTGCCGTAGGCGAATTTGACTCCGGCCTGGTAGGCCTTCTTGAGATTGGCGCGTTGGACTTTGCCGACCTCGATGGCCTTGTCGATTCCGTACTGGGGCACGCCGCTCTCCTTGCCTTCGTTGATGATGAAGTCGAGGGTGTAGAGCGTGGGGACCATGTACGTGCCCTTCTGCTTCATCAAGGCGATGCCAGGGTCGTCGATCAGGCTGCCATGCTCGATCGAGGCCACGCCGGCCCGGGTGGCGTTGACTATGGCTTTGGCGGCATGAGCGTGGGCGGCCACCTTGCGCCCCAGGCGCGCCGCCTCTTCGACCGCGGCTCGAATTTCCTCCTCGCTGTACTGTTCGTGGTGGACCGAATCGCCCGAGGACAGCACGCCGCCGCTGGCCGTGATCTTGATGAGATCAGCGCCGAACTTGATCTGTTCGCGAACCGCGTGGCGAATGGCATCGACGCCGTCGACGATCTGCGCGTAGCCGCGGAGCGGGACATCGGGGCTCCAGCCGTTGATGTCCGCGTGGCCGCCGGTGATGCCGATGCCCCTGGTGGCGGTGAAGATCCGCGGACCCGGGAACAGACCCTGGTTGATGAAGCGTTTGAGCGCCACTTCCGCGTAGCTGCCCGAGCCCACGTTGCGGATGGTCGTGAACCCGGCGTCGAGGGTGATCCGGGCGTGTATCGCCCCCCACAAGGCCTGGTGAGCGTCCGTCTCCTGGAGCATCTGAGTGTCGCCGCCGTCCCCGGGCGTGCCCGTGATGTGGTCGTGGCAGTCCATCAGACCGGGCAGCACCGTGCTCTTAGAGAGGTCGATGATCCGCGCGCCGCGCTGAAGGTCGGCACTGGCCGGGCCCTGCAGAACGCTCTCGATCACGTCGCCACGAACGACGATGGTCACGTTCTCCAGGGGCGCCTTGCCGGTGCCGTCGATCAGGCGGCCGGCCCGGATCAGGGTGAGCGCGGGCGGAGGCGTTGGGACGGCGGGGGGAGCGGCGGCGGCGAGAGAGAGGATGAGGGGGACGAGGATCATGAGGGTCATTCTCCGGTGAAATTGGGTTTGCGCTTCTCCAGAAAGGCGCTGGCTCCTTCGATCTTGTCCTTCGACTCGTAGGTCACCGCCTGGATCATCGACTCGAAGACGAGGCCGGCCTCAAGAGGCATGTTGGCCGAGGCGTTCAGGGCCTGTTTGGCCAGGCGGATGGCCAGCGGACCGAGCGCGATCACGCGGCCGGCCATGGCCCGGGCTGCCGGCATCAGATGGGCGCTCGGAACAACTTCGCTGACCAAACCAAAGTCCAGGGCCTTCTTCGCGTCCCATCGGGCGCCCGTGAGGATCATCTCCTTCGCCCGACCCAGACCCACCACGCGGGGGAGGCGCTGGGTACCGCCCGCGGCGGGAATAATACCAAGACTCGGCTCGGGCAGACCGAAAAGCGCATTCTCGGACGCTATCCTCAGGTCGCAGGAGAGCGCGAGTTCGCAACCTCCGCCCATGGCGAAACCATTGACTGCGGCGATCGCCACCGCCTCGTGATTCTCTATCGCCGACATGAGCTTCGTGTTGATTCCGGCGAGCGCCTCCGGTCGGCGCCTGGCTTTGATGGCGTTGATGTCCGCTCCGGCCACGAACGACTTGTCGCCCGCCCCGGTGACGATAAAGACCGTGCACCGTGCCGCGGCTATGCGCGCGAGGGCCTGGTGAAATTCCTCGACGGTGGGGAGGTCGAGGGCATTCCGCTTCTCGGGCCGGTTGACGGTCACAGTGGCGAGCGCCCCTTCGATAGTCAGCAGAACGTTGGGATCAGGCATCTAGCACTCCTAGGGATTCCTGCGCGCGGCGCGGAAAGGATGCTGAGTTTAGACTCACCGTATGAGACCCGCTGCGTTCCGCCCGAGGAGGCTTTCACCCGTCCTGCTGGTACTGGCGGCGCTGGTGCGGGGACGATGGCGAGGCGTCGAGACGAAGGCCACGGGCGACACTCCGGGCCCGACGAACTCGTCCGCGAGCGGGAGATCCACTGGACTCGCGGCCGCTACGAGTCCTTTCTGCGATTGAGGTAAACAGAGTGATCGATCTGGGGAAATTGCTGCCGGGCCTGAAGGGGAGGTCGATCCACGTCCTTGAAACGGCGAAGGCGGCCGAAGCGGTCCAAAAGCTGAAGAGTGCCGGCTTCTCGCTCCACATGCTGCCGGGCGACCGGGCCAAGGACAAGATCACGTTCCTCGCCGCGGCGGCGGAGGCCTTCGAGTTTCCCGCCAAGTTCGGAAACAATTGGGATGCGTTCATCGACGCGTTCGCCGATTTCCTCGACACCGTGCCCATGCCGGCGGCCATCGTCTGGACCCGGGCCGACGTGCTGGTCGAGAACGACCTGCAGAGCTTCGTTGAGGCGATCACGACGTTCGATTCCGCGGCGGTGGAGCGCGAGCTCTCGGGCGAGGACGACGAGAAGGTTCAGGTCGAGTTCTTTGTTCTCATTGGAGCGCCCCGGAAGAACTGAAGGCTCCCACAGGTTCGGTCACCGGCCGCGCTTGTTGACGATCCCGCCCTTCATCACGAAGATCACGACGAAGATCACGCGCTCGCAGAGGGAGGCGCGAGCAGTTCGGGCAGCAGGCGAACGAACTGCCCGCGGGAGAGGATCTGGTCGAAGAGATCCTGGCCGGCGGCCTGGATCCGGCCCTCGTTCACGTGCGACACAAAGGCGTAGATCGAGGCCTGGACCTTAGGCTCGACCGAACGGATCGCCCGGGCCAGGCCGATGGCATCGAGGCGCTGGTCATCGAGGTCGAGAAACACCACCGCCTGTTCGCTTTCCCGGCACGCGCCGATGAGCTTGTCGGCGGTCTTCACAGAGCGCAACGGCACCGAAAGCGCCTTGGTCGCCTCCATGATCTTCGAAAGGAACATGAGGTCGTTCATGCACGCGATTGCGATGACCATGCGGCATTATCTCCCGGCTTGACAACCGACCGACTCACGACAATAATTTTCAGTTGTGCGAAGGAGCCAGCAGCGCCATGCGGTGCGGTTTACCGCAGCCTCAGGATCCCGGCCGACGAAGGACTGATTCGCGAAGTCCGGAGCGCAGACCCGGCGGTTCGGGTCGATGGGAATACCGGTGAGCACTACCATATCCGCTGGGTCTCCTGCGGCCGGGTCGGCGATCTTCCCGTGTCGGTCGACCGGCTGATCGAGGAACACGCGCAGGAGCACGAACCACGCCATCATCGGGCACGCCGTCGAAGTGCAGCGGGTGTGCCCCGGTTGTCAACGCAAGTCGCTCGCTTCAGGAGAAGCATTCTCGATACCCTCTAACCTCGAAACCCTAAATAAAAGGAAAAGAAACACCATGGACCTCAAGGCCTCGAAAACTCATCAGAACCTCAAGGACGCATTTGCCGGCGAGAGCCAGGCGAACCGTCGGTACCTTTACTTCGCGCGAGTCGCCGACATCGAGGGTTATCCCGAGGTGGGCGGCTTGTTCCGCGACACTTCCGAGGCGGAGACGGGCCACGCATTCGGCCACCTCGACTTTCTGAAGAAAGTAGGCGACCCTGCGACGCATCTCCCGATTGGCGGAACCAAGGAGAACCTGAAGGCGTCGGCCGAAGGCGAGACGTACGAGTACACCCAGATGTATCCGGGCATGGCCAAGACCGCTCGCGAGGAGGGCTTTCAGGAGATCGCCGAGTGGTTCGAGACCCTGGCCAAGGCCGAGCGTTCGCACGCCGGGCGTTTCAATAAGGCGATCGAGGCGCTCAAAGAGCTCTAGAGCCGTCACTGAGCCGCATTCCGGAGACGGGGCGGGTCACCCTCCGCCAGGTCTCCGGAAGCCGTTCCGCGCCGATTGCCGCCCGCCCGGTTCAGTAAAAGAGAATTTGCCTGATGACCCTTGATTTCGACAACCCGAAGTACTACGACCTGAAGGCGGTGGAGAAAGAGCTGGAGCGGATTACCGAGCTGTGCGACGGGTGCCGCCGCTGTTATCGGCTGTGCACGCCGTTCGACTTCTTGCTCGATGACTGCGTCGACAGGAACGACGGTGATATCTCGAAGATCACGTCCGCCGACTACCGAAAGGTCGTCGATCTGTGCTGGCAGTGCAAGCTCTGTTTCAACCACTGTCCTTACACGCCGCCCCACAAATGGAACATCGACTTCCCGCGACTGATGCTTCGGGCGAAGGCCGCCCGGGCGAAGGCCGAGGGGATCACGCTCCAGGATCGTGCGCTTGGCGACGTCGACCTCGTCGGCACGGTCGGGAGCGCCACCGCGCCCCTGTCGAACTGGGCGAATTCGTTCCCGCCTCATCGTCTGGTCATGGAGAAGGTCCTCGGCATCGAGAAGTCACGCCGGTTGCCGACCTTCCATCGTCGGACCTTCGCGAGTTGGATGACCGCCCGGGGTACGAAGCCCGCGAATGCGCGGACGAGCGTCACCCTCTTCTACTCGTGTTCGGTGAACTACAACGAGCCGCAGGTCGGCCGCGACGTGGTCGCGGTGCTGGAGAAGAACGACTGCGCGGTGAAGTGTCCCGAGCAGGTCTGCTGCGGTATGCCCTTCCTCGACGGGGGAGACATCGAGAGGGCTCGGAAGAACGCGCGCAAGAACGTGGAGTGGTTGAAAGGCGCGGCGGCGCGGGGCGAGAAGATCGTTGTTCCCCAGCCCACGTGTTCCTACGTCTTGAAGAACGAGTATCCGCTCCTCGTGCCCGGGGAGAACGCAAAGTGCGTGGCCGCCGCCACCATGGACATCTTCGAGTACCTGGCCCTGCGCAAGGCCCTGGGCACGCTGAACACCCATTTCCCGGGGAAGTCTCCCGGCCGCGTGTCGTATCAGATACCCTGCCATTTGCGCGCCCAGAACATAGGCTTCAAGACGCGCGACGTACTGCAGACCGTTCCCGGCACCGCGGTGACCGTCATCGAGAAGTGCACGGCCATGGACGGCACCTGGGGAATGAAAAAGGAGTACTTCCCGATTTCGATGCAGTTCGCGAAAAAGGCCGCGGACGAGATGGAAGCGGCGAAGCCGGATGTGTTCTCAACCGACTGCTCCCTCTCCGCCCTCCAGATCGAAGAGGTCAGCGGGAGAAAGCCGGTCCACCCCATCGCCCTTTTGCGCGAAGCCTACGGACTTCCCGAAGAGCGGTAGGCGGGACAGGGAAGCCCATGCGACGGATCGAGTTTCAGGAGATCAGGAACATCGCCGAGTACGAGAGGGTTCGCGAGGCCGTGCGAGCTGACATCATCCCTCTCAAGAAGAATCGCCGCCTTCAAGTCGGCCCCAATCTCAGCCTGGTTTTCGAGAATCGGGAGACCGTACTCTTTCAGATCCACGAGATGGTGCGCACCGAGAGGCTCGTGGAGCAGGGCAAGATCCAGGATGAGATCGACGCCTACGCCAACCTGATTCCGGATGCGGGAGAGCTTTCGGCCACGCTGTTCATCGAAATCCCGGGGATTGCGGACCTTCCTCATCATGAGGCCATCGCCGCGGTGAACTTCTTCCAGGGGTTCGATCAGGGAGGCGTTGTCCTCGAGGCGGGCGGGCTCCGTTCCGTCGCCGCCTTCGAGGCGGGTTTCAGCAGCGACGAGAAGATGGCGGCCGTCCAGTACCTGAAGTTCCACGTGGGCGACAGCTTTCGCGCGGCTCTTCAGGATGGCAAAGGCGCCGCCCGCGTGACCGCCGACAACGGACGCTATCGCGCAGAGGTTGCGCTCTCGCCCCTCACGCGCGCGGAATTATTGAAAGACCTGACGGGGTTGTCCTAGCGCCGAGGTGTGCCCCCGCGGGCGGCCGGAGACGCTAGAATCCTTCGGACCGCTTCGTTCATGGAGTCAGGAGGCCGGGCATGAGGCATAGATTGACGTTGGGGGCGTGGGTCCTCGTTGGGATGCTGTCTTCCCAGGTGCTCTCAGGGGCGACCGAAGGCGGGGTGAAGGGGCGAGTCCTCGTAAACCTCCAGGGGATCGAGGGCGTCCCGATCACCCTGGTGAACGTCGCCACCGGCCAGGCGTTCTCCGTGCGCACCGCGAGGGACGGTTCCTACGCCTTGACCCTGCCCACCGGCTCTTACGTTGTATCGAGCTCAGGCGCGCGAGGCTTCTCGATCGGGAAAGCGCCGCTGGTCGTTCAAGTCGTCTCCGGACGCTTCGCGTCGGCGAATATAGAGATGGCGCGCGCCCTGGCTCAAGAGACGACGCCCGGGGGATCGGTGATTTTCCACAACCCGATCGGATGTGTGGTCGGGGACAAGTTTCCCGTCTTCGATACCAAGTTCGAACCCGCCGGTTCGGTGGTGAGCGCGAGGCTGTATTTCAAGTCGAATCTCAGCGACGAGTGGTTCTATACGGAATTCCAACCTCTCTCCGGCAATTTCCCGAGATACAAGTGGACAATGGCAGATCCGGCGAGCCCCGGCGCGGTCATCGAGGGTGACGACATCCGACGGAAATGGGTGAATTTCGAGGAGCCCGAGCCCATCGACCCGGGCGTTGCTCCGACACACCGGGCGTTTCTCCCGAAGATCAAGCCGGGATCGGGCATCACGGTGGTGACGTACTACCTTCAGATCACACTCTCTGACTTCAACGAGGCGCGCACTCGCGAGGTCGCCATAAAAGTGCTGGCCCCTGGCGAGGCCTGCCAGACCCGGAGCTTCGTGGCGCCCACCGGGGCGCCCGGTCAACTGGCGGTCCTGAGCGCCGGCGGTGTCGCGGGCGTACCCCTCGGGTTCTCGGCCTTCATCAGCGCGGCCGATCTTTTTGGCGCCGCGGCGGGCCTGGCGGTGGTGGGGGGGGCGGGAGCCCTCGCGGGGGGCGGCGACGATGCCACGCCGACACCAACCTCGACGCCAGGAGGGGCGACAGCCACTCCGACACCACCGCCCGTTGTTCCACCTCCGACCCCCACGCCGACACCAACGCCTCCGGCCGGCCCTCCGCCTCCGCCAACGCCAACGCCAACGCCTCCGGCCGGCCCTCCGCCAACGCCAACGCCGCTCTGCCGCGTCCAGGTTTCCGTGACCGGAGCACACGGGCTCTGCCAGGCGTCGGTCTCCATCGGAAGATCGACCGTCATCGTGAGCACGTCGCAGATCTTTGATGTCATCTGCGCCGACGCGGTCCAGGTGCAAGCCATACTGGCCGAGGCAGCTTCGTTCAACAACGAAGAGGTTTCCCGCGTCGCATCCTGGACCGGGGCATGTACCGGCTCGGCTTTTGACGGCGAGTCTGGGACGCCCTGCAATCTCCTTCCCCCTCTCCCCCCGTTGTCAACCGTGGGCTTGGTATGTGGGAGCCTGAACCAACGCGCGCTGACGCGGTGACCTAAGCTCCGGACGCGCGGGGCGGGCGCGCGGCGCCGCCGGCCAGACAGACCAGAAGCACAGCCGTCCAGGCCGCGTTCGCAGGAATTCGGAACGCGCAGTCGACCGCCGCATGCGTGAGCGCTGCGGCCAGGCCGGCCAGAGCTGGCCGGTTCTCCACCTGTCCAAACACTCCCGGGGCGGCGATCCACGCCCGGCGGAGGAAGTACGCGGCAAGCGCCAAACCAACCATGCCCCCCTCCAATACCCATTGCCCGTACTCGTTGTGGAGATGGGGCCAGTATTCGTAGCGAACCACGCGCTGATAAGGCCAGTAGGCGGGGGCGAAGGCGCCCAGGCCGCATCCGAACACCGGAAAGAATTCGGTCAGGCGCATTGCGTCTCTCCAGACCAGCAGCCGGCTGGCCTCGAAGTCGACATCGGCCATCCGGGTAAAGGCGGCCGGGATGCCGGTGCCGAAGAGGGCGACGACCAGGAGGACGGCGCTGCCAAGGGCGAGCCGGGGCCGGGCGAGCAGGAACGGTCCCGCCCCAACGCACAGCCCCACGGCCAGCGCGACCAAGCCGCCGCGTGAACCAGCGGCTGCGTTCGCGACCACCATCAAGAGGAGCGCGACCACAAGACCAATGCGTATACCGAAGTCCGCCGACTTGACCAGGGACGAGAAAGCGGATGAAGCGCTCCAGGCTGACGCGGCCAGGAGTCCTGAAGCCACCGAGGCCGCGATCGCGAGCAGGTTGGCGTAGTGATCGCGGTTGTAGTAAGGCCCGAAGATCCCCATTTCATGCCCGCCCGCGCCGGGGACTCGCCAAACGCCGTAAAGCCAGTAAGGATGGGCGGATTTCGATTGAACGAGGCCTTCCAGCGCGAGTACGGCGCCTACCCCGACCATCCCGAGAAAGAGCCATCTGACTCTCGTGTCGCGGCTAGAAGCGTCCCCGCTGAACAGGGCGAGGGCCAGTCCCTGGAGTCCGAGAATGAAGAACCAGGCCTGAACGGTTCCGGTCGGGCTTGCGGTCAAAGGCGCCCACGTCGGCGAATCCGCAGGCGGTATGAAGTGGGCGGCGAACGAACCCGGGGAGAGGACTCGCAGGACAGAAGGGGGCAACGGCAGCAGTTGAACCGCGAACAGCAGATGTAAGGCGATCATCAAGTTCGGCATCGGGCGGAAGCGATCGACCATGGAACGGTCCTCGGTCCCCCGCGTGACCGAAAGCGCGCAGGCGCCGAGTCCGATCCAGAGCCAGGTCAGGGGCCCCCAGACGGTCAGATTTGCCGCCCCGAACGCGAAAGGAGATCCCAACAGCGAGGCGAGGGCCACGGAGGCCGCGACGTTCCGGACGGTGTAGGGACGAAGTCTCACCGCGCGCTCGGACCTCGTCGCGGAGGTTCGCCGCCTAACGCCTCGGCCCTGAGAAGCGTTCCGTCCTTGGCATAGGTCATCCGCAGATTCGGTCTGCCGTCCTCGTCGGTGTCGAAATCCTCGATGCTGAGGTAGCCCTTCCGGAAATCCTGGATCCGATCCGTGCGTCCGTTGCCGTCGCTGTCGATCCGATTCTCCGCGAGACGGCCGTGTTCGTAGGTGCGGACGAGGTCGATCCGTCCGTCGGAATTGGAGGCGATCTCGACCTGGCGGAGCGTTCCCGTCGAGTCGTAAGTGGCGATCCGATCGGGCGTCGCTCCCGTTCCCGCGGCGGCGGAGCGGATGCGGCGTCCATCGGCGGCGAACGTGTCCCAGCGGTCGACGATGCCGTCGAAATCCGTGTCCGTCTCTTCGGAGCGCGCGCCACCCAGGCCCTGATAGGTCACGATGCGGTCCGAAACTCCGTCCTGGTTCCGATCCATGACCTTCCGGACGACCGCATGGGTGACGAGGTGGTAGGAGGTCTGTTCGAACGGCAGTTGCACCATGCGAACCTCGCGCCCGGATGAATCCGTTTCCACGCGCCACAGAGGGATGTCGACGAGCGAAGATCGATTACAGGCCAAGGAGGGCATGGTGAGAGCGAGCCCAAGAACCCCAAGGAGTTGAAGGGGGCGTCCGGCGCCATTCATCGAAGCCATGCGGGCCCGATCTTATTCGGGGTCAAAGCCACTTCGGACGGGAGCCCGCGAGCGCTAGACTGGACCCTGGGAAGCAAAACATGTTTGGAGGCGTTTATGACTGATCAGGAAAACTCATCGACATCCGGCGTTCTGCTGTCGTTCATCGTGGGCGGCCTCGCCGGCGCTGCCCTCGCCGTCTTGTTTGCGCCGCGAGCAGGGCGTGAAACCAGGGAGATTCTCGCCGATCGGGTGAAGGACGGCTTGGCGCGTGGGCGCGATCTCAAGGACGAGGTGGTGAGCCGCTCGCAGCACCTGCGCGACGATGCCGTGGATTTCCTCGAGGAGCGCAAGGAGCGTTTGGGCTCGGCCATCGAGGCCGGACACCAAGCCTATCGGGACGCGCGCGACCGGGGCTAGTTTCAATTTCGGGATGGCAAAGAGGTCACGAGGATGGCTCGGCAAAGAGGGCTTTTATGAATGAATGGGCCTTGGTTTTCCTAGGGGTTATGGCTCTGTGCGCCGCGGTGCAGTGCATCTTTGTGGTGGTCGCGGCCCAAAGCCTGCGCAAGAGCGGAGCGAGGGTAAGCGAAATGTGCCAGCGCTTCGACGTGGAGATCAAACCGACCCTTGAAGATCTTAGAAAAGGGGCGGCGAACCTGCGCGCCATTTCCGAGTCCGGCCGGGAACAGGCGCTCCGGGCCGAGAGTCTGGTGTCCTCGGCTCTCGGAAGCATCGAGACCGCGCTCGAAAGCGCGCGTTCACTCATCGTGCAACCGCTTGCTTCCCTCACCGAATTCTCCGCTTTTTGGAGCGGCCTCCGGCGTGGCCTTGAGACCTACCGGAAGGCCGAGCCGATGGCGCGCGCCCCCCGATCGACCAGACACCGGCCGGCCGAGGACTCGGACGAGCACATGTTCATCGGCTGAAGGCGACTGGACATCACGAGCCCCTTAAACGAATGCGCCACACCCGACACATTGACGACTTCGTCCGGATCCTCGCGGGGTTCTCCGCGGCGACTCTGACCAGCGCTTCCGTTCTCGATCTGTGCCAGAGCACTGATATCGCCGATTCCTCACTGTCTCCCTATGTCCATTGGAATGATTCGATGTACACCAGGAACCTGATCTATCGGGACGACCTGCTGGAAGTCATGGCGGTGTGCTGGCAGAAGGGCCAGAAGACGGTTCTGCACACCCATGACGGCCAATTGGGCTGGATGATGGTGAATCGCGGCATCGCCGAGGTCACCAACTTCAAGTGGCAGGGCTGCAATGCGGCGGCTGGTCAGAACATCGGAGGCCACGACTGCCTGGCCGGCGCCAGCGAGCTCCAACTCTCCCGTGAGAGTGTGGAGACATGCGGGCGGGGCGGACATGTGAACACGGTAGACCGGGTCCGGACCATCCACCAGGTGGTGGTGGTGGGGGATGAGCCTGTGGTGTCCGTCCATGTCTACTCTCGTCCGATCGACTCCTGTGTCGCCTTCGACCTCGAAACCCCTCGGTGCTACCGGCGGCCACTTCGCTACTTCAGTAAGTTTGGCGACGTGGTCATGACGCCGACCGATCTGCAAAGTCTCTCATCCGTGCTCCCATCGACGAGCGCGCCCGTCCGCGAGGGCGTGAGCTGATGGACGATGCCGGCCCCGGGGCGAAGCGCAGCCTGAAGCGCAGCACCGAGTTGTTCCGCGAGGCCGTCCACTGCATCGAGACGGATGTCCCGGCCGCCCTGGTGACGGTGGTGGGCGCACAAGGGTCGACACCACAGCGTCCGGGAGCGCGCATGCTCGTGTTCGCCGATGGCGCGGTGAAAGGAACGATAGGCGGAGGTTGTGTCGAGGCCGAAATGGCGCGGCGGGCCCGATTCGCGATCGAGACCGGGAGGCCCGCCCTCACCACGTACGATCTGACCCCGGAACAAGCGGGGGACGAGGGTCTGGTCTGTGGAGGGCGGATGGAGGTGTTTATCGAGCCGCTCGAAGCTACGCCGAACCTGGCCATCCTGGGCGGGGGGCATGTCGCCCGGCCCTTGTGCACGGTGGCGTCGATGGCCGGCTTCTGCGTGTCCGTTCTGGACGATCGCGACAAATACGCGACCGCCGCACGTTTCCCCGAGGCCGAGCGCGTCCTGGTTTCGGGCTTCGAGTCAGCGGCCAGCCTGTTGAACCTGACTCCGAGGTCGTTCGTGGTTGTGGTCACCCGCGGCCACCGGGGAGACGCGACCGCCCTCGCATCATGCCTCTCCGTGAAGCCCCGCTTTCTTGGCTTGCTCGGTTCGAAGGCGAAGATGGTCCATGTGTTCGAGGACCTGATCCAGCGCGGGTTTAGTTCGGAGGATCTGGCCAGGGTGGAGACGCCGATCGGGGTCGAGATCGGTGCCGAGACCCCCGAGGAGATCGCGGTGAGTATCGTGGCCCGCATGATCGCGGCGCGAAGGGGAATCGCGGCGGAGGCCATTCGCGCCATGGGCGCGAGCATTCCCGGTCGGCTGGCGCGGATCCCGGAACCAGGCCTGCGGAAGGCCGAGTGATCGGCGGGGTCGAGGACTTAGCCAGCGGGAAGAGTGAACGCAGGCCAGGTCCAGAGTTGACGCGACCACGATTCTCCGCTGACAATACAGTATTCATGAGATTTTCCACCCGTAGCTTGGCGCTTGTCTTGATCGCCTGGGCCTCGGTGTCGCCGGCCCAAGCTCCAGAATCGTCTCCTCTTCGGCCGGCCGACGTGATTGACGTGGTCGTGCTCGGGCAACCCTCCCTGTCCGCGGACTTTGTCTTGGACAAAAACGGCGGAATCAACTATCCGCTCATCGGGCGGGTGGAGGCTGCGGGGCTGTCCGCCGGGGAATTGGCGCGGAAGCTCCAGTCCATGCTGGGCGCCGGTTTCCTGAGGCGCCCGGAGGTGTCCGTCCGGGTCAAAGAATACCGATCGCGCCCGGTCATGGTTGTCGGGGAGGTGGCGCGTCCGGGAATTTTTTCCCTCAAGGGGGACCGGTCTCTTCTCACCGTTCTGGCCGATGCGGGAGGCATCAGCGGGAACGCCGGGCACGAAGTGCTGGTGGCCCGGCCTCCGGTGGGGAGCGAGAGCCTCGCCATCGAGCAGTTTTCGTCCGTGCCGATTGTGCCCGGTCTCTCGGACGCGACGCAATTCGCCGAGGCGGATGAGCTTCCTCCCGGGGCGATCAAGGGATCCGATGTTTTCAAGGCCAGTTTTCGCGAGTTGATGAAGGGCAATGCCGAGCAGAACGTCATTCTGGAAGGCGGCGATCTGGTCTACGTTCCGCGGGCGGCGCAGATCTTCGTCACCGGGCAAGCCGCGAGACCATCCGCTCTGAAGTTCGTCGACGGGATGACGGTGCAGGACGCCTTACAACTCGTTGGGGGGGTTTCCGACCGAGGGTCGGTCAAGCGCCTGAAGATCGTCCGCTTCGAGTCGGGGAAACGCCGGGAAAGCAAGGCTCAGTTGACGGATCTCCTCAAGCCTGGCGATACCCTGAACGTGGGGGAGAGATTCTTCTAATGCCCGCGGGCCGGAACGAATCACGAAAAGCGGTGAGCGCATGAGTTCCACCGGGGGAGTGCTGCGAGCGGTGCCGCCGCCGGAGGAGCAACGGAGGCCTGGCTTCGAGCCTCCGCTTCCTCCCGAAGGCTCAACTGAATGGGTCAGATTCACCCATTTGCTGTGGCACAGCCGGGGGCTGATCGCCGCGTGCGTGGCCGTGTCCTTGGGTCTGGCCACCGCCTACAACTACACCGCCCGGCCACGATACGAAGCGGTGGCCCAGATCGAGATCCAGAGGACCCGGCCGGATCTAACCCCGGGGGAGCAAGTAGTCGAGGAAGTTACTCCAGAGTGGATTGAGACTCAGTACCGGATGCTGGTGGGCAAGTCGCTTCTCACAAAAGTCGTTGAGAGGTACGAATTCACCACCTCGAGCGAGCTCAGCACCGGCCCCATGCGATCTCCCGTGGAACTGATCCGCACCAGGGTCTTCGGACGGGCGGCGGACGATTTCGGGCCGGGGATTCCCGTGGCCCCTGCGGTGGCCGCGTTCAGGTCGCGGATCACGGTCCGGCCCATTCCCCGGACCACTTTGGTCGAGCTCGTGTTTCGCGCCTACGACCCGAAGTTTGCGGCCATGGCGGCGAACGGCCTGGCCCAGACTTTCGTGGACGAGTCCAGATCCTCGCGAACCGACCAGTCGACGGAAGCGACGAAGTGGCTGGAAGCGCGACTGAAGGCGGAACAGGACCAGGCACGGACGTCCTTCGAGGCCCTCAGGTCCTACGAGGACAGGAGTGGAAGTTCGAATCTGGAGGCCCGACAACGCCTGGTTGAATCCAGGCTTCAACAGGCGAGCGCGCAACTGCTGCAAGCGCGCGGAGACAAGGCCTCCAAGAGAGCCTATCTGGATCAACTCCGCCAGATGAGCGGGGCTGAATTGATGTCGTTGCCGGAACTTTCCGCGAACGGCTCGTTTCAGAGCCTGAGAAAGGAGCTCGTCGATCTCGAATTGCGCAAAGCGGAGCTCGACCCGAGTCTCGGACCCAGGCATCCCGACGTGCTGGGCTTGGACAACCGCATGCAGTCCCTGCGTTCGGCGCTTGCTGCGGAGGCTCGCGGTGTCATCAGAGGGGTGGAAGCGGCCTACGAGGCCGCCGCGCGACAGGAGACGGTTCTCGCCGGCTCGGTGAGCGCGGCGGAAGCGGAAATGGCTTCCCTGCGCGACCGATCACCCGAGTATCAAGCGCTCAAGCGGGATGCCGACACATCGAACCAGATCGCCGAGGTCCTCTCTCGCCGGGGCAAGGAGGCGAGCGTCGAGACCGCCGTAAACGACCGAACGGTGCGACTCATCGAGCCGGCGGACATGCCCGGGGCGCCGGTGTTTCCAGATCGCACCGGGAATCTGCAGATGGCCTTGGTGGTTGGACTGGTCACCGGAGTTCTTCTCGTCGCGGCGAAAGAGAGGCTCGACACCACCCTCAAGACTCCCGACGACATCCGGGAAGCGCTTCAGGTGTCCTTTCTCGGATTCGTTCCTGATCTCACCACGCTCGGGGAGGCCGCCATCAAGCCTAACCTCAACGCGATTCGCCATCCGGCGTCTCCGCTTTCCGAAGCCTACCGGGTTATCCGTACGAACGTCATGGCGGGTGCGAGGGCGGCGGAGGCGAAGGTTCTACTCATCACGAGCATCCACCCGGGCGAGGGGAAGTCGACGACGGCCCTGAATCTAGCCGCTGCCATTGCCCAGACCGGGGCCACCGCCGTCCTGGTCGATTCCGACCTCAGGCGGCCCACCGTCCACTCCAACCTGGCCCTGCCGCGAAGTCCGGGCGTCCGCGATGTGCTCTCCCGCAGTGTGGTCTATCGAGATGTCGTGCGCCAGGGTCCAATCGCCGGGCTTTGGGCGCTCGCCGCCGGGGCAACCCCGGATAACCCCGCCGAGTTGATGGGATGCGAGGAAATGCGCGTCCTGCTGAGGGATCTGTCACTCAACTTCGACTGGGTGATTGTCGATTCGCCGCCGGTTGGCGGGATGGCGGATGCTCTCATTATCGGCGGGCTGGTCGATGCGATCGTGCTGGTCATCGAAGGAGACCGGACGACCAAGGTGGTCGCGGCCGACGGGGTGGCGCAGCTCACATCGGTCGGGGGCCGCGTTCTGGGGGCGATCCTGAATCGAGTGGACGTCAAGCGCAATGCCTATTACCTTTCCCGGTATGCCACCGGCTACTACGGTGGCTATGGCTACTACGGAGCCGTCTACTCGAGATATGCCCCGGGCTCGCGCCCCGGGGGGGATGGGGGCCGCAAGAAATAAAGGCAGGGCTGAAGGCAGGCTGCTTGCGTGCCCGAGAGAGTTCGTGTAGCCTGTCCATATCCTGTAGTCGTGTCATCCGGGTGTGGTACTAGTTGTAGGCTTTGGTTGGAGGGTTGAGACTTTGAGAATGAAGAAATTTCTAGGTGCTTTTCTCTCACTGGTCATGGCCGTCCCGTCGGGCGCAGTCCCGACGGGTATGGGCACGGTAAAGGGAGTTGTGTCCATGACCGGCCGCGGCCTTGAGGGGATCGAGTTGACGCTCGTGAACGTCGAGACCGGAAAGTCCTTCGCGCTTCGCTCCGTCGCAGACGGCTCGTTCGAAACTGCGGTTCCCTCCGGTTCGTACGTCTTCACGACCCCGGGGCGCTCGGGTGTTTCAATTTCTCGCGCACCCCTCTCCGTGGACGTGCTTGCCGGCAAAGTAGCATCGGCGAACGTCGAGTTGTCATCATTGGCAAGCCAGGACGCCCAGGCTCCGGCCGGCACCGCCACCATTACCCACGACGCGCCGGCGTGCATCTTGGAGGGAGAGTTCACGTTGATCGTGGCTGTGTTTCAACCCCTTGCATCGGTGGTGACAGGCCGCTTGTACTTCCAGTCGAACCTGAGCCCCGAGTGGTTTTACACCGAGTTCGAGAAGATCGAGCCTGCTTTGCCCCCGTTCACTCACAGGGCGTTCATCCCGAAGGTCAACAAAGACGGGGGAATCGAGACGATCAACTACTACCTCCATGTGACCACGACCGATTTTGCACAGACGAAATCCCCGACACACACAGTGAAGGTCGTGGCCAACGAGTCAGAGTGCGACGGCAAGATGGCCGCGATCGGAACCCCCGACGGCGCGTTGGCGGTTCTGTCCGCGTCGGGGGCGCCGGCGGGCGCCCTGGCGGGCTTCGGCGGCGTTGCCGGGGCCGCGCTCGGCGGATTGGCTATCGCCGGGATCGTGGCGCTGGTGGTTGCGGGTGGCGTTGTGGTCAAAGAGGTAGTCGACAAAGGTCCAACCCCGACGCCTGCGCCTACGCCGCCACCGGTAGTTCCGCCTCCTACCCCAACCCCCACGCCGACGCCGGTGCCGCTCTGCCAGGTGCGCGTGACAACGTTCCCAGTCACGCCCGCGAATGAGTCGGTCGGCGGTCGATTCTGCACCGCGAACGTGACCTCAGGCGGTACGCTTGTGGGAGTGGCCGAGGGTGATCGAACCTTCAACGTTCCGTGCAACGGCGTGGTTGTCGTTTTCGCCAATGGCGCTGCACAGTCGTCGATCGCCGGGCCGCTTCCGGCTGAATGGTCGAATGACTGCAGCGGGTCGGCACTAGGTCGTCCCTGCGTCCTGGTTCCGCCCTTGAGTCCTGGAGGAAGCCTGGTCAGCCTTACTTGCTCTACAAGGTAGGGAACTCCCCCGGGACGAACCTACTGGAGCTTGCCAGATTGTTCTGACGATTCGCTTGAAACGCAAAGAGCGATCAGGCAGACGAAGACCGCGGCGTTCGCGGGCACGTGGCAGGGAAAATCGAAGAGAGCCTGCGTCCCAAACGCTGTGGCTGCTGCGAGAGCCGCCTCTTTGGCTTTCGGGGCGAGGGTGATGCCCTCTCGAAGCCTTCGCGCGATGAGGTAGAGGGCCAGAAGTCCCGCGATCCCGCCTTCCACGATGAACTGCAGGTAGTCATTGTGGGCATGTTGCCAGAACTCGTAGCGGGCGTTAATCTGGTAGGGCCAATACGTGACGGCGAACGTCCCCAGCCCCGACCCGAATACCGGAAAGAAGCGAGTCAGGCCGGCCATGTCCAGCCACGGCGCGAGCCTGCTCTGCAGGACGTCGAGGCGGGCGAGCCGCTCGACCGCGAAGGCTCCAGCGACAACCAGGCCGATAGACCCGACTCCGACCGTGAGAAGAAGGAACCCCTTGCCCCGAGTGCGAGCGGCGACAAGGGCTACCGCGGTCAGGACAGCCAGGGTCCCTGATCGCGACCCGGACGCGGCGGTTGTGACGCCAAGAAACGCGGACGCCCCTGACAGAAGTATGACCTCCGAGAGGGCCGGAAGTCTCATCCCACCGCGCGCTCGTGAGAGGGACGCGGCGAGGCCGGCAGCCAACGCGCCACCCATCGCGATCACGGTGGCAAAGTGGTTTCTGTTGAAGTACGGTCCGAAAATGGCGGTCTCGAAACCCGACGGAACAATGACCGGGACCTGTCCATAGAACCAGAACGGTTGAGCCGATCGCGACTGCCAGAGGCCCTCGCCAGCGAGGAGCAGGATCACTCCAAGTAAGGCAAGGCGACACCTTCGGCGCTCGGTTGGGGATAGACCTTGCAGGGCCAGGAAGAGACCCTGAAGGCCAGCGACGTAGAGCCAGGCCTCAACGGTTGCGGATGGGGAGACGGAGAGTGGCCGAAGACGCCCGTCTCCAGGGTCGGGCAAGAAGTGTGCGGCAAAGGAGCCCGGGGAAAGCAGCCGCAGGAGTGCGCCCGGCATGGGGATCAGCTGCAGCATGAACAGAGCGTGCAGGGGAATCAGCGCTCTTGACACAGAGAGTCCAGCGGACGTGGCGGGATCCAGGTGGGGGCGACGACGTGCGACGGTCGAGAGAAGACCGAGACCAAGCCAGCACTGGCACAGTGGTATCCACACCGTTCGTTCCACCGCCCCGAACAGGAAGGGGGCGAGACAGACGCTCGCGAAGGCCCCCCAGGCCATCGGCCTGGGCAGTCGCTCGAACTGCATGGAGACCGAGTTCGCCTGCCTACTTCGCCAGGCGTTCGACCCTCGAAATGGCTCCGGACCTGGCCCGCAGGATTCGAACATCGGCCCGGCCATCGCCGTCGCGGTCGATCTCCTCGCTGACCAGACGACCAGCACTCCAGTCCTGAAAACGGTCCCGCTTGCCGTCGTCATTGGTATCGATCTCCACACGGACCAGGGAGCCGTCCTTGTAGATCTCCAGCCGCTCGCGATGCCCATCGTGGTCGGCGTCGTTCTCGACCTGAGTCGTGGCCTTCGTAACTGGGTCGATCTCCACGTAACGGTCGGGCGATCCTCCCCGGGCCGAAGTGGCGAATCGCGTCATCACGCCGGCCTGGCTATATTCCTCCCATCGATCCAGCTTGCCGTCGTGGTTGTCGTCGATCTCGAGTCGATCCGGCGTCGTCCGGCCCGAGAAATAAGCGAACACGTCTGGCTTACGGTCCCCGTTGCCATCGAACCTGATCTCCCTCAGTGTCCCGTCGAGCGCGTAGAGATAAGTGTACGGGAGCTTTTCGAGTAGCCTCACCTCGACGCCGCTCGCGTCCCTCGTCATCTTCCAGGGAGGAAGGTCCGGCTTCGGCGGCTCAGAGCCGATCCCGCAAGCGGTTGTGGCCAACCCGACGCCGACGAAAATCGAGAGACGCACCCTTGAATGATAACAACACACCGAGTGGAAGAAGAGACGCCCCCCGCCGAGCCAAGAGAGACTCCCGCCATTGAAGGAAACAGAGCCACTCGCCGAAGAATCGCCAAAATTCGAAGTGTGGGCCTTTGGAGGCGGCAAGGGCGGAACCGGCAAGAGCGCACTGACCGCGTCGGTGGGGTTTCAACTTTCGAGATTGGGGCAGCGTGTCGTTCTGGTCGACGCCGATTTCGGCGGCGCGAACCTCCATACTTGTCTGGGTATGTCACCGGCGCCACGCTCTCTCTTGGACCTGATTCGGGGAGGCGGCATCGTTGCCGACGAATACGCGACGCCGACTCCGTATCCGAATCTCCGCCTTATCGGCGGTCGAGTGGACGAGGGGACCGGTGCGCTGCCCGCGGGGTGGGCCTCCCGGCTGTCAACCGCGCTCCGCGCCTTGCCCGTCGATCGGGTCTTGCTCGATCTTGGAGCGGGGGTCTCCACCGAAACCGTGGAGGCTATGGATCTGGCGGACCTGAAAGTATTCGTCTGCGTGCCCGAACCGAGTTCCCTTGAGAACATAGTCAGCCTGTTGCGGACCTTGTGCCTGAAGCGCCTGATCCAGAGACTGCCTTCGAACGAAGTCCGCCGCCGCTTGATCAGCCTCGATTCGGGGGTGGGGTCGTCCCGGGTCAAGGCGGTGTCGGACTTTCTCCGCGAGATCGAGGCGGTGGACCCTGGGCTTCTTGGCGCTGCGCGTGCGCTCCTCGAAGAGATGACCCTCACCCTGGTCACCAACCAGGCGCGTGACGAAGCAGACCGCAAGTTCGGCGCCCAGACCACGGCCGTGATTCGGCGGCACTTCGGGCTCCCGATGTCGTATGCGGGCTTCGTTCACTACGACGATGCGGTATGGCGGACGTTGCGGCGCGGGAAGATGTTCATGGTGGAGGCGAGTCGATCGCGGGCCGCCGAGGACATCCGCAGGCTCACCCGGAATCTGCTTCGTCGAGCCGACCAGTCTCCCATTTTCTAGCCAGGCGGATAGGTCTCACCCTTGAAGAAGAAGAACTACTACGAGATTCTCGGAGTCGCACCCCACGTGGGATCGGGCCAGATCCAGGCGGCCTACCGGTTCGCCAGAAGCCTGTATTCTGGAGAGTCCACCCCAACGTATGGCTTCCTGGACGCGGACGAGAGGGCTCACATGCTCGCGCTGGTCGAGGAGGCCTATGGATCACTCTCGAACCCCAGCGCGCGTCGCGACTACGACCTGCACCTTGGGTCCCGCGGACCAAGTGCTGGTCCGGCGCCGGAGACCGAGTTCGCCCCACCCCCGGTTCGGATCGGGGACGGCCAGCCGGCTGCTCAGGAGGCTCCTTCGTCTCCCCCAAGCCATGAGGCCGCTGCTCAGCCTATAAGGGTTCCTGAACTCGTGACCGGCAGTGTCCTGAGGGCGCTGCGGGAGCAGCGTGGGCTCTCGATCGACCAGATTGCGGCGCTGAGCAAAGTCGGGGGCCGATTCCTCCGGGCTCTCGAGGAGGACCGGCACGCGGCCCTGCCGGGTCGAGTGTTTGCCCGAGGGTTCCTGATCGAATACGCGCGCGCGATTCGCGTCCCCGAGTCCGATTTGGTGGAGCGGTACCTCAAACACTGGACTCTGAAGTAATCGCGTGCGCCTGCGCCTCGCTCGGATAAGCTGATCCCGTGCAAAGGATCGCTCGGTCTCTGGAACCCGCGGAGATTCGTGTGCTGGGCGCTCTCCTCGAGAAGGAACAGACGACACCGGACCTGTATCCCCTGACCGTCAATTCCTTGATTCAGGCCTGCAATCAAAAAACCGCGCGGGAGCCGGTCACGGAGATGTCGGAGGGCGGGGTCCACGGGACGCTCCGGCAGCTCCTCCAGGACACGCTGGTTTCGCGAACCGAAGGCGTCCGGGTGACGCGCTGGCGCCACAGCCTGGACCACCTCTGGGACCTGAATCCGGGCCGCAAGGCGGTCATGACCTTGCTGCTTCTGCGCGGTCCTCAGACCCCAGGGGAGTTGCGTAGCCGCAGCGAACGGCTCCACGCTTTCGCCAGCATCGGCGAACTTGAGGACGCCCTCGTCTCGCTCGCCGCCGCGCCCGAGCCTCTGGTTTGCGAGCTGCCAAGGCTGCCCGGCCAGAAAGAGGCCCGCTGGGCTCAGCTCGTCGGTGGCGCGCCGTCCGAAGAGGAGCCCACTCCCGCGATTCGCCGATATGCGGCGGACGAGGGCGAGGATGTGGTGACAAGGATCGCAGACCTGAATCGCCGGGTGCGCGAACTCGAACGCGTTGTCGCCCTGCTCACCGTTCACAAGACCTTAGACCTCGGGAAGTCATGACCAACGAATACAAAGTCCACTGCGTCAAACTCTGCGCCGAGCTTCCCGGGCTGGACAAGCCCCCATTTTCGAGCCCTCTGGGCCAACGCATCTACGCATCGATTTCGAAGCAGGCCTGGGACATGTGGCAGGAGCAATCCCGCACGATCATGAACCACTACGGCCTCTCAATGGCCGACCCGGATGCGCGCCGCAAACTCCGCGAAGAGATGGAGTTGTTCTTGTTCGGGCCAGCACCCGCGCCCTAGAGACTCCGTTGGTCCAAACTCGCCGTGAGCGCTGCTTCAGGCAACAGTGTCTTGGAGCGGCCGAAGGACTCCCGCGCCCTGGGCATTCGCCGAAGGCCAATCGGCATCGAGTCCGCCTGACCAAGGTTCCGCGGTGATCGCGCAGCACGACACTCGCTGCCCGTACCGCCGAGGGGAGACATCGGCCCTTCTCACGCCTGAACGAGTGGTGACCCGCGGAGGACTTGAACCTCCAACCAAAAGATTAAGAGTCTTCTGCTCTACCATTGAGCTAGCGGGCCCCTGCCGCGCCAGGGGAAAGCCTTCCTGATCGCGAACGTGGATTATCCGCGATCTCGCGTGTTCAATCAAGAAAAACGGCGGTCTCTCCGGGTTTGGAGCTTCCGCTACACCTGATCGCCGAACAACTGGACGACGGCGTTTCCGAGGCCGGGCATTCGGGAAAACACCATGGCCGCCGCGTTCGCCAAAGACGGGCGAGAGACCAGCCCGAAGAGCAGGAGAGCCGCCCCGCCCTTCACCCGGCGGAGGGACCGAAGTCTTTGCTCATATCGACGGAAGGACTGAGTGCGCCCGGCGAGCGAGTCGCGCACGGCTTCAGCCCCGAGCACGGCGCTCGCGATTGCATGAGCGATACCTTCGCCGGTGAAGGGGTCCAAGAAGCCGGTCGTGTCGCCGCAGGCGAGATACGGCCCTTGGAATTGCCTTTTCGAGGTCAGGCGAAGCGGTCCCGCGACTCGAATCTGGCCTTGGACACACGCGCGCGCCAGCCGACCGACGACGTTCGAGAAAGCTTGGAGGTCGCGTCGGAAGTCGGTTTCCAGGGTCTTCGGAGACAGGTCGAGACGGTCCGCGAAGCGGACGTAGCAGATGTTGGCGGACGTCGGGGAGAGCGGCGCCACCCCGCAGTAGCCGCCGTGGCCGACATGCATCTCGGCCAGGTCGGTGAGGTCCGCGACACCCTCGCAATGCGCGCGCACCGCAAATCGGGACCTTTCTCCCGACGACTCTCTCCGTTCGATAAAGCCCAGGTCCCGAGCGAGAAAACTCCGTCGTCCGTCACAGACGAGCACCCTCTTGGCCTCGATAAGAAAGCGGTGGGAGCTGCCGATCTCCCGCGCCTCCACGATGGCCCGGCCACGTGATGAGTGGTCCGCGCGCACCGCCTCCACCCCCTCCCTGACGCGCGTCCCGCGCGAGCGCGCCCGCGCCAGGAGCTCGGCGTCGAAGGAAAGGCGTCGGATGACCAGGCCCGGGCCCGCCGCGTCCTTGTAGTGTCCTATGAAGGCGGTCCCCTGCGGCGAACGGATGCGCATCCCGCGGACCGGCATGGAGGGGGGCCGCGCGCTCGGTGAAGGATCCGGCGCCCGACCTTCAGGGGTCCACATGCCGATCGCTCTGAGCCGGGCGATCGCGCCGGGCGAGAGGCTTTCGCCGCAAACCTTGTCCCGGGGAAAGACCGCGCGGTCCACAAGCAGAACATCCAGGCCCGCGGCGGCCAGCTGAAAGGCGGCCGTGGACCCGGCGGGTCCGCCGCCGATCACGAGCACATCGGCTCTCTCGTCAGACATCAGATCGGACGCGGCGCGCGGGGCGTTGGGTTTCGCAGAGGCGACGTGCGGCGCGCAGGCTCATCTAGGCCGACCTCGCGCCCAGGCCTCGCCAGAGGCTCAGCTCGATCGCAAAGCCTGGACCGAAGCCGATCCCGAGCGCGAACTCCCCGCGCCCGAGGGTCGCGAGAGCGCGACTTAGGACGAACAGGATCGTGGCCGAACTCATGTTCCCGAGTTCAGACAGGACGGACCGAGAGGACTCAAGGTGGGCTGCCGAGAGACCGAGATCCTCCGCGGCGACATCGAGGACTTTTCGCCCTCCTGGATGCACGGCGAAGGCCGCCACTTGCTCGAACGAAACCGCGTTTTCGCCCAGGAACTCGAGCACCATGGGGCGAAGGCGGCCGCGCAGCGTGTCGGGCAAGCGCTTGTCGAGAACGAGCTTCAGTCCGCTTTCCACCACGTCGTAGCCCATCGAGCCAAGGCTGTCCGCCATGAAGAAGCTGGCCGCCGCCACCAACTCGGTTGAAGCCACACCCGCACCCGGATGCTCAGCCCCCAGCAGGACGGCGGCCGCGGCTCCGTCGGCGAATATCGCGGCGGCCACCAAGTTGGTCGGGGAGGGGTCCCGGGCCTGGAGGGTGAGGGAGGAAAACTCGAGCGCGATCACCAAGGCGGCGGCGCGGGGGTGGGCGGTGAGGTAGTCGGTGGCGCGGGCCAGGGCCACGGCGCCTCCGGCGCATCCCGCCTCGGTGATGGGGAGGCGGGCCAGCCGCGGGCCGAGACGGAGTGCGTTTGCGATGTGCGCATCGACCGCTGGAATCATGAATCCAGTGCAGGAGCTCGAGACCAGAAAGTCGATTTCATCGAGACGGGCGTGGGCAAGCGTGAGGCAGGCGAGGTCGATGCCAGTTCGAATCATCGCCTCCCGATAGACTGCGTTGCGGTCCGCGAACGTCGCCTCCAGGAAAACCTCAGGGAGGGGTCTTAGCGAGGACCGTGTCGAAATCCCGGCGCGGGAGAACAGGCGCTCGACCGCACGCGGCTCCACACTGGCATTGATCCGCGAGAGCCAGGCCAGGACCTCGGCGGTGACCTCGGCTTGGCTGTGTTTGAACGGGGCCGGAAGCGTCTCAATCGCTGCTAGAAATGACAATGAGCCAACTGGTCGGCGGAGGTGCGGCCGGGAAATCCGAAGAAGGGAGCGCGAGGCGAATAGTGTGGACGAGAGGAATGGTTTGCGTCAACCCAATCAGAAGGGCCGGTCAGAAGGGCACGTCCTCATCCGAGGCCTGAAAGTCCTCGGATGGTCCGGATTCGGCCGGCGTGCTCGGCCGAGGGGCCCCCTCGCCACGTGAGCCGAGGAGCACGATCCGCGAGTTGAATCCGCTGACCCGGATCTTCGTGACGTTTCGTTTGATCCCGTCCTTGTCGGTGTATTCGTCGTACTTGATGGAGCCCTCGACATAGAGCGGTTTCCCTTTCGTGACGTAGTCGCGCACAATCTGAGCGGTCTTTCCGAACACCTCGACCCGATGCCATTCGGTCTTCTCCTGCTTCTGGCCCGACTTGTCGGTCCAGTTCTCGCTGGTCGCCAGGGAGAAATTGGCGATGGGCTCGCCCGACTGGGTATATCGGATCTCGGGATCTTTTCCGACGTTGCCGATGAGCGTCACTTTGTTCACGGAGGCCATTGGAGTTTCCTTATTGGTTATCTGTCGTAGCTTTGGGGGAGATTCTGAAGTCTGATCTAGTTGGGCTGGCCCAGTTTCTCGCGGGCAAGACGAGCGGCCGGCGACCCGGGGAAGCGCTCGACCACGAATCGGTATTCGAGAATCGCCTGCGCCTTGCGTCCGAGAGCCTCCAGGGCGACGCCTTTCTTGTACCGCGCGTCGGGAATCTTGTCGCTGGACACGAAGTCGCGCAGGAGGGAATTGAACGCGGTCACGGCATCCTCGTATTTCGCCTGGGCCTGAAGGCATTCGCCAACCCAGTACTGAGCGTTGTCCGCGAGATCCGTATCACGGTAGAGGCGGAGGTACTCCTGAAAGCCCTGGATTGAAAGCTCGTAGTTCTTTCGCGCGAAATCACTGTAGGCCTGTTGATAGAGGTCGCGGGGCGCGATGGCGGGCGGCTGGCCGGGGGACGGGGACAGGACCGCGCCCGGCCCGGGTGGAGTTCCAGGCCCCGGAGTAAGCCCCTGTGACGGCGGTGTGGCGGGCACCGTCGGGGCCGTGCGCAGGCGGTCGGAAATCTCGGCTAGCCGCTCCTGCTGGTCTTTGATCGCCACCATGGCCCGCTCGTCTTGAATCCTCAGATCCTGCTGAAGCTTCTTCAGAAGTGCCGACTGGTCCACCAGGATGTCCATCATTCGCCGGAGCTCTTTTTGTGATTCGATCCGGGCTTGTTCCGCTTCGGCGACCTGGCCTTGAAGGGTGGCGATCTGCTGGGTGAGGGCCAAAAACTCCTTCTTGTCGGCTCGGGCCAGGGTGGGAAGGGCCAGGAACGAGAGCGTGAGGGCCAGAATGCGTGAGGTGTGGCGGTGATCAGTCATGACGGTTCAGGACCTTGGGTTGAAGAAGAAGCGATGATAGAGGCGATGGAGCTGGAATGGGGTCCACCTCGGTTTCAAACTCATTTGGCCGCCTGCCCCCAATCGGCCTGGACGCTGTTCCCGGGCCCAACCGCGATAGATCGCAGCTTCGCGCCAATGCGGTCGGACTGCGCAAGTTGCCAGGTTCCTCCGCGATTGCACGAGAAGACCAAATGCCTCCCGTTCGGAGCCCAGGATGGGTACTCGCAACTCCCCTTGCCCGTGGTCAGCTGGCGAACCTGACCGGTGGAGAGGTCGACAACGGCGATTTCGAAGCCGCCGTCTTCGAGCCGCGAGGAGTAGGCAATCTCCGCGAATTCTCGAGAGGGGTTCCAGGCGCAGGCGTCGTTGTAGTTGCCAACGCTCGAAAGCCGGCGGAGGTTAAGGCCCTCCTGATCCATCACCCACAGTTGAGCTGACCCGCTGCGTCCGGAAGTGAAGGCGATCTCCAGACCGGAGGGGCTCCAGCAAGGAGCGGTGTCCTGGGCAGGTGTCCCGGTGAGGTTGTGCGCGCCGGTTCCATCGATGTTCGCCACCCAGATGTCGAAGTTGCCGGTGCGGTTCGCGCTGTACGCGATCTTCTTTCCATCCGGCGACACCACCGCGGCGAACGCCTGCGTGCCCGAGCGCTCGCCCGTGACGTTGGGAACGCTCCGCCCCTCGAAGATCCACGAGAGGTAGATCTGCGGATCGCCGTTTCGATAGGAGGTGTAGACGATGCCGCGCCCGCCGGGCGCCCAGCCCGGCAGGATCGAGAGTTGGCGGTTCACCGTAACCTGGCGGACGTTAAAACCGTCATAGTCGGCGATGTACAGTTCTTTCCGCCTCTTATCGGGGTGGTCTCGATCGGAGACGAAGACGAGGCGAGTCCTGGTCACACCCTGGATGGAGGCCAGGCTCAGAATGTCGTCCGCGGCCTGATGGGCAAAAGCGCGGAAGCTGTTGGGACTCGCCGGGTCCACCTTTCCCGCGTATCGCTTGCTCATGATCGGGGAGCTTCCATCCACGCTGAATGTCCGAGTCTCGGCCGCGAAGTCGGTCCCCCCCTGCGTGACTTCGAAAGTGACGAGGATATGGGCGCCCACGGATTTCCAATCAAGAAAGTTCGGGGCCTTGGGGTTCGCCGGGGGGAGAGACCGCATCAGGGACTCTGGGGTCAACTGGAAGCCCTCGAACTCGAGGTCGGCCTTCAGGACCTCGCGAACCACACCGCACGACGTCCGCAGGGGCTCGGTGGTTGCCGAACACGGAGCAATCGCGACCCGGGTCGCGCCCGCGCCGCCTATGACGATGTTCTCCACGTCCTGGGCCGGAGTCGGGACAGCGCTGCGGCCCAGGGTCGCCACCAGGAGGCAGAGTCCCGCGCTAAGAAATGGGCTTGAAATTCGCATGGACCACCAGTGTTTCCTTTTCGTAGGCGTTGGGCAGCGGGCCGAGCTGAGTGCTGAGGACGGCGCGTTCGGCGAGCCGGTCCAGAGCCGAGGCTCCAGACGACTCGATCACCTCGACCTGATCGACCGACCCGTCTCGGTGAATGGTGAAGGCGACCTTCACATTGCCAGAAAAATCAGGCCGAATCTGACGAGACCAGGTGGCCCAGATCTTGTTCTGAGCCGCGGCCAGGTAGAAGCCAAGCGGGCCAGCCGGACCGCTGACGCCATTGATGACGCCCGGGGTCTGGGCGGTGAAATCGAGCCCACTGGCCGCATTCCCTGCCCCTGACGCGTGCGCCGTCGCATTCCTCGGCGGCTGGGGTGCGAGCCTCTCCGTAGCGATCTCGCGAGACTCGGGTTTCCTCGGCTCCCTGACGCTGCGCTTTAGGTCGACCGGAGGGAGGCCCTTCCTGGGGGCGACCTGTTCCGGTCTGATCAGTTTAACGGGGGCGGGCGCCTCCGAGACCGGCTTGAGGACCTCGACCGGCGCGGCCGGGGCGGCTTCTTCAGTGGCCTCTGCGGGCTCCGCGTTACGGGGCATTGCCCCGCCCCGCGGCAGGGGAATGGCGAAGCCATCGATGACGTTGATAATCGGTGGCTTCGGACTCAGCAGGGCCAGAATCATGACCGCGAAGAAGGACGTGGCGTGAGCGGCGCCTGAGAGAAGAAGGCTCTTGGGGTACCCCTCGTCGATGAGGGATTGCCGGGACACCAGGACGCGCAGCACCGGATCGTTCACGAGGCCTCTTTGGGCGTTTCATAGGCGAACCCAATGCGTTCGACGCCGCAGCGCTTCAAAAGGTCGACGACCTCGATGACTTTGCCGTAGCGGACGCTCTGATCGGCGCGGAGGTATACGACCCGGGTGGGCCGGCCCGCCATGATTGCCCGGATCTGGTCTTCAAGCAGAGGAAGAGCCAGAGGCTGCTGGCCGAGAAAGGCGCGGCCCTCCGCATTGATGGTGACGGTAAAGCGATCCTCGGGTTGGTCGTCAACTTGATTGGCGGTGGGGAGGGTGATATCGATGCCTCGGCTCATGAGCGGCGCAGTTACCATGAAGACGAGGAGCAAGACCAAAACGACGTCCACGAGAGGGGTCACGTTTATCTCGCCGATGCTTCTGCGCGGTCGCTTGCGGCGGAAGGCGAGGTAGCCCGACACCGCCGCCCGGCCGCCCGGATCGCCCCCTGAAGAATTGAAGCCCGCCATCGCCGCTCGCCCTAGGTGAAGTTCCGTTCGACCATGCTGATGAACTCCATTGCGAAGTCGTCCATGGTGGCCGAGAGAGCCTTTACGCGATCGGAAAAGTAGTTGAAGAAGAGCGCGGCCGGGATCGCTGCGAAAAGACCGGCGGCGGTTGTGATCAAGGCTTCGGAGATACCGGGGGCCACGATCGCAAGATTCGCTGAACCCTGGCGGCCGATTTCCGCGAAGGCGTTCATGATTCCCCAGACTGTTCCGAAAAGGCCAATGAACGGGGAGACGCTGGCCGTGCTGGCCAGGAAGCTGAGGCGCTTTTCAAGGCGGGTCTCCTCAATGGAGGCTGCCCGAGCCAAGGCGCGTGACACTGCGTCAAGGCTCTTGATAGCCGGTCGCTGTGTTCCCCCCCCAGGTGCCGGACGGACCTGCTGGTTGATCTCCTGATAGCCGGCTTGGAACATCCCAACCAGCGGGGAATGGATGAGCTGATTGGCCACGGCGTTCACCTCGGAGAATTTCTGACTCTTCCTGAAGACGTCCAGAAACCGCCTGGACTCACGGTCGGCGCGAGCGAGCGTGGTCCACTTGTTCAGAATTATCCCGAAGGAAACGAAGGAGAAGACGAGGAGAACGACGATGACGGCGATCGCGGTGGGTCCGGAGTGTTTCAGGAAACCCAGAACACCCCCACCAAAGGCGTTGACTGCGCCGCTTTGGGCCAGCAAGAAAGGGATCATCATCTGTATAGTGTTGGCGACCTCTCAGAATCGCACAATATGTTGTGCGCGTCAATGAAGGAACCCGAATCCGGGCGAGTTCCATGCTACCCTCACGCGCCTTCTTATGCTTCGCGTTCTGCGCATCGAAAACCTGGCGATCGTCGCCTCGGCCGAGATCGAATTCGGTCCCGGCCTCAATCTCCTGACCGGGGAGACGGGGGCGGGGAAGTCCATTGTGGTAGACGCGCTGGGTTTGGTCTGCGGCGAACGCGCCGATGGCGATCTCGTCAGAACGGGCGAGGAGAAAGGCACGATCGAGGCCATTTTTGATGTCCCCCGCGGATTCGATTTCGAGGGCCTGGGGCTTGGGATCGAGGATGCGGACGGAGAAGTGGCGATCCGTCGCGAGATCCTGGCCACGGGCCGCAGTCGAGCGATGATCAATGGAGTCACCGTATCGCTGGCCGGCCTCAAGAGTGTCGGCCAGGTGCTGGTTCAGATCCACGGCCAGCACCAGCATCACGCCCTGCTCAACGCCGACTTTCACCTGTCGTTTCTCGACATGTTCGCTGGGCTCCAGGCCAAGGCCGAGGGTGTGCGGGCCCTGTTGGCACAGGCTCGGGCGGCGGAGTCGGCCGTCAACGACTTCCGGGAGCGGTCCCAGAAGTTCGGTCGCGAGCGGGAAGCCCTGCAGTTCCAGGCGGACGAGATTCGGCGCGCCAGCCTCCGCCTCGGCGAGGAGGATGACCTCCGCGAGGAACGCTCACGCCTTCGAAACGCCGAACGGCTTGGGGAGTTGGCCAGTGAAGCCACGCAACTTCTTGACGGGAGTGAGGACGGACCGGATGATTCGCTGCTTGCCAAGGCTCGTGCGTTCGGGAAGCGCGTGGACGAGATATCGCGCCTCGACCCCTCGGCGCTGCGGGAGGCGGCAGGCCGGCACAGCGAGGTGCTTGGCTTCCTGAACGACTCTTCGGCTGAGCTTGGCGACTACGTGGCATCTCTCGATGCGCAGCCCGGGCGAATCGACGAAGTCGAGTCGCGCTTGGCAATCCTTGAGCGACTTAAGAGGAAATACGGCTCAAACATTGATGGAATATTGCTTTTCCTTAAGGAATCTGAAGCCACACTTGAGTCGATCGACGACCCGGAAGCGGGGGAGAGGCGCCTTGTTGCTGCTTCCTCCTCCGCCTGGGCCGCCTTTGCAGACTCGGCTGCCAAGCTGTCAAATGAGCGCCGAAGCTCCGCGGGCAGGCTTCAAAAAGAGGTGGCCGCGGAACTCAAGGACTTGGCCATGGCGCAATGTCGCTTCGAGGTGCGCTTCGAGCCCCGCTCGCTGACCTCCGAGTTCGACTGGAGATCTCACGGCCTTGAGGTGGGGGAGTTCTTTCTCTCCGCGAATCCCGGGGAGGATCTGAAGCCTCTCAAATCCGTGGCCTCCGGTGGCGAGTTGTCTCGCGCGCTGCTTGCCTTGCAGTCCCTTCTCAATGCCCACCCTTCGGGGGCGGTAGTCTTTGATGAGGTCGACGCAGGCATTGGAGGAGCGGTCGCCGAAGCGGTGGGCCGCCGGTTGGCCCGTGTGGCCAGCGGCCGGCAGGTCCTGTGCGTAACCCATCTCGCCCAGATCTCCGCATTCGCCGATCGCCATTATTTGGTTGAAAAGCGAGTGGTTCGTGGCCGGACCGTGACAGAGGTGCGGGAGGTTGCCGGCCGTGACCGGGTCCGAGAAGTTGCCCGCATGCTGGCCGGCGAAGTGGTGACCGGTTCAGCAGAGAAGAATGCGGAGGAGCTGATCGGACGGGTCAGACGAATCGAGTCGAGCGCGCGTTCCTAGCGGAGGGAGACACACAGTGCCAGGCAGCAAATACTTCATCGAAACGTTCGGCTGCCAGATGAACGTGAACGACTCGGAGAAGGCTGCCGGCCTCCTTGAGGCCTCAGGTATGGAGCAGGCCGACTCTGCCGAGGGCGCCGACGTCGTTTTCGTCAACACCTGCGCGGTGCGCGAACGGGCTGCCGAGAAGCTCTTTCACGCTGTGGGAAGGTACAAGGGCCTGAAGAAGCGCAATCCGTCCCTCAAGATTGCGGTGGGTGGATGCGTAGCGCAGCTCCAAGGGACGGACATCATCGAGCGGGCTCCTTTGGTCGACGTCCTGGTCGGAACGCACAATCTGGGCGACCTTCCGAGGCTCCTGGATGAGGCGCGGGAGTCGGGCGAGCCCCGGTTCGCGCTGGACAGCAAGGCGGATGCGTTCGAAATCCCCTTCAGTCGGGTGGCCCACTCCAGCGCCACACGGGCGTATGTCACTGTGGTCGAGGGCTGCAACCATGTCTGCAGTTTCTGCGTCGTGCCAAGAACCCGGGGGAAGGAAGTGTGCCGGTCACCACAGAGCATCCTGGACGAGGTACAAAGCCTGGTTTCGCGCGGATACCATGAAGTCATGCTTCTAGGTCAGACCGTGAATGCGTATCGGTTTGGCGATACCGACTTCCCGGATCTCCTCCGGCTGATCCACGATTCGGATGATCGGCTCTGGCGGCTTCGTTTCACCACTTCGCATCCCGAGCATGTCGACGCGAAGTTCGCCGGGAGCTTTGCCGAGTTGCCACGACTTGCCCCCTATCTTCACCTTCCCGTTCAATCCGGAGCCGACGGCATTCTGGCCGACATGCGGCGAGGGTACACGGCCCGCGAGTATCTGGATCGGGTCGCCCTGCTTCGGGCCCATCGCGGAGATCTCGCACTCACGTCTGATGTGATCGTGGGCTATCCCGGGGAGACGGAGGATGACTTTGAGGCCACCTGCCGCCTCGTTCGCGCCGCCGAATTCGACGGTCTTTTCGTGTTCCTCTATTCGCCGCGTCCGGGAACCACCGCGAATCGAAGAGTTGATGACGTACCCGAGTTGGAAAAGAAGCGTCGCTTCAAAGTCCTCAACGAGCAACAGCAGCGGCAACAGCGGCTCCGCAACCAACTTCTGATCGGCGGCTTGGAGCCCGTTCTCATCGAGGAGCTTGCCGATGGGGAAGGGCGGGGGCGCACGCCGCATTTCCGACTCGTGCATTTCGCGGTTCCGGCAACGACCACGCTCGCTGCGGGAATGCGCGTTGATGTGCTCATCCGCGAAGCGTTCCCGAATTCCCTGCGAGGCGAAGTGCAAGGGCTGACGAACTCGCGGAACCCCTCTTCGTTGGAGGCCGAAATCACCGCTCGTCCCACCGGGGCCTAAGGCGCCGATCGAGAGATCCGTCACTCTCGTCCTGTTCGCCCGTTGACCCCACGAGGAATCGTTCCTAAGATCAGCGCACAACATGATCGTTCTAGCGATTACGAATCAGAAGGGCGGCGTAGGGAAGACCACGACTGCCATCAACTTGTCAGCCGCCCTGGCTATGCGCGGAAAGCGAACGCTCTTGATCGACCTGGACCCTCAGGCGAACTCGTCGATGAGTTATCTGGATCTCGAGACGGTGGAGAGGTCTACCTACGATGTGCTGATGGGCGAGAAGCTGCTGACCGACATCGTTCGACCAACGCCGGTCCAGGGCCTCGATATCGCCCCCGCGCGGATCTCCCTGGCGAAGGCGGAGAATAAGTTGATCGGCGAGCTCGAAGGGCATTTCAAACTGCGCGATGCGCTCGATGCCTGTGAGAAGAAGTACGACTTCATCGTGATCGACACACCCCCGACGCTGGGCATCATCACCGCGAACGCCCTGGTGGCTTCAAGCCACGTTCTGGTCCCCGTGCAGTCCAGCTACTTCGCCCTCGAAGGGACCGAGGATCTGCTCGAGACGGTGGAGAAGATCCGCGCCCGCCCCAATCCCGCCCTGAAGCTCCTTGGCGCGGTTATCACGATGCACGACAAGCGGACGACTCTCGCACGGGACGTCCAAAAAGCGATCGTCGAATTGTTCGGCGCCAAGGTCTTCAAGACCACCATCACGAAGAGCATCCGCCTCGAGGAGAGCCCGGCGCATAGGGAATCGATCTTTACGTTCGCGCCTCAATCCAGCGGTGCCCTCGAGTATTACAAGCTTTGCGAAGAGGTGATCGAACGTGTCTAACGTCAAGAGAGTCGGGCTTCCTTCGTCTCTTCGAATGAGGCACGACAGCCATTTCGTGGATCAGCTTGGCCGCGCTGCGGGCTCACCAATCGGCCAATCAATACCGATCGAGGACATCGATCCCAATCCGAATCAACCTCGCCAGAATGTGGGGGACCTGTCCGAATTGACCGCTTCCGTCCTGGAAAAGGGCATCTTGGAACCGATTCTCGTGCGTCGCAAGGAATCCCGATTTGAGATCGTGGCGGGAGAAAGACGGTATCGGGCCGCAGTCGAGGCAGGACTCCCCGAGATCCCCTGCGTGGTGAAAGAGCTTTCGGATCCGGAGGCGATGGAGATCGCTCTGATTGAGAATCTGCAGCGTAAGGATCTCACCGCCTTCGAGGAAGCCGACGGCTTGAGAGTTCTCGCGGAGGCTCATAGCTACACGCACGAGATGATGGCACAGAAACTGGGGAAGAGTCGAACCACGGTTACCGAAACGCTAACTCTCTCAGCCATGCCGGATCGAGTTCGGGAGCTGTGTCGGCTGGCCGACATTTCCTCTAAATCAGTCCTTATTCAAGTAGTTAGGCAGCAGACGCCTGACAAAATGGTCGCGTTCATCGCGACATTGCAGAGTACGCACGCCAGCCCCACTCGGGCCGAGGCGCGACGCTTGATAAAGGCGGTTCCAGACCGCAAGGGCCGGCCACGAAACTTCGTCTTCACGTACCGAACCGGTCGCGAACGAGGACTCTCACTTTCCCTTAAGTTCGGGAGATCCGAGGTGTCCAAGAGCGACATCATCGCTACCCTTGAAGAACTCACTCGCGAGATCGCCTCGAAGGACCCGAAGACGATCGGAACACGATCCTAGGAGCCGCTTCGACTGCGGCGGGGGCTCCTTAAAGGTCGGTGGGAATCACAAGGCGTTCGGCCAGTTCAATCGAGTACCAATTGATCGCAAAGATCAGCCACGCCCCGGCAAACAGCGCGGCGAAGAGGGGATTCCGATCCCACAGACGCTTGGCGAAGATCCCAAGGGCGAGCGAAAACAGGGGAGTGACGAATTCAAGGTCCTTAAGGTGCTGAAATGAATTGGGGGAGGGAAGCCCCGCCGCCAGGAGGCTGATCGAAACGCAGACACTAAGCCAGGCGAACAGCGCGTTTCGCGTTCTCGCGTCGGACAGGCGCCAAAGGAGACCCAGGCCGATGAGCACCGCAACACCGAAGGGACCGTTGAACCTCCAGATACGCGCCGCCAGTCGAGCCAGGCCACGACCGGGATTGACGGTCGTACCGGCGTACGGATCGTTCGCATTCTCGCCCTCGGCGCCCTCGGATCTGACCATCTGGTTGCGGCGGAGGTGATCCAATCGGTCGAGCACGCTGGACTCCGGCTGGGGTCGGTGACTCACTACGTTTTCCAGAACCGGGACGTAGCGCGAGTAGAAGGCCACAACCGACAGCGAAAGAGAGACCGCCGCGATCAAGGCAAACCAGACAGCGGTTCTGCCTCCGTTCGGGCTGCGGCGAAGCAGCTCGATCACGAGCAGGGCGCAGACCATCAGCCCAAAGTTAGCAATTGACTGTGTGTACGTGAGGAAGGCGGCCAGAAGGGCCAGCGCGACCGGACCCGCTCGGCTCAGAGTGGGCGCCGGGCCTCGGACGAACCTCACCATCAGAAGCACCGCCACGGCATCCGCGAGTTGTCCGGCAAGCCCAGGGAAATAGCCGAGCGCCATTCGACGAATCAACAGCGGTTGGAGCGCCACGAAGAAAGCGCCCAGAAGGCTGCCGCCTTCTCCGATGCCCAGACTGAGACCGATAGCCATGGTCAGTACAGGGATCAAAGACGCTGTGGCAACAGCCGTGATGGTGGAGGCGTCGAGCGGCCCGAGACCAAACAGCCGAAGGACGCCTTCGGCCGCGACGTACGACCCTGGTGGATATGGGAACGGATACCAGTTGCCATGAAGTTGCTGAAGGCCCAGGCTTCTGGCGTACTGAGTCTCGAACAAACGGTCGAGAAATACCAGAAGTCCTTGACTATGAAAGGTTTGCTGAACAAGAGCGTGAACCCGATAGTCCGGGTAGAAAGCCTGTGGGTGGAGAAAGGCCGCGCGGGACACCAGAGTCGCCACAACGATGCTGAGGAGGGCCAAGCGGGCTCGGCTCGTGGCCGAGAGCATCCCGGTCGATCGGGCGACCAGAAACCCACCTGACATCGTGAGGATGAGGGCAACCAGACTTCCCCGCACGATTCGCTCTCCGGCCAGGGGGTCGGACGCGAACGAGAACGCGATGAGGCTCGCTAGGACAACGTTCATCGCGAACATGGCCCCCGCCCCTCCTCCGAGGCCGACAACTGCCAGTGTCATGAGCGCCAGGATTGCGGCACCACGGAAGATCGTCGGAGAGGCCGCGGTGAAGCCATTCAAGGAGCGAATCTCGGCCCAATCAACCGCTACTCCGAGTGGGCTTTTGTTGCTCTCCGTCAAGGTCTCAAGTAATACAACAGCATTCGATCTACAAGTAACTATAGAGAATGGAAATACAATCACATCGTATGGGTGATCTGTCCTCGCCTGGATCGACCGCTGGCCCAGCACAGATCCGTTCACCGACACGTTCAGGATCGCGGGCTCCACGAAGTGCCGCCGCGCGCGCAGCCGGAGCGAACCGGGTCCGCAGAATCGAAGTGGCAAGAAGAGGCGGGAGGAGGGCGCCGAGCTCCAGCGGAAATACAGGGGGCCGTCGCGTTCGATTTCGCGGAAGTCTCGGACGTAACTTTCATCCGTCGGTCCCAGGTCGATGACTGCCGACGTCGCGAGTCGGTGCCCGAGCACGACGGCACCTCCCCCGAGCACCGAGAAAACACCCATGGCAAGAACCACACCCCAAGGCGTCTGCCGCGCACGCGACTCGGTCGCAACGAGCTCCACCGTCCGACGTTATGCTCCATGCCGACCGAGGGTCAAGAACCGCCTACGATGACCGACAAGCTGGCAATGGTGACCGGAGCGTCGTCCGGAATTGGAGAGGCCTTCGCCCGTGACCTGGCCCGACGAGGCTTCTCGCTGGTCCTGGTGGCTCGGCGCCTCGATCGGTTGACCGCCCTTCGATCCGAACTAGTTCCTGCGCAGGTGGAGGTCCTCGTCGCCGATCTGGGCACCGAACGGGGAGTGAGCGCGGTCGCGGCCCGCCTCCGCGCGGGGGGGATCTCGCTCCTGATCAACAACGCAGGGCTCGGTCATCGCGGCCCTCTCGCAGATCAACCCGATTCGAATATCACGCAGCTGGTTCGCGTAAATCTGGAAGCGCCGATCCGTCTTTGCCGCGCGGCCGTCGACTCCATGGTGGCCCTTCGAAGAGGAATCCTCATCAACGTGGTGTCCATGGGCGCCTTCCAGCCCGTTGCCTATCTGAACGTCTACTCCGCCGCCAAGGCGGGGCTGTTGTCGTTCACGGAAGCACTGGCGGACGAACTGGAGGGCACAGGCGTGCGCGTTCAGGCTCTATGTCCTGGCAACGTTCCCACCGGGTTCCAGGAGGTGGCCGGGACGACGGGGAGTCGTTTCGATCGCACTCCGAAAACGACCGCTGAGGACGTGGCCCGCAGTTCACTGGATGCGGCGTTCGCGGGAAGGGCCACGCTGCACATTCCCGGGAGACTCGATCGCGCGGCCCTCTTCACTCAAAGATTCCTCCCCAGGTTCGTGGCGAGAAGAGTGGCCTCGAGCCTGCTCAAGCCTGGCTGATCCAAGCGTCGCCCTCCCAGGGCTCCGCGGGTCGGCGCAAACGTCAGTACTGATATTATTGGGTTGGACAGACGAATCTCCTTCGACGAGGATCCCCCCCGATGCCCCCAGAATCCAAACCCGGCTCCAACTTCGCGGAATACGACTACTCGAACTTCTACTACGGAGCGGGCGACGACCCGATGAATCTGGTCGGGCCGTTTTCCGAGTGGTATCGGGAGGCCCTGCCCAACGGCTACTACCTCTATTCCGAACCTCTTCAGGGGGCGCCCCAAACCCGCGTTCATGTCCGCAACCGCAAGACCGGTCGCGTTCACGACCTGATCAACATGGCGTCCTACAACTATCTCGGAATTTCGTACCGTCCGGAAGTCAAGGAGGCCGCGATCAAGGCGGTTGAGAAGTACGGGCTCGGCGCGTCCGGGTCGCCCATCCTTTCCGGCACTTTCGACATTCACGAGGAATTCAACGCGGAGCTCGCGCGGTTCAAGGGCAAGGAGGCGGTCATTGTCTTTCCGACCGGGTACAGCGCCAACGTGGGCTTCATCTCCGGTCTAATGCGCGCGGGAGACTCGATCATCGTCGACCAGTACTCACACGCATCCGTCGTTGACGGCGCCATCCTGGCCAAGTCGAACACCATCTTCTTCCGCCACAACAATCCGCTGGATCTCGAACGCAAGTTGGGAAAGACGAAGGGCAAGAAGCTGGTCGTCGTCGAAGGCGTCTATTCGATGGACGGCGATATCTGCACTCTTCCCGAGCTCTTCGAAGTGGCGAAGCGCCACGGCGCGCGCGTCCTGATCGACGAAGCCCATTCGACGTTCCTCTTCGGTCAGAGCGGGCGGGGCGTGGCCGAGCACTTCGGCCTCGACGATGAAGTGGACTTCCATCTTGGGACATTCTCGAAGAGCCTCGGGGGACAGGGTGGTTTCGTGGCCGGCAGTCGACGACTGATCGACTACATCAATGCCTTCGGCCGCTCGCGCTTCTTCTCGTGCAACCTCTCGCCCGTGCTCGTCGCGGGTCTGCTCGCCGGGCTCAAGATCGTGCAGAAGGAGCCGGAGCTGCGGCAGAAGTTGTGGTCGAACGTGGCCTTTCTGCGCCGGCGCTTCGCGGAAGAGGGTGTCGACATCGGCAAGTCGAATTCCCAGGTCATGCCCGTCATGGTCAACAACGACGCTCGTGTCTTCGCAGTGGCCGAGAAGATTCAGGATCGCGGCTTGTTCCTGCAGCCGGTCACGTATCCGGCGGTACCGAAACACAAGTCGCGGCTCCGTATCTCTGTTTCCGCGGGCCACACCGAGGCCGATCTTGAGACCGCGGTTCGAGTGATCGCGTCCGTTCTGCGCGAAGAGGGTGTATGCCAGTAACCGTCTATGGCTACCGGGATGCGATCAGTGCCTTCTTCGAGTTTCCCACCGAAAACGCACGGGAAATCCTGCCCGACCATCTGGAGCCGGTTGAAGTTCACCACGGCACCAGCATTCTTGCGATGACCGCTTTCGATTTCAACGAGAGTTCCGTCGGGGAGTACGGGGAGGTCGTGATGGCGGTCATCGTATCTCCCCTCGTCAAGCCGGGCGAACGGCTGCCGAAATCGGCGATGTATCCGTACCGTGTGGCGACCACCACGAAGGCGGCGCGGGACCATGCCATCGAACGGTGGCACCTGCCGCATTTCATGGAAGACATCCAACTGGACTTCGATCGGACAGCCAAGGGCGTCACGGTGGCGCGGGTCAAGGATTTGGGGGGCGCCGGGATTGCCGATCTGACCGTGACTGCCCATTCCTTCGGGTCGGTGAATCACCTGTATCAGTCCTTCATGCGCGACGACTCCGGGAAGTACCTCGCGAACATCGTCATGGAAGGCGATCAGAGCGAGCATGAGGACGAAAAGGGCTCGATCGTCATCCACGATCATGAGTTCAACCGTGCGCTCAGCATCGAAGATGTCTACCCCGCGCCCTTCCGCGAGTTGTGGATGCGCAGCGGACGCCAGACCTTCGATCCGCTGAAGACGCTCTAACCCCTTTCCCATCGGCCCCCGGCGACGCGGGACATCGAATAGGCTGTATAGCTCCCCATGTCCCGAACCTTCGTCATTCTCAATCCGAACTCGGGCAAAGGGCGCGGCGGAAGACTCGAGCCCAGGATCCGCGAGGTTTTCCGCGCTCACGGCGCCGAGATCGGCCTCACCACGAAGGCGGGGGACGAGGAACGCCTCGCCGCGGCGGCGATCAGGGACGGCTTCGATCGGATCGTCGCGGTGGGCGGCGACGGAACGACCTCGAACATCGGCCACGCGATCATGGAATCCGGCAAGCCCGTCTCCCTTGGCCTCGTTCCCGGCGGGACCGGCTGCGATCTGGCGCGCAGCCTCGACATCCCGCAGAATGACCTGCGCCGGTGCGCGGACATCATCGCCGCGGGCAGGACGCGCAATATCGACGTGGGCAAGGTCGAAGACCGTCACTTCCTGAACATCGCCGGTTTCGGGTTCGATATCGCGGTTCTCGAGCGCTCGTTTCGGGTCAAATGGCTTCGCGGTGAACTGCTCTATCTGTACTGCGCCCTTCTTGAGATGAAGGCCTATCCGGGCTTTGGCCTCAGGAGCGTCCTCGATGATCGTCCCGGCCCCTCGGGCACCCACATGATGGTCATCGTGGCGAACGCCAAGAAGTTCGGCGGGGGATTTGCGATCGCACCCGAGGCTTCGCTCGATGACGGCGAGGTCGATATCGTGACGTTTGGCGACCTGGGTTTCTTCGCCCGCCTCAAGGCGATGGGTGCGCTGATGAAGGGCCGTCACAACGATCTTCCCGGCATCCGCACCGCCCGCGCTCGACGCGCCGTGTTCGAATTTTCCGCGCCCCCTTCGTTCGAGACGGATGGAGAGTGGCGTCAGGCAAAGACTAAGTCCCTTGCCATCGAGGCGCTTCCCCGCGCCCTGAGCGTCCTGGTTCCGTGATGGGTTTCTTCCGCGCCCTTCGCAGTCTGGCCGCGGTTCTGGCCTGCCTGGCCCTGCTGGGGGTCATCGCTCCGCTTTCGTTGTACCTCATTGTCATGCCCTGGACCTTCCTCCAACCTCAGCGGGGGCGGGCATTGGGCATCGGCTGGGTCAGCGGAATCGCGCGCTCTCTGGTGTCGCTATTCCGGCTGGGTGGCGCCACTCTTCAGATCGAGGGAGAGATCGACTGCAACCAGCCAGGCGTGGTCATCATGAACCATCAGTCGGTGCTCGAAGTGGCGCCCCTGATCCACATCATGAAGCCGCGACTGCCGAGGTTCGCCGCCCGAGCCCGCTACGCCCGATGGATTCCTACGGTCTCGCCGGCCATTCAGTACCTGGACTGCATCGTCATTGATCCGAGGCGCGATCGCACGGGAGCTGTGCTTGCCCTTCAGCAAGCGGCGCAGCAGGACCTGCGGCATGCGGTCATGCTGTTCCCCGAGGGGCACCGGACGAAGGATGGTGAGATCGCGCCGTTCCGACCCGCGGGGATGACCGCGCTGCTCCAGGGCCACCAGATACCCGTCTGGACCATCGTGGCTGACGGCTTCTGGCACTTCAGAAAAGTTCTGGACACGTTCTTCGGTCTGGGCCGGGTGAGAGGTCGTCTCAAGGTGGTTGAGAAGGCGATGTCGCCGGAGAACCCTGATGAGCTTCCGGCCTTCATCGAGGCGCGCCGGCAGAACATGATTCGAGAGCTCGCGAAGATGCGAGCCGAGGCCGCGAACTGAGCCCGCGCGAGCACGCCGAACTGGTCCTGGATCGGCCGGGGCTCGATCTGCTGGACGCCATTGCCGCGGGGGCCGCGGGCTCGCTCGATGCCGTCATCTTCTTCGGGTCGCGCAGTTCGGGAGTGGCTACGAATTCCGCGAGTGCCTACGACCTGATGCTCGTGTGCGACCGGCCCGGGGGCTTCTACGAGGCGTTGAGCCAGTCGGGCTTCCTTCACCGGAGTCCCGTGCTCCTGGGTCTTCTCGACAGGTTGCTGCCCCCGACCCAGATTCGGCTGGTTCACCAGACCGGGCTGGTCAAGGCATCGGTTCTTTCCACGGCCGCGCTCCAACGCGCCACCTCCGCCGCGCGCAAGGACCAGTTCGTTGCCGGACGACTGTTTCAGGACGTCCATATCGTCTGGGCCAGGAGCCCTGAATCCCTGCGGCGCGTGGAGGACGCGATCGCCTCCGCGCGACGGCTCACTCTCGACTGGGTGGCGCCGGACCTGCCGGATCGATTCGGCCCTTCGGACTACGTTCGGCAACTGTTCCGGACTTCGTTCGGCTTCGAAGTCCGCCCCGAGACCCCCGGTCGCGCGGATGCCCTGTACGATGCCCAGGCGGCCCGGCTGGTGCCGATCTTCGAGGGCGTCCTGAGCGCTCTGGCCGCGGACGGCCGTCTGAGGGCAAGAGAGGGCGAGGTGTTCTCGCTGAGCAAACCGCCCGCGCGCGGAGAGGTCCTGAGGCGACGGGTGTTCCTTGAATGGTCGCGAGTTCGAGCGACGGCCAGGTGGCCGAAACATGCCGTGACGTTCGATGGGTGGCTCGACTACATCATCCGGAAGGCGGAACGCCATTCGGGTGAAACCATCGTCCTCACCCCGCTGGAGCGCCAGTTTCCGCTACTCCTGCTATGGCCCAAAATCTTCAAGTTTCTCGCCCGGCAGCGCGGCAAGGGACGACCGGTGTAACTTCTCCCGCAGATCCCTCATGCATCCATCCCTTCGCAACGCGCTCACCCTCCTCTGCATCGCAATCGCATCGATGTTCGTCTATGCCGCGGTCGGGCAAAGGCAGGACAAGGATGCGAGCGCCAAGGGAACCCAGTTTCTGATGGGCCTGGGGAACTTCCTCGTGCATTGGTTCATGTGGGCCATCGGGCCGATCGAGCGCGCGAGCGTGGCTCTAAGGCTCACCCCCGACTTCTTCAACTGGCTGGGTCTGTTTCTCGGAGCCGTGGCCGGAGCTCTCTTCGCCTTCGGTCGCCTGGGATGGGGAGGAGTCGTGGTCCTGCTCGGCGGCATCTGCGACGTGATGGATGGGCGCATGGCGCGGTCGATGAAGATCGCCTCGTCCTACGGCGCCTTCATCGACTCGACCCTGGATCGGTTCGTTGAGGTGTTCGCCTTCCTGGGCCTGGTCTTCTTTCTCCGAGACAGCGCCTGGGGGCCACTCCTTGCGGCCGCAGCGATCACGGGTTCGCTGCTCGTGAGCTACACCCGGGCCCGCGGCGAGTCGCAGGGCGTCTTGTGCAAGGAAGGTCTGATGCAGAGAGCCGAGCGGATTGCCCTCCTGGTGTTCGCGGTCTTCTTCGACGGCCCGATCACGCTCACCTTCGGCCTGACCCAGGGCTCGGTGGTCGTGGTGATCCTTGCGGTCATCGCCGCCGGAACGTTCGCGACGGCGTTCCACCGCACTCTCTGGATCGGCACGCGCCTGCGCGAACGGGATCGGGCATCGCGACCGGTGGAATGAAACCTCTTTCCATCGTGGTTCGGGAGGACGCGATGGTTCCGTTCGATCGCTGGCTCGCGACCGAACTTTCGCGGGCCCTGGGCCGGCCGGTGCCGCGAAGCCTGGTGCGCAAGGCCATCGTCGGGGGAGTCGTCGCGGTTGGCGGCCGGATCGTGCGTGACCCCGGAACGATGCCAAAGCGCGGCCCCTCTGTGTTCGTCAGGCATTTCTCCTGGTTGCCCGAAGCGGACCCCGCCGCTCACTCGCTTCGAGTGCTTTACACGGATGATTCGATCATTGCGGTCGACAAACCGGTGGGCCTGCCGACCCATGGGAACAAGGATGCGGATCGGCCCAATCTGACCGCCCTCGTGGAGCGGCGCACCGGAGGCCCGGTGTTCGTGCATCATCGGCTCGACGCGGGGACTTCGGGCGTCGTACTGTTTGCGAAGGCGCCCGAAGCCAATGCATCGTTGGCGCGGAGCTTCGTGGGAAGGGAGGTCGACAAGACCTACGTCGCTCTGGTCGCCCGGCCGCCCATCGACTGGCCCTCCGCGATCACCATCGACACGCCCATCCTTGTGTCGGAGAATGGGTCCGTCCGCGTCGACCGCAGCGGAGTCCCCGCCGAGACGCGCGTTCGCGTTCTGGAGCGGCGAACCGATTGTCTGCTCGTGGAAGCGAAGCCCGTCACCGGACGCAAACACCAGATCCGGGTTCACCTGGCGTCGCTCGGGGCTCCCATTCTCGGCGACCGGCGCTACGGCGGTCCGCCCGCGGACCGGCTGATGCTCCACGCGGAGCGCATCGAACTCGAGCATCCTCTTACCGGCCGGCGCCTAGTGGTCTCGAGCCCGCGGCCCGAGGAGTTTGGGGTCCGAGCGCCGCTCAGTCGCTCCAGTCGATCACGCCTTCCCGAAATAGATCGACGGCCAGCGACACGAGGGGCTCCTGAGCGGCGACCCGCCGCGCCGCGGAGCGGGAAGAGTTCCCACAAAGGAAGGCCGCGCCGAAAGCCTGTGGACGGGGGAGGAGGAGGCTCTCGCCGTTGACGAAGAGCGCGGCCCGGCCTCGCATGAGGGCGGTCCAGGCCATTCGTGCGCCCGGGATCACCGACACGGTGGCGCCGCCCGCGAGCCTCCGGCCCACGGACCGTCCCGTCGTCCTCGCCGCCGAGCCAACCGCCCTTCCTCCGGAGGTCACGGCCTCGCCCATGGCCAACGCCCAGGCCTCGGCGTCGAACGATTCGAGATCGGAACTGAGAAATCGCCGAAGACTCGCGAGGTCCTGGCCCGAGAGTTCACCGGGATCCCTGCTTGCCTTCCTTCCCGCATCCGCGAAGAGGCGCGGCGTCTCGCTCGCGAGCGCGCGTGACAGCAGAGTCGACAGGAGATCCGCGAGGGAGGGCGCGCGGAATCCAACCGAGTAGGTAAGCGCGACCTCCGCGTTGCCGGGTACGGTGACGCCTCGATGCCCGACGCCGGGAGGGACGTAGAGCATGTCCCCGGGTTCGAGCACCCAGGAATCCTGGACTCGGAATCGTTTCAGGATGCGAAGGTCGAGGCCTGGTCTGTAATCAGCGGTGGAACGGCGATCGACCTCCCATCGTCTTCGACCCTGACCCTGGATGAGAAAAACGTCGTAGCTGTCGACGTGGGCATCGACCGTTCCGTGAACCGGGGCGAGGCTTACCATGACATCGTCCATCCGCCACTTCGGAATGAAGGAGAAGGCCGAGGCCAGAGTCGCGACCTCCCGGGAATGGCGGTCCAGGGACTCCACGAGCAGCGTCCAGTGCGAACGCCCGAGTTTTCGCAGGACCTTGGGGTTCTGAGGCCCGCGGATCACCTGCCACGGCTTCCGACCCCCGCGCTCCATCACGAGGCGCGAGTCGACGTCAGGCTCGCAGGCAAGTCCCGCAAGCTCGTCCGGGGTCAGCGGATCCTCAAAATTCGGGAACGCACCGCGGACGACCAGAGGCTCTCTCTGCCAGTACTTCGCGAGGAACCGCTCAACCGTGAGGGTGCCGATGGCGGTTGAGGTCGGCGGCATCGCCGCGAACCCTACCTCAGGTTTTGGGCAAGGAGCTCCGGGTCGCAGTAATGCAGGAGCCAGAGATCGGCGCTGCGGATGGCCTCCTTCCACCGTGAAGCTTCGGACTCTTGGGCCGCGCGAGCGGACTCGAAGAGCAGGACGGTCTCGAGGCACAGGCGGAGATACCTGCCGACGCTACGCAGACCATTGCCCTGGAACGTGATCCAGGCGGCAATCAGCCGGGAAGCCAGGTACTTGCGCAGCGCGAGGTCGGTCAGGCTTGATACGGCCGGCGGGTCGGGCCGGAAGTCCGGCAGGCCCACGCTTGGCCGCGTCCCCTCGGTCAAGGCGGCGAGAAGGATCGGGCGCGGGTCGGTCACCCGGGGTTCGTCCTTTCCGTCTCCCGCATCGCGGGCAAATGACTCGACCACAAGTTCCAACATTGGGCCAGCGTCCACGGTCCAGGCCCGTGCGCTCTCGACCGCTGATTCGATCATGGCCAGGGAGCGCCACAGGGGCTCCCGCGAGAGGACGGCCACGGCCCGATCCTCGAAGGCTCGAAGCCCGTCGAAACCCATCAGGATTCCGGGGCGAAGGAATGGGGGATAGGCGCCCCGAACATCGAGTCCCTCGAATGGCCAGTCGGACGGGAAGGCCCGAGGGTCGGTGACGAGCCCGAAGTCCCGGGCGCCGCCGAAGAGTAATCCGGCCGCGGTTGGACAGTAGTGGGAGAGGCTCACTGACACCAATTCCGCCTCGAGGACGCAGACCCGTGGGAACTGGCGGCATGCGGAGGGCAGCGCGGCCTCGCCGTGGTCCCGGTGGACGGCGCAGGCGCGGGCGGGTTCGTCTCTGAACCAGCAGGCGCCGGTTGCGTCGACGATCCGTAGGGATGATCTGCATCCGGCGGGCGGGCCCTGCATGGCATGAAACCCATCAGGGCCATTCGGGAGCGCCTCTGGGTATCGCGCGATTCTGGTGGCCAGGTGGAGCTCAACCTCTGCTTCTACAGCGATTTCCCAGCCCGAGGAGCAGCAGACGCCGGTGTTCTGGCACTTGTACTCGCTGTGAAAAGAGAGCGTCCGGACAGAAGGCCGTCGTTCAACGTCCATAGTAGTTTACATAATATATCTTATCGGACACGTCGATTGCGCCAGGTTTCTTCGCCGTGCCCGATAAGATAGTTGGTCAAAGGCACCCGTAAGGACCGAGAGGATCTTTGTTTAAAGGGCAACCCTCCTGCGTCGCCCTGTATCCCGAAGCCCACGCGGGCCGTTTGGCCGCTGCTTGGACCGAGGTGACGAGGAGCCACGCCGATGCGCCAGCAACGACCACGGCGACGCCTACTCCTCGTCCTCTCGCAATTTAGCCAGGACGGAGAAATCCTCGAGCGTCGTGGTATCTCCAAAGGTCTGGGAACCGGCGGCGATATCACGGAGCAGTCGCCGCATGATCTTGCCGCTTCGGGTCTTGGGCAGTGCGTCCGTGAACCGGATGTCGTCAGGCTTCGCGATGGCGCCGATCTCTCGGGCGACGTGGGCCTTGAGCTCTTCCTTCATGGCCTCGATGGCAAACTGGTCGGCTCCCCCCGCACCCGCCTTCAAGGTGACGAAGGCGCACAGAGCCTGGCCCTTCAGTTCATCCGGCCGCGCAACCACCGCCGCCTCCGCAACTTTGTGATGCGAAACCAGGGCGCTTTCGACCTCCATGGTCCCAAGACGATGCCCGGCCACATTGACCACATCATCGACGCGACCCATGATCCAGAAGTACCCGTCTTCGTCCTCGCGCGCGCCGTCCCCGGTGAAATAGGATCCCGGAAAACGCTTCCAGTACTGCTCGACATACCGATCCGGGTCTCGGAAGACGGTTCGGAGCATTGAGGGCCAGGGCTTTCGGATGACCAGGAAGCCGCCCTGACCGGCCGGCACCTTGTTACCGTCTTTGTCCACGACTTCCGGAAGGATGCCGAAGAACGGGAGAGTTCCGGAGCCGGGCTTTGTCGGGGTGGCGCCGGGCAGAGGCGTGATCATGATCGCGCCCGTCTCGGTCTGCCACCAGGTATCGACGATCGGGCAGCGTTCGCCTCCGATCACCCTGTGGTACCACATCCAGGCCTCGGGATTGATCGGCTCGCCCACCGTCCCGAGCAGCCGCAGGGAACTCATATCGTGCCCGTTCGGCCACTCGTCGCCCTGCCGGACAAAGGAGCGAATCGCGGTGGGTGCGGTGTAGAACACGCTGACTCTATGGCGCTCGATGATGTCCCATAACCGATCGGGCTTCGGGAAATTTGGAGCGCCCTCGTACATCACCGAGGTGCCCCCGTTGGCGAGCGGGCCGTAGACAACATAGCTGTGGCCGGTGACCCATCCCACGTCTGCGGTGCAGAAATAGGTGTCCTCTTCCTTCAAATCGAAGACGTACTTCGTGGTCAGAGAGGCCTGGAGCAGATAGCCCGCGGTCGAATGCTGCACGCCCTTCGGCTTTCCCGTTGTGCCCGAGGTGTAGAGGATGAAGAGCGGGTGTTCCGAGTCGAGAGGTTCCGGAGGGCAGAGGGCCGAGGCGCCGGCCATGGCCTCGTGGTACCACACATCGCGACCACCTTTCATTTCGATGGTTTCGCCGGTGCGTCGGACCACCACCACCTTGGTGACGCTCGGAATCGACGCGCAGGCCGCGTCGACGTTCTGCTTGAGATGAACGATGCTTCCCCGCCGACACGCGCCATCGGCAGTGACGATGACGCTGGCTTCCGCATCGTTCATCCGGTCGCTGACCGCTTCCGCGGAGAAACCGCCGAAGACCACGCTATGGACGGCGCCAATGCGCGCGCAGGCCAGCATGGCCACTGCGGCCTCCGGAATCATGGGAAGGTAGATCCCGACGCGATCGCCTTTTCTGACCCCCAGAGTCTTCAACACGTTCGCGAACTTGCAGACGTCCATGAGCAGCTGACCGTAGGTCAGGACGCGCGTCTCGCCCGGCTCCCCCTCCCAGATGATGGCGGCCTTGTTCCTGCGCCAGGTCGAGGCGTGCCGGTCGAGGCAGTTCTCGGACAAGTTGATCTTTCCGCCCACGAACCACTGCGCGAACGGCGCCTTCCAGTCGAGGACGGTATGCCACCGCTCCTGCCAGGTCAGGGTCTCGGCCTGCTCGGCCCAGAATCCTTCCGGATCGTTGATGCTTCGCGAATACAGGGCGCGGTACTCCGCCAGGCTCTTGATGTGGGCTTTATCCGAAAAGGCGGGCGGCGGTGGAAAGAGCCGGGACTCCTTCAGGAACGTATGAATCTCTGACATGCCCTGATTGTACTTTTTGAGCGCCGCGATACTGGCCCATGAGTTCGATTTTCGAGATTCCGGCGCGCCGCGGAACGAAGGGCCTTCGCGCCTGACGAATTCCCAGGTCTGCGAACGACCTCGAGGCTCGCCTGGCCACGACTCCCTCGGGGCTGCTGTTCGCGGAGCCGCCTGCTACGATTTCAACTCAATGAAGCCGAAGGCGATCCTGCGACCGACCATCCTCGATCGTTACCTCCTTCGCGAGGTCGCATCTCCGTTCTTGATCGGTCTGGTCCTGTTCACCTTTGTCCTTCTCGTCCCCCACCTCGCGGACATCTCCGATCTCCTGGTGGGCAAGAGCGCCACCTGGACGGTTATCGGCAGGCTTGTGTTCAACATTCTTCCGAGCTTCCTGGCCCTGACCATCCCGATGGCCTTTCTGCTCGCGGTTCTGCTCGGACTCGGGCGGCTGGCCAGCGAGAGCGAGATCATCGCCATGCAGGCCCTCGGCGTTTCCCCCCTGTTCCTTCTGCGCGCCCTGCTGCTGTTGGGGCTTCTCGCCACCGGCGCCACCTACTACGTGCATGCGTTCTGGGTCCCTGACGCGAATCAGGCCTATCGGGAAACCGCGTTTTCCCTGGCCATCTCCCGCGCGCGCAGCGTCAAACCAAGGGTGTTCATCGAGGACTTGCTTCCCAACCGTTCCCTTTACCTGACCGATGTCGAGACGGGAACCGGGCGGTGGAAAGACGCCCTGATCATCGATCGACTGGATGCCTTTCACCCGCGGGTGTGGCTGGCCCGACGCGGTGAGCTGTCGATCAACCGGGAGGAGAAGCGCGTCGAACTCGCACTCGAATCGGGAAGCGCCTACTCCTTCGACCTGGTGGAGCGAAAAACCTACAACGTCCAACGGTTCACCAAGGGCAAGTTCCCCATCGACTTCGGGCAGATCTTCCCCAACCTGCCCTTGTCCCGGGGCGATCGCGAGATGACCCCGGACATGCTGCTGAGAGAAATTGCCCGGTTCGAGGGCGAAGGCAACTCGGCTGAAGCGGCTCGCTACTCTGTCGAGTATCACAAGAAGTACGCCTTGTCCGTGGTGCCTCTGGTCTTCGCCGTGCTGGGCCTGGCCCTCATGCTCGGGGGACGGCGCGATTCGAAATCCTCTGCGTTCGGTCTCGCCATCGCGGTGATCTTCCTCTACTACGTTCTGGCCCGACTGGGCGAGCAGGCCGGCGATACCAGAGCCTTGCCTCCCGCGGTCGGGGTGTGGGGCGCCAACGTCATCCTCGGGATCCTGGCCGTCGTCCTTCTGTTCCGCGCTCGACAGGAAGGGACCATCGATCCTTTCAGCTTCGGGGGTCTTTCCCGCCGTGCCGCATCCCTCTTCTCTTTCCGGGGAAGGCCAGAGGCAAGGCCGGTTTCCCGATTGAGCGCCCGTCTGGTGGGTGTCCTGGATCGGTACATCGGTCGCGAGTTCCTTCAAATGCTGTCTCTCTCCACCGTGGCCCTCCTGATCCTCCCCGTGCTCCTCGAGTTCATGGATCTCCTCGACGACGTCCAGCAGAATCGGGTCAAGGGCGCCACGCTGGCGAGCTACTTCCTGTACAACATGCCCTATTACCTTTTCGATCAGATCTTGCCCATGGCCGTGCTGATCGCGACTCTGGCCACCTATGGGATCCTGGCCCGCCAGAACGAGATCACCGCCATGAAGGCGACCGGCATCAGCCTCTACCGTGCGG
>JANODX010000133.1:0-36858 GCA_031412915.1 Vicinamibacteria bacterium | reverse complement strand
GACGGCGTGAGCGGCCTCTTCGGACGTGTTTTCGCGCGGGTGCGGCGCGCCCTCGGCCGCGATCGCTTCGAAGCGGACATGGCGTCCGAGCTCGAGTTTCATATCGAGGCTCACGCGGACGAACTGGAGCAGCGTGGCCATACGCGTGGCGAGGCGCTCCGCCAGGCGCGGTTGAAGTTCGGCGCTACGGAAAGCTACAAACAGGAGGGACGCGAGGTGAGCCGCTATCGCCATCTGGACGACCTCCACGCCGATCTTCGCGATGCCTTCCGAGGATTGAAGCGCGACCCTAGCTTCGCGGTGGTCGCGATCTCGGTCATTGCCTCGGTCCTGGCCGCGAACATGGTGTTGCTGGCCTTCCTGGACCCATATTTTCTCAGGCCGCTGCCCATTGAAGGCGCTTCACGGCACGTCGAGCTCGGCTTTCGCGACGGCGAAGGGAGAACGCAAAGGGCCTGGCCTCTCGCCATCGCCCATCGCATCATCGCCGAAGACAATAGGGCGCTGGAGCGCGGCTACGCGTTCTCCGTCCGCCGCGTCATCGTTGGCGGTCGGGATCCCAAGCGCTCCTACGTGGAAGTCGTGTCGCCTTCCTACTTCAACCTCATGAAACCTCGGATGGCCATGGGGCGAGCCTTGTCCGCGGATGCGAAGGGTGGGGCAGAGCGCGCCGTCATGCTGTCGCACTCCGGCTGGAAACGCCTGACCGACAGCGACCCTCAAGCACTCGGCCGGCTGTTGCTGGTGGACGGGGATTCGCTCGGTGTCGTGGGTGTCCTCGAAGAAGGCGTTGGCGGTCTCGAACCGGTGACCCCCGACTTCTGGATGCTCGCGGGTGCCTCAGAGGTCACTCCCAGAGCCGTCTCCGCGAGCTATGCGGTCGGGGGCCTGCTTCGCGAAGGAGTCTCTCCCGATCAGGCCGCCGCCGCCCTGACCCCCATGATGCGTTCCCTCGAACCGGTCGCGGACACGACCCCCGACCATCGCGAAGCTCGTGTGGAACCGCGTCTTACGCTGCTGAGGGAAAATCGTGAACTCCAGCCTCTGGCCGTCTCTCTCCTCTTCCTCTTTGGCCTCGTGACCGCGGTGGCGGCCGCGAATCTCACCAGCATGCACCTCGCGCGGGCGACGGCGCGCCGTCACGATCTTTCCATTCGCGCCGCACTTGGAGCGTCGCGCGGGCGGCTGATTCGCCACCTGCTCACCGAAGGACTGTTGGTTTCGATGGTCGCGGCCCTGCTCGCCTTTGGGCTATCCATGGCCAGTGTGGCCGCGATTCAGGGGATCGTGTTCAGCGTGGTCAGCGATTTCGGGATGAGCATGTTGCCGGCACGGATCGACGGTCGCATCGTGGCCTTGGCCTTCGCGCTGGCCTTCGCCATCGGGATCGGGTGCGGTCTGCTACCCGCGCTGCAGACCACGAAGACGAATCGGGCGATTGCCTTGAAGCGCGATGGTCCCTGGCTTTCCGGGACCCTCAGCGCCGGACGCCTGCGCGGCGCGTTGGTGGTCCTGCAAGTCGCCTTGAGTCTGCCCCTCCTGGTGGGCGCCGGCATCTTCGTGCGCAGTGCGGACAACGCCACCCGTGTGGATACGGGCTACAAGCTTGACGGCCTGATTGATCTGCGCCCGGATCCTCCCTCCGCTCGACTGGTCGAGCGTCTGCGCGGCCTGCCGGGGGTTCAAGGGATCAGCGTGGTCGAGAGCGCGCCGCTGGAGGGCAGCCTGCCGAGGGTCTCCGTTCGCTACGATGGAAACGAAGCAACACTCGAAACCAATCGGGTCGACGAAACCTATTTCGCGACGATCGGCATCGCCCTGCGCCAGGGTAGGGGTTTCTTCCCCCACGAGGCGGCGAGTTGGGCCCCCGTCACCGTGATCAGCGAGGCCACCGCGAAAAGGCTCTGGCCAGGCCAGAACCCGCTTGGGAGGGTCTTCGCTGTCGAGGACAACCGGGCTGAAGGCCAGTACCGTCAGTACGAAGTCATCGGTGTCGTCGCCGACGTGATGAGCGGCATGTTCTTCCGGGGTAGGGACGGGAGCGCCGTCTATCGGCCGGGGAGCCTGGAGGGAGGAGGGCTTTCGAGCATCGTCCTCCGTCTCAACCAGGAGAGCGCCCTCGCACTGGACGCGCTGCGCACTGCGTGCGCCGAGGTCGACGTCTTCTGTGAGCCCCTCCCCCTGCGAAAGATGCTGGCCCAGCAGCGGGTCCCTTTCGAGGTGGCGAGTCTCATCTCCTCCAGCCTCGGTTTCCTCGCGCTTGGCCTCGCCAGCCTCGGATTGCATGGTCTCGTCCGCTTCGCGGTGGTTCAGCGAACCCGCGAGTTCGGAGTTCGCCTGGCCATCGGAGCGACTCGGGGTCAGATCCTCACCGGCGTGCTCGGTGAATCCGCGCGGCGCGTGGGCTTTGGGGTCGCTTTCGGTCTGCCCGTGTGCCTCGCTTTGTCCGCGCTCATCGCGTCCAGGATTCGGTTCCGCGTTCTCGAGACCTTCGATCCGGTCTCCTATTCGCTGATGCCGCTGCTCCTGCTCTTGGCCGCTCTGCTGGCGAGCCTGTTTCCCGCGTTGCGCGCGGCGGGTACCGATCCCATCAAGGCGCTGCGAGAAGAGTAGAACCTATAGTCCCTCCCGCTACTACCAGGAGGCCCTCTCCGCCCACACCCCTCAAGTCGCTCCAGCGTGGCCTGAAGTGTGGCCAGAGGAGATCGTCCGGCGCGGCGATCAAGATGTGGCCCCGCGCAGCAGAAGGCCCCGAAGCTCACGCGCCGCGCTCTGCAGACGAGGATCACCAGATTGCAGCTCCAACCAGGTCTGAAGGCGACTCGCCCATCTGACACCACTTACAGCAACAAAGGAGATATGCAAATGAAGAACGCAACAAGTGGAACGAATGTGGTCCGGCGAGCCGGATTGGTGGCGATCGTGATGGCCCTGATGTTCACCGCACGTGATGTGGGCGCGGTCGAGCGAAAGGGGTTCATCTTCGGCCTCGGGCTGGGCGGAGGGAAGATGGCCTGTGATGGATGCGAGTCGCTGTCGAGGTTGGCCGTCGGCCTCCACCTTGGAGGGATGATCAACGAGAAGCTGGCCCTTGTCTGGGACAGTTCGGGCGTGGTCAAGGAGCAGGATGGCGTCACTATCTCGTCGGCGGAGTTTGCCGCGCTATCATGCTTGCCATGGCGCACTTGAGGTTTGGGGCGTTCGCGATCTCCGCTCTCGCACTGTGGACGGCTCCGGCCGGCGCCGCGAGCCCGAAGCCGGCGCCGACCCCGGCGCCTGGCATCTACTTCGAGCCGTCCGGGGATAATGCCGGGGATGCGCTCGAGAAGCTCGAGACGTCGTCGATGAGTCGCGCGGGGACCAAGGACCTCAAGAAGGGCCTCGCCACCACCATGCTCACGGGCGGGCTGTTCGGGGGCGGGTTGAAGATGGCCTACCTGTATGCGGGAGCCCGTGCCCAGCGGCGTGTCTCGCCGCAGGCCTGGTTCCAATTCCACTTCGACCCAAAGGCGGCTTCCGCACCCGCGGCGCCGGCGATGCCGACGGACCAGGCCAGCATGATGGCGATGATGCAGCAGCAGATGGAGGCGCAGGGTGAGGTGGGGGAATCAGAGATGCCCGCGGGCGCGCGCCAACCGCAGGACTTCGTCCTGGTGCGTCTGGGCGGGAAGGCCGAGGAACGCGAGCTGGTCGTCGGCATGGATATGAAGCCGAAGAACACTCTCCCGTTTCGCGTGCGGCAACTCGGGCCCGGGGCGTTCCGGGTCGCTGCCGAGAAGCCGCTGCCGCCCGGCGAGTACGCCTTCTACGCCGTCCCGAAGCAAAGCGGCGGCGGGGGCGGCGATAAGCTCTGGGACTTCGGCGTCGATCCGCACTGATCGCGATCGGGCCCGACGGGGCGGTTCGTAGAGCGCCCGGACTCTCTCGGCCATGGCGTCGTAGCGGGCAGACCGGCTCATGCGTTGCGAATCATGCCACTCGCAAAGGCGGGCCTTCTCCCGAGGTTTGGATGGACGCCTATCTGGCCGCCTTCGCGATCGAGGGCGCGCTTGGCATGGCTTCCCTCGATCACGATTTGAAAGCCTTCGAAGTGCCGGGACTGGACCTGATCCTGCTCAACCCCTGACTCAGGCGTGGAAGCATTGAACGACCGGCAAATCGCGCCGGGCTAGAGGTACCAGAGCTTCTTCTTCCTGGCGATGTCGTATGCGCGACGCGCGGTCTGTACGGCCTCGATGGTGGAGACCTCGGCGGGTGGAACCTCCCACCATGATTCATAGCCTCCGACCTTCACGGACGGGTCAGTGTGAGTCACGATCACGGTAGTCTCGCTCGAAGTCTTGGCGTCCGCGAGAGCTGTGCGCAGATCCTTGAGTGTGTCGGCCTCGATGACCCTGAGGCCAAGGCTCCTCGCGTTCGCGGCGTAGTCCACGGATAGGGCGCGGGTCGACATCAGGCCATCTTCGCCCCGATACCGAAGCTGTGTTCCAAACCCTCCCGAACCGAGCGACTGCGACAGGCTGCCGATGGACCCATATCCGCCGTTGTCGATCAGAACCACGATGAGCTTCACCCCTTCCTGGCGCGCGGTGACGAGTTCCGAGGACATCATCAGCCAGGAGCCATCGCCCACCATGACGAAGATCTCGCGATCGGGGGCTGCCATCTTCACCCCCAGGCCCCCCGCGATTTCGTAGCCCATGCACGAGTAGCCATATTCGAGGTGATAGCTCTTGGGATCGCGCGCACGCCAGAGTTTGTGGAGATCGCCGGGCAGGCTTCCGGCCGCACAAACGACAATCCCCCGCTTCTCCGCCGCGTCGTTCACGGCGCCGATCACTTCGCCCTGGCTCGGACGCCCGGGATTCGCCAGACCGTAGATCCGCGCGACTTCCTTGTCCCAGTCACGATTCGCCTGGGCCGCGCGTTCGCGCCAGGCGACAGGCGCTGTGAATCCGCCCAGCGATTCCGCCAGGGCGTCGATCCCTTCCCGCGCGTCCGCGACCACCGCCATAGCACCGTGCTTGAAGGCATCGAATTCGCCCACGTTGACGTTGATGAACCGAACCGCCGGATTCTGAAAGGCGGTCTTCGATGCGGTGGTGAAATCGGAGTAGCGCGTTCCGACGCCGATCACCACATCGGCCTCGCGAGCCAGGATGTTGGCTCCCGCGGTCCCGGTGGTTCCGAGAGCGCCGAGGGACGAAGGATGATCGAAGGCGAGCGCCCCCTTCCCCGCCTGGGTTTCCGCCACGGGAATGCCGGTCGCTTCGGCGAACTTCGCGAGGGCGGCGCTGGCTTCGGAGTAGAGGACTCCGCCACCGGCGACAATGAGCGGTTTGCTCGCGCCGCGGATCCAAAGGGCGGCCCGGGATACCGCACCCGACTCCGGACGGGGACGCCTGATCTCCCACACCCGCTCCTCGAACAGGGCTTCCGGAAAATCCCAGGCCTCGCTTTGAACGTCCTCGGGAAGGCACAAGGTGACGGCGCCGGTGTCGACGACGCTGGTCAGGACACGCATGGCCTCGAGCGACGATGAGACCAGCTGCTCGGGCCTCTGAATACGATCCCAGTATCGAGAGACGGGTTTGAACGCGTCGTTCACGGACACCTCGCCGGAGGAAGGCGACTCGAGCTGCTGCAGCACCGGCGCCACCTGACGCGTGGCGAAGATGTCGCCGGGCAGCAAAAGAACGGGAACGCGATTGATGGTCGCCCCGGCCGCACCCGTGATCATGTTGGTAGCACCCGGTCCGACCGAAGAGGTCACGGCGAGAGTCTGCAGGCGATTTGCCATCTTCGCGAAACCGGCCGCGGCATGCACCAGAGCCTGTTCGTTTCGGCCGGGGATGTACGGCAAGTCCTTTGAAGACGCCTGAAGAGCCTCGCCCAGTCCGGCCACGTTGCCATGGCCGAAGATGCCCAGGACCTTGGGTATGAACCTCCGGGTGACGCCGTCGCGCCGGGAGTGCTGCTGGACCAGGAAGCGCACCAGGGCCTGAGCTGTGGTCATGCGTAGCGTCGGCATCAGTCTTTCTCCCTGGCGCTGGTCATCGGGACCCGCGGATCTTTGGGCTGATCCCGCCAGGAGTCGCGAATCCAGTGGTGGGCGGGATCGTCGCAGAAGTTCATGGAGCGCTCGGCGGCGGGGCCGGCCAGAACGTTCAGGTACCACATCGCGTTCTCCGGAGGTGCGATCGACGGGCCATGGTAGCCGCGGGGAACAAGAAAGACGTCCCCGTCGCGCACCGTGACCGTGACATCGAAGGAGGCGTCCGACGCGTACGTCTTGTGAATGCCGAAGCTCGCCTCGCCCTGAAGCCGGAAGTAGTAGATCTCTTCGAGGATCGACTCCCCGGGTCGGTCTTCATCGTGTTTGTGCGGGGGATAGGACGACCAGTTTCCGGGCGGAGTCAGGACCTCGACCGCGGAAACCTTGTCGGTGGTGAAACCCCCCGGCGCGCAGAAGTTGTTGATCTGGCGAGTCGCTCCGCCGGCCCCGCGGATCTCGACCGGCACCGATTCGGCGGGACCATAGGCGGGAGACCGTCGACGAGTGGCGCGCGCACTGGGCAGCGCGAACTCTCCCCCCCCGGCAGAGGTCAGGACGAAAACGGAGTCGAGGGGGGCGTAAGCGAAATCGGTCACGCGGGAGAAGACGGATTTGCGGCCCAAGAGGTCGAAGGCTTCGCCCTCGCATTCGAACCGCGCCGAACTCGTCATCGGCACGACAAGCACTTCGTCGAGCCCGGTCTCGATGCGCCGCGATTCCCCGGGCTTCAGAACGACCACCCGAAGGCCGGCATACCGCCAGGAGGCGTTCTCAGGAGTCACCACCACCGGATCGTTCCCGGCCCCGCGCGAGTTGGCCGGAAGGTGCAGGGAAGGGACGTTCACACCAAGCCGCAGCTAGGCCGCGAGCCCCCGACCGTAAGACGCAGCCCGCGCGCGCGGCTTCCCGCGGGCCGGGCTGGACTTGGAACGTTCCACAGACGTTAAGCTAGCGACGCAAGCGGCACTCTGTCAAGTATGCCCAAGGGAAAACCACCGACCATCGACGACGTGGCAACGAGCGCGGGCGTTTCCAAATCCCTGGTGTCCCTGGTCGTTCGCGGGGCCGCTCAGGTGAGCCCGGAGCGACGCGCGTCCGTGCTGCGCGCGGTGGCGAAACTCGGCTACCGGCCAAACGCCATGGCCCGGGGGCTGGTGCAGAAGCGAACTCGCATCGCGGGCGTTCTCGTTTCCGACATGAACAATCCGTTCTTCGCCGACGTGGTCGCAGGCATCCAGGCGGAGGCGCGTGTCCAGGGCTACCGGGTCCTGATGAACACCGGCGATCGGGTGCCCGAGCACGAGGACGAGGCCGTCGAAACATTGCTCCAACTCCGCGTCGCCGGTCTCATTCTGGGCGCTCCCATGATGGAGAGCGCCCTGGTGGTGCGGGCGAGCAACGAAGTTCCGGTGGTGGTGATCGGGCGACCGGCGCGCGCGACCTCGGTGGACAGTGTGGCCGACGACGATGCGGCCGGAGCCTTCGCGGCCGTTCAGCACTGCGCCTCGCTCGGACACCGGCGTATCGCCCACATCGACGGCGGCGAGGGTGCGGGGGCGATGGAGCGACGGGAGGGCTATGAAGCGGCCATGCGGAAACTTCACCTGTCGGGGCAAATTCGGGTCGCCCGCGGCGCCTTTACCGAAGTGGGCGGGCACCAGGGCGCCCGCGAGCTTCTCGACCAGGAGCCTCGGCCCACCGCGATCTTCGCCGCCAACGACCTGGCCGCGATCGGGGCCCTGAATGCCATTGAGGAGCGCGGCCTGCACGTGCCCCAGGACATCTCTTTGGTGGGTTACGACAACACGTCGCTCGCCTCCATGCGCCATTTGTCCCTGACCACGATCCACCAACCGCGTCACGACATCGGCCAGATGGCCATGGAGTTGTTGGTGGAGAGAATCGAAGGCGGCCGGGTCAAACCGCGGCGGGTGGTGCTCGCCCCCACTCTGGTGGTGCGCGGGACCACCGGACCGCCGCCTCGCGAACGAACCCATCTTCGTAGGGCAGGCAGGGGCGGTCGAAAGTGACCCATGCAGCGCCACCGGTCCCATTGCTCGAAATGCGGGGGGTGCGAAAGCGATTCCCCGGCGTCATTGCCCTCGACGGCGTCGACCTCGATCTTCGCTCGGGCGAGGTTCACGTCCTGCTGGGCGAGAACGGGGCCGGCAAGTCGACGTTGATGAAGATCCTGAGCGGAGCGCAGGTCGCGGACGAGGGCGAGATCCTGGTCGATGGCCGAACCGTCGTCATCGACTCGCCGAGAGCCGCGCGCCGCCTCGGCATCAGCATCATCTATCAAGAGCTCACCCTGGTTCCCCACCTGAGCGCTTCCGCCAACGTCTTTCTGGGCAAGGAACCGACCGGCCCCTTCGGACTGCTCGATCTCGACCTCATGAATTCGAAGACCCGGGAACTTCTCCTGGGTCTGGGCATCGCTCTCGACCCGGACGTGCCGGTTTCCACCCTCGGCATCGCCGAGCAGCAGATGGTCGAGGTGGCCAAAGCGCTCTCCGAGGACGCGCGAATCCTGGTCATGGACGAGCCCACGTCGGCCCTGACCGCGTCGGAGATCGACCAGCTCTTCGCCGCGATAGCGCGCCTCCTGGAGCGCGGGGTCGGCATCATCTACATCTCTCATCGGATGAACGAGGTCCAGCGCATCGGGCGCCGGGTGAGCGTGCTGCGCGACGGACGACGGATTTCCACTCGCGCGGTGCCGGACGTGACCATCGACGAACTGATCCGATTGATGGTCGGCCGGTCGGTGGGAGATCACTTTCCCCGTCATCGCTCGCCTCCGGGCGCGGAGGTCCTGAAAGTCGACCATCTCTCCCGCCGGGGCGTCTTGCACGACATCAGCTTCCACCTGCGGCGCGGCGAGATCCTCGGCGTCGCGGGCCTTCTCGGTGCTGGACGCACCGAACTCGCTCGGGCGCTTTTCGGCGCGGATCGATCCGACGGCGGACAGGTCGCGGTGAGGGGCCGCCTAGCCCTCGTGCGTTCTCCGGCCGAGGGCATCGCCACCGGTCTCGGCCTTCTTCCCGAGGACCGCAAGGCGCAGGGTCTGGTCCTCTGCCTGACCGTGCGACAAAACATCGCTCTCACCTCGGCAAAGCGGTTGTCCCGATTCGGCCTGGTGGAGGAAAGGAAGGAAGCCGAACTGTCTCAGAGGTTCGTTGACGAACTGCGCATTAAGACGCCGAGCATCGAGCAGCTCACGGGGGCCTTGTCGGGCGGCAATCAGCAGAAGATCGTTCTCGGGAAATGGCTCGCCGCTTCGGTCGACGTGTTGATCATGGATGAGCCGACCCGGGGCATCGACGTGGCCGCCAAGGTCGAGATCTACGAATTGATGAACCGGCTCACCGCGAGCGGCGCCGCCATACTGATGATTTCGTCCGAACTGCCGGAAATTCTGGGCATGAGCGATCGCATCCTGGTCATGCGCGCGGGGCGGGCTGTCTCCGAGTTCACCGCCGCCGGCGCGGATCAGGAAACACTGCTGGGCGCGGCCCTCGGCAGGGCCTCATGAAAGTCTGGGCCCAGCACCTCCTGCGCAACCGGCGCGCGGGCACCCTGGCCGGACTGTTCCTGCTCTGTGCGCTCCTGTCGTTCCTGTCCCCCTTCTTCTGGACAGTCTCGAACCTGCTGAACGTCATGGAACAAACGGCGATCAACGCGGTGGTCGCCGTGGGCATGACCTTCGTTATCCTCTCGGGAGGCATCGATCTCTCCGTGGGGTCGCTCGTGGCCCTCTCCGGCGTGGTGATGGCCAACCGGTTGATGGCCGGCTGGCCCCTGGCCCTCGCTGTCCTTTTCGGACTGATCACCGGCGCTCTCGCCGGTCTTTGCAGCGGTCTTCTCATCACCCGCGGGAAATTACCGCCCTTCATCGCCACCCTGGGCATGATGAGTGTGGCCAGGGGCGCGGCCTTGCTCTTCACGGAAGGACGCCCCATTTCCGGTTTCTCCGAATCCCTTCGGTCGTTGTCCACGGGCCGCGTGCTTGGCATTCCGGTGCCCGTTCTGCTCACCATCCTTCTCTACACCCTGGCCGTGGTCGTCCTGAATCGGACCCGGTTCGGCCGATACGTCTACGCCATCGGAGGGAACGAGGAAGCAACACGTTTGTCCGGGGTGGCGGTGGGCTTCCACAAGACGCTGGTCTATGTGCTTTCGGGCGGAACCGCCGGCCTCGCCTCGGTACTCCTGACCGCGCGCCTCAACTCGGCCCAGCCGATCGCGGGCATGATGTACGAACTGGACGCCATCGCCGCGGTGGTGATCGGGGGCACCAGTCTCACCGGCGGTGCGGGAACTCTGGGCGGCACCCTGATCGGCGCTCTCACCATGGGCGTGCTCCGCAACGGGCTCAACCTGCTCGGCATTTCGTCGTTTCTTCAGCAGATCGTCATCGGTATGGTGATCATCATCGCCGTCCTCGTCGATTCGCTGGTCAAGTCCAAACGTTCCTAACTCATACCCCCTGGTCCAAGGAGTCACCCTGATGAAGAAGCTTCGCATCCACGCCGCGGCCTGCGCCCTGGCTCTCGCTTTCCCGGCCTGCGGCACGCCGCCAAAGTCCGGGAACACCGCTCCTGCGAAACCGAGGGTGGCCCTGGTCCTGAAGACGCTGAACAGCCCGTTCTTCATCGACATGCAGAAGGGTGCTCAGGCCGCGGCGGACACGCTCGGGATCGATCTGGTGGTCCAGGCCGCCGAGCGCGAGGTGGACGTGGAGAAGCAGATGCAGATCGTCGAAAACCTGATTCAGACGGGAATCAAGGCCCTGCTGATCACGCCCAGCGGGTCACGGGAAATCGTCGCGGTTCTGGTGAAGGCGAATGCGGCGGGCATCCCGATCGTCGTGGTGGACACGCGTCTCGATCCCCTCGCCGCGAAAGCCTCCGCGGTGAAGACCGCGAGCTTCGTCGGGTCCGACAACTATGAAGGCGGCAAGGTCGCGGGCGCGGTGCTGGTCGAGGCCAGCGGCGGCAAGGCCAGGGTGGCTCTGCTCGAGGGCATTCCCGGCCACGAAACCGGGGACTCGCGGTTGAAGGGTTTTCGCGACGCCATCAAGGACTCACCGGGCATCAAGGTGGTCGCGTCTCAGACCGCCAATTGGGAACGCGACCAGGGCTTCACCGTCTTCCAGAACATGCTCCAGGCGCACCCGGAAATCGACAGCCTCTTCGCTTGCAACGACATGATGGCGCTCGGGGCCATCGAGGCCATCGCCGCGGCGGGGAAGAAGGGCAGGATCCGCGTGATCGGTTTCGACGCGGTGGACGACGCGAAGAAAGCCATGGACGAAGGAACCATGATCGCCTCGGTCGCGCAGTTCCCGGGCGAGATGGGTCGTCTGGCGGTGGAGAGTGCGGCGAAACTCATCAAGGGCGAAGCGGTTCCGGAAAACCAGCAGGTTCGAATCGAACTGGTCAGGAAAGCGGTGGCCGCGAAATGAGCGGAACGGGAAAGAAACGGCTTCAGGTCGGCGTCATCGGCCTCGGACGTCTCGGGCGGATCTACGCGAGAGACCTCGCGTCCCGGATTCCCGAGACGCGCCTGGTCGCGGTTTCCGACGTGGTAGCCGCGTCGGTGACCGAAGTCGCCGACGAGTTCGATGTCCTCGGTCGCTATGCCCAGGCCATCGACCTCGTCAACGACAAGAGGGTCGAGGCGGTCGTGATCGTGAGCCCCACCAGCGCCCACAAGGACCAGTCGATCATGGCCACGGGCGCCGGCAAGCCCACGTTCTGCGAAAAGCCGCCGGCCTTGAGCCTGACCGAAACCCTGGCCATGAAAGACGCCATCCTCAAGACCGGGGTCTTTTTCCAGATGGGCTTCATGCGGCGTTTCGACTCGGGCTACGCCGCCGCCAAGGCGCGACTCCTGGAGGGCGCCATCGGCAACGTGGTCCTCTTCAAGTCGACCTCGCGCGATCCCTATCGCACCACTCTCGAGTACGCCGACCCGAAGAGCAGCGGCGGGATGATCATGGACATGGGCATCCACGACTTCGACCTCGCGCGCTTCTTCATGGGCGAGGTGAAGACGGTCTCGGCCATCGGAGGTGCGCTCGCCTACCCGGAGCTCAAGACGGTCGGCGACATCGACAATGCGGTGGTGAGTCTCACCTTCGCGAACGGCGCGCTCGGCATCGTGGATCTTTCCCGCAACGGCATCTACGGCTACGACATCTCCACGGAAATGCTCGGCGACGCGGGCACGCTGCGGGTCGGCTACCTCCGGGAGACCCCGCTCTATGTCATGACGAAGAACTCGATCGCCCACGACACGGTGCCCCACTTCATGGAACGCTTCGCCACCGCGTACACGGTTCAACTGCAGAACTTCGCCAGGAACGTGCTGCAGGCCCGAAAGGCCCCCATCACCATCGACGACGGGGTCGAAGCCATCCGGGTTGCGGTCGCCGCACAGCGCGCCTACGAGACCGGACAGCCGGTCGAGGTCGCGTAGGTTACTTCCTAGGGAGATACGGATCGAGTCGCGTCTCGCGCCTATGATGCTGGTTTTGGAGGAGTCGATGAGACAGATATTCCGCTGGTTATCCCTCGCCATGATTACGGGCGGGCTGCTGGCCCGTCCCGCTCATGCCCAGGACCTCAAGGTTGGTGATCCAGCGCCGGACTTCACCCTCGAAGCCACCGACGGCAAGACTTATTCGCTCCGCAAGAATCTTGGGGGCCACTGGCTCGTACTGGGGTGGTTCCCCAAGGCATTCACCGGTGGTTGAACGGCCGAATGCAACTCGCTCCGTGAGAGCGGGAGCCTCATCCGGCAGTTCGACACCGCGTACTTCATGATCAGCGTCGATTCGCTGGCCGACAACAAGGCGTTCGCCGAAAAAGAGAAAGCCGACTTCCCGATGCTGGCGAACCCGGACAAGAAGGTTGCGTTCGCCTATGGGGTCATCCCGCCCGACGCACCCGAAGGCCGCCAGTTTGCCCGGCGGCACACCTTCTACATCGACCCCACGGGGAAGATCGCCTTCATCGACAGGGCGGTGAAGCCTCAGTCGGCCGGCCCGGACATTGTCGCGAAGCTGGCCGAACTGAACGTCCCCAAGCGAAAGTAACACGCGCGGTTTTCTCCCGCGCCTCGCGTGGGTGGTGTCCGCGGGAAGAAGGGCGGTCATCGGTATCGGTGCCCGCTCCCCTTTGCGCTTGGGTCTACAATCCGAGCTTCCGGAGGATCCAATTCTTCCGGGCGCCCCGCGCAAGGGGAGAGGGGTGCATACATTGAGGAGCGAACTATGAAGCGCTTTGCTAAGACGATGGCGACGGTTGTGATCTTCGGTGCGGCCCTGATGCCGGCGCTTGCTCAGGCCGCGCCGGAGCAACACGACCAACACGGTCCTTCGCCCAATCAGGTGGGCACGGTCGCCTTCGGAACCTCGTGCGCACCCGCGGTGAAGGCCGACTTCAACCGGGCGGTGGCCCTGCTCCACTCGTTCTGGTTCCCCGAGGCGATCGCCGTCTTCGAAGGGGTCCTGAAGAGCGATCCCAACTGCGCCATTGCGTACTGGGGCATCGCGGTGAGCCGATGGGGGAATCCTTTCGCGGGCCAACGCACTCCCAGTGCTCTCACCCAGGGCAAGTTGGACATCGACCAGGGGCTCACCACCGGGTCGCCCACCCCCAGGGAAAAGGGCTACATCGCGGCGGCGGCCGAGTTGTTCCGCGACAACAGCCCGGCCACCCAACGGCCGCGCGTGCTCGCCTATTCCGCGGCGATGGAGCGCCTGTCCAGGGAGAACCCGCAGGACCTCGAAGCGACCGTCTTCTACGCGCTGGCCCTCACTCAGACCGCACTCCCGACCGACAAGACGTACGCGACGCAGTTGAAGGCGGCGCAGATCCTGGATCCGCTCTTCCAAGCGCACCCGGACCACCCCGGGATTGCGCACTACATCATCCACAACTACGACTATCCCCCACTCGCCGAAAAGGCGCTGGGCGCGGCGCGCCTCTACGCAAGCATCGCCCCCGCCGTACCGCACGCGCTCCACATGCCTTCGCACACCTTCACCCGCGTGGGCTTGTGGAAAGAGTCGATCGAAACCAATCTGAAGTCGGCCGACACCGCGAAGAACGCGAACTCCTCGGGAGACGAGCTGCACGCGCTCGACTACCAGACCTACGCCTACCTGCAGACGGCGCAGGACGCCGCCGCGAGGAAGGCCATCGGGCGGGCCAAGCAGGTCATGAGCTCGGGCGAGGGCGCAACCGCCGGAGTGGCGGGCGCCGGTTCGTTCGCCCTCGCGGCGATGCCCGCCCGCTACGCGCTCGAGCGCCGCGCGTGGGCCGAGGCCCTGGCCCTTCCCGTGCTTCCCGCGAACACACCCTTCACCCAGGCCATGACCCATTTCGCGCGGGCCCTGGGGGCCGCGCGTAGCGGCAACATCGCGGCCGTGCCTGCTGAACTCGCGGCCCTCGCGGCCCTGCGGGACAAGATGACCGAGATGAAGGACCCGTACTGGCCCGAGCAGATCGACATCCAGCGGCGCGTGGCCGAGTCCTGGATGCATTTCGCCGAAGGCAAGCGCGACGCGGCGATCGCGGCCCTGCGGGCCGCCGCCGACGCGGAAGACGCCACCGATAAGTCGGCCGTCACCCCGGGACCGCTGGCGCCGGCGCGTGAACTGCTCGGTTTCATGCTGCTCGAGGCGAAGATGCCGAAAGAGGCCCTGTCGGCGTTCGAAGCCAGCAGCAGGAAGGAACCCCGTCGGTTCCTCGGGACCTACGGACTCGCAAAAGCTGCCGCGGCCGCGGGCGACACGGCCCGATCGAGGGCCGCGTTCAAGGATCTGGTCGCCATCGCCGCCGACGCGGACACGGAGCGCGCCGAATTGGTGGAGGCCCGCAAAACCGCATCCTCCTCGATGAAGGATTAAGCGCCCACCGCATTCCGCGAGGAATGCGAACTAGGCTTCAATTTTCGCGCTTGGCTCCCGCACGGCCACGGGCTTGAACTCGAAGGCCAGGCCTAGGCCTTCGGCCGCGACCTTGATCGTCACTTCTCCGCCCGCCTCCAGCGAACCGAACAGGATCTCGTCGGTGAGGGGATCGCGGACGTGCTCCTGGATGATCCTCGCCACCGGGCGCGCCCCGAACTTCGGGTCGTAGCCCTTCCGAGCGAGCCAGGCCCGCGCCTCCTCGGTCAGGAGGATCGCGACCTTCCGCTCTCGAAGCTGCGACTCGAGCTCGAGGATGAACTTCGAAACGATGAGTTCCATGGCTTCGAAGGGCAGGGACCCGAAAGTGACGATGGCGGACAGGCGGTTACGGAACTCGGGCGCGAAGAGCTTCTCGATGGCGCCCTTGCCCCGGGTGGCGGTGTCCTTCGCGGCGTCGCGCTGGAGGCCGATGGCCCGACTACTCATCTCCTGCGAGCCTGCGTTCGAGGTCATGATCAGAATGGCCTGACGAAAATCCGCCTTACGGCCGTTGTTGTCGGTCAGGGTCGCGTGATCCATCACCTGGAGCAGGATGTTGAAAATGTCCGGGTGCGCTTTCTCGATCTCGTCGAGCAGGACCACGCAGTACGGGTTCTTGCGAACCGCGTCCACCAGAAGCCCGCCCTGGTCGAAACCCACGTATCCGGGGGGTGCCCCCACCAGCCGGGACACCGTGTGCTTCTCCATGTATTCGCTCATGTCGAAGCGAATGAACTCGTTGCCCAGGTGCTTGGCCACCTGCTTGGCGAGCTCGGTCTTGCCGACTCCCGTGGGCCCGGTGAAGAGGAAGCAGCCCACCGGCCGCTCGGCCGGGCCGAGGCCGGCCCGCGACCGCTTGATGGCGTGCGCGACCGCCTTCACCGCCGCCTCCTGGTGGAACACCACGCGGTTCAGGGATTCTTCAAGACTCCGGAGCCTTTCCTTCTCGGAGAGGGAGGCCTGCTTCTCCGGAATGCGCGCGACGCGCGCCACCACTCGTTCGATCAGGGGAAGGTCGACGTTCCGGGGATCCATCTTGTCAAGCCGCAAGGACGCCCCCGCTTCATCGAGGAGGTCGAGGGCGCTGTCGGGCAGGCGATGCTCGCGCATGTGCCGGGAGGCCAGTTTCGCGGCCCCGTCTATGGCGTCGTCCCCGATCGCGCACTCGTGATGCTTCTCCAGCCGGTCCTTGAGGCCGAACAGGATCTGCACGGTGTCGGCCATCGATGGTTCGTCCACCACGATCTTTTGAAGTCTTCGGAAGAGCGCCTGGTTCTTCTCGATGATCTTGAACTCGTCGAAGGTGGTGGCCCCGATGATCCGGATGTCGCCTTCCTGGAGGATGGGTTTCACCATGTTCGACAGATCGAGGGTGCCTCCGCTGGTGGCCCCCGCCCCCACCATGGTGTGGATCTCATCGATGAAGAGGATTGGTTTCAGGCGTTTCTTGAGGGCGGCGATGACCATCTTGAACCGCTCCTCGAAGTCGCCGCGGTAGCGGGTGCCCGCGAGCATCGAGCCGGTGTCGAGAGCGAAGATCTCGGCCCCCTTGAGGAACTCCGGCGCGTCCTCGCTCAGCAGAACCTGGGCGAGGCCGTCCACGATCGCGGTCTTGCCCACCCCGGGCTCGCCCACCAGAACCGGGTTGTTCTTGCGCCGCCGGCACAGAATCTCGAGCACCCGCCGCACCTCCCGCTCGCGGCCGATCAGAGGATCCAGGAGTCCCTGGCGGGCGCGCTCGGTCAAGGAGGGGGCATAGGACTCGAGGGGATCGCCCGAACTGGCCTGGCCTTCCTCGCCAACGCCTGCGGGTGCTGGACCGGACGGCGCATTCTCCGGACGCTTCGAAACGCCGTGCGAGATGTAGTTCAGAACATCGAGCCGGGTAATGCCCTGGGAGGCCAGGGCCTCGGCCGCGAAAGACTTCGGCTGCTGCATCAACGCGGCGAGCACATCGCCCACGTCCGCTTCGTTCTTTCCCGCGCTCTGCACATGGAGGACGGCCGATTGAAGGAGCCTGCGGAAACCGATGGTCTGCTGGGGCGCGCGTTTCGAACCGTCCGGGACCCGGTCGATCTGGTCTTCCACGAAAACCGTGAGACCCTTGATCAACTGGTCGACCTCGACTCCGGACCCGTGAAGGATCCGCCGGCCCACCGGATCGTGGGCGATAGCGAGGAGAACGTGCTCGGTGGTGAGGTGAGCGTGGCGGCGGTCCTGGGCCCCTTGCGCGGCGATGACCAGGATGCGTTCGAGAGCGGGCGTGAACATGACCCCTCAATATTGCTACACGGAAGCCTCCAGCCGGAAAGCAAGGGGTGAGGACGGGGCCGCGATGGGGCCCAAGAAACCTAGCGCAGGCGCCAGAACAGGAATGCCGCAAGGATCGCCAGGCCCAGGACCCCGCGCCACTCGCGATTGGCCAGGAGTCTCGAGGTCTGGAAGTGCGATTCCCGGGGACCGGCCGGGGTGAGGCGAGGGACGAAGAGCGGCACATGCTTCGCCCACTCGTGGTACCGGTCGGGGAACTTGTCCCGGAGGAACTTCCCTTCTTCGCGGATGATGGCGGGATAGAACACCACGAGATACAGGAGGCCGACCGTGATCGAGAGAGGATGCCGGGCGGCTACCAGAAACCCCGAAGCCATCAAGACGCTGCCCAGGTACAACGGATTGCGGGTGTGCGCGTAAGGCCCGCCGGTGGCGAGCCGGTGCGTCTTCTCGATGTGACCGGAGGCCCAGAGGCGAATCAGTTCGCCGAAGATCGCGAGCGCGCCGCCCGCGATGAGCGAGTCGCGAGTGGGCTCGGCGAAGAACAGGGCGACCGCACCCGCGGTGTACCCCGCTCGAACCCTCACCCGGGAGAGATTCAAGGCGCGTCCTTGTGTTTGAGGACGGCCAATCGGCGGGACGCCGCCGCGAGAATCGCGTCCACCGGGATCTTCTTCATGGTGTCCTGATGGGTGTCGCAGTTTCTCTTGTGGCAAGGGGCGCAGGCCGGGATTCGACGGACGACCTCATCGTCCTTGGACCACGGTCCGTTGCGCGCAGGATCGGTCGGACCGAAAACCGCGACGAGAGGCGCGCCCATGGCCCCGGCGATGTGCAGGGGTCCGGTGTCGGCGGCGAGGAAGAGCCTGGATACCCTGGCCAGCGCGGCCAATTCAAGCACCGAGGTTGCCGGAGCGCGCCTGGCTTTTCCTCCCGAAGCCTCGACCACGGCGTCCGCGCGCTGCTCATCGCCTGGACCCCACAAGACCACCGGAGCCAGATCCATGGAGGCGAGGCCATTCGCGACCTGGCCCCACAATTCGGCGGGATAGAGTTTGTTCTCCCACCCTCCTCCGGGCGCGATCAGGGCCAGCGGATACGGAGTCGAAGCCTCGAACTCCACCGCCATCGCGGTCGCCGCGTCAGGAAGAACGAACGGGAACTTGCGGCCGCCACGATCGTCGATGCCGAGACCTGCGAGCAGGGCGTGATGCTGGTCGATCATGTGTACGGCCTCGACGAGACACGGCACCGTCTCCGTGAGCATGACGCTCGATGAACTCTCGCGCCGATTGTCCGCCATCCAGCCGATGCGGCGGGGCGCCCCGGAGAGCCATGTCCAGAAAGCGGACTTCCAAAGGCCCTGAGCGTCGATGGCCACGTCGGGGTTGAAGTCGCGCAGTTTGCGCGCCAGTCGAAAACGGTCGTTCCAGTCGTACGCGGAGGCCTTGGGGAGGACGAACACCTGGGCCAGATCCTGGATGGACGCGACCAGGGGCGAGGCCAGGGGCTCCACCGCCCACGCCACCTGATGCCCGGCTTCGAGAAGTGCCGCCACCATGGGTGTGGTGTGAACGACGTCGCCGATGGAGGAGAGACGGACGACCAGGATTCTCACGATGGTGCTGAATCTACCTTGACCCAAGCTGCGTGAGGAGGCGGCTGGTGTCGTGGTCCTTGGGGTCGCCCACGATGGCGATCCGGCCGCCGTAGCTTTTCACGATGTGGCGCTCCGGAACCGTCTCCTTCGTGTAGTCGGTGCCCTTGCAGTGAACGTCGGGTTTGAGGGCGAGCAGAAGATTCTCGACCGTGTCCTCGGGAAAGATCACGACCCAATCGACCGCGTAGAGTGCGGCCACGAGCAAGGCCCGATCCTGTTCGGTCTGGAGGGGCCGGTTCTCTCCCTTCAGTTTCCGCACCGAAGCGTCGCCATTGATGCCCACGATCAGGATGTCGGCCTCGGCCCGCGCGCCCTGGAGATATCGGACGTGGCCCACATGAAGGAGGTCGAAGCAGCCGTTGGCCAGGGCCACGGTCTTCGCGGCCCGCTTCGCTTCCGCGCAGATCTCGCGCAGGGCCGCAACCGACACGACCTTCGAGGCGGCGCGTCGAAAGGGCGCGCTCATGCAAAGGCCGCCTGTCGAATAGCGTCTCGCAGCTCGCGCGCCGAAACCGTCGCCGTGCCTCGCTTCATCACCACCAGCCCGCCCGCGAGATTGGCCAGATGAGCGGCCTCGAACGGGGTGGCGCCGGCGGCGAGAGCCAGAGTGAAGGTGGCGATGACGGTGTCCCCCGCGCCGGTCACGTCGGCCACCTCATCGCTGCCGAAGACCGGGATGTGACGCGGCCGTTCGCCCGCCTCGAAGAGCGCCATTCCGTCGCTTCCCCGGGTGACCAGGACCGCCGGCGTCTTGAGCCTCGCCTGCAGCGCCCGGCCCGCCCGTTCGAGTTTCTTAAGGTCGTGGCCGATGCTCAGGCCGAGCGCCTCCTCGACCTCGGGCTCATTGGGCGTGACCGCGGTGACCCCTTCGAGACCGAGAAGAGCGTGGCGGGAATCGGCGGTGAGCGGCGCCTTGTGCTTTCTCGCGAATACGCTCGAAAGCCTCAGAACTTCCTCCGTCACGAAGCCCAGACCATAGTCGCTCACCAGAACCCCATCGACGCGCCCGATGCGCTTCAGCGCGCCGCGGACATGGGTTTCGCTCGAGCGACGGCCGAGCACGTTCAGGGGCCGAGTCCGATCCATGCGCACGATCTGCTGCCGGGTGGAATGAAAACCCCCGCCCAGGATGCGCGTCTTCAGCGGTGTTCCGTAGTCGCGGGCCCGGGCCCGGGCCACTCCCGCGGTTTGAATCCGCTTTCGCTTCAGCAGGCTCAGCAACGACCGGCCGGAAGAATCGTTTCCAACCAGACCCACCGGGAACGGTTCGCCGCCCAGGGTCTTGATGTTGTGGACCGCGTTCGCGCCGCCGCCCAGACGAAGGTCCGAGCCCTCATATTGAAGAATGAGCACCGGCGCTTCGCGCGAGATGCGTTCGACCCGGCCGTTCAGGAACTCGTCGATGACCAGGTCGGCGACCACCGCGATGCGCCGGCCCTGGAAGGCGGTTACGAGGGCCAGGAGTCGCTTCCGACTGGGCAGGTTTAAAGGCGCCGAGGTCCGGGCCGGCGCGGAGGTTCCCATCAGTGCGACTCGACGATCTGGAGCGCCGCATCGAGGGCGTTCTCCGCGATGAGGTCCGGCGGCCTCTTCCAGCCGGACATCCAGTACTCGATCTCCCCCAGGCCGTACCCCGTCTTCACCAGGCAGGCCCTCGCACCCACGTTCCAGGCGAGTTCGAGGTCTCCAAGCCGATCCCCGATCACCCATGACTTCGCGAGGTCGATGTCGAGATCAAGGGCCGCGCGACGCAGCATCCCGGGCCGGGGCTTCCGGCAGTCGCAGTCCTGGCGGTAAGGCGGCGCCCCCGCCGAAGGATGGTGCGGACAGTAGTAGATGGCGTCGATCCTGGCCCCCGAGGATTCCGCCCGGCTCTTCAACAGGCCGTGGACATCGGCGATCAGGGCTTCCGGGAAATAGCCCCGGGCCACCCCCGCCTGATTGGTCACCACCACGGCCAGGCGATTCCCGGCATTCACCGCGCGAATCGCGTCCACCGCGAAAGAGAACGGCTGGAATCGCCTGATGTGGTTGACATAGCCCACCTCGCGCGACAGCGTGCCATCGCGGTCGAAGAAGACGGCGGGTCGGCTCATGGTCGCACCGCGCGCAGAAGCGCCTCGACCGCCGACTTGGGGGAAACGGAAGTCATGCACCGGTGATCGATGGGACAAACCGCGTGCCGGCAGGGCGAGCATTCAGCGACGCCTCGCACGAAGCCGGCTTTCCTCCCCACCGCCTGGGTCTCGTCGGGATTGGTGGGGCCAAAGATGCCGACCGTGGGAACGCCGAGGGCGGCACCCAGATGCATGGCGCCGGAATCGTTGGCCAGAAGTGCGGTCAGGCACGACACGACGCCGGCGAACGCGCGAAGGTCGGTTCGGCCGCACAGATCGATCGAAGGCCCCTTCATGGCTCGAGCCACCGCACCCGCGGCATCCGAATCCGCGGGGGAGCCAAGCAGGACCGCGCGGGCTCCAAGTTCCTCGGCGAGAACATCGCCGGCGGCGGCGAACCTTTCGGGAGGCCATTGTTTGGCGGAGCCCTTGGCCGCCCCGGGGGCGAGACCAAAGCAGAGGCCCGGCCCCACCAACTTACGGCCCGCGTCCCGCCAGAGGGCCGGGGGTGCGAGGGAGGTGTCGAGACCGTCGCCTTGTGGAAGACCCATGGCCGCAAGCATCGCCCGATAGTAATGCACCTGCGAACGTCCGCGAAGGTCCGGCGAAACGGGTGCTCTGCGGGTCAGGAGCAAACCGCGGCCCTCCGTCGCGTAACCCCAGCGATGCGGGACACCCCCGAGAGTCGCGGCGAGGGCGGTGCCGATCGAGTTCGTCAGGAGAATGGCGAGATCGAAGCCTCGGCGCATGGCCGCAATCTCCTGAGACAGGCCCGGAGCCTCGAGAACCTCGTCGATCTCGGGAACGGCCTCGTACAGGGCGGCCACCGACGGCCGTGCGACCACGCTGAGCCGAGCCTCTTTGTAGGCATGCCTGATGTCGCGGACGGCGGGCAACGACAGGATCACGTCGCCCAGCCAGTTGGGCGCGCGGATGACAACCCGAGCGGGAAGCGTCCGGTTCATGAAGACTCGCGGTCGCTCGGCCCCGAAAGCTCCGAGGTCGGCTTGGTGTGCCAGCGCCGATGCATCCAAAGCCACTGGTCGGGATTGCCCCGAATCCAGCTTTCCGTGGTGTTCATCATGGCCTGGGTGAGGCCTAGCACCGCCGCATCACCATCTCCGAATCCTCGAGGGTCGAGGGGCCGGTCGTAGACGACCCGGTACTTGAAATCGGGCGTCATCACCGCGCGGCACGGCAAGACCAGGGCCCCGGTCTTGATCGCGAGCCTGGCCGCGAATGGAGTGGTGCAGGCCGGCCGGCCGAAGAAGTTCACGAAAATGCCCTCCTTCTCCTGAACATTCTGGTCGACCACGAAGGCCACACCCTGTCCGGCCTTGAGACGGCGCATCGACCGAATGAGGGCGTGCTTCTTCTCAATGACCTCGCTGCCGGAGCTTTCGCGCAGGGCGATCATGGCCTGATCGAGGGTTGGATTGTCGAGGGGGCGGGCCACCACGCCGATCGATCCAAAGTTCTTGGCATGGATGATCCCGTGGGTCTCCCAGTTTCCGAAATGGCCCGTGATGAGCACCACGCCGCGCGAGGATCCGTGGGCCAGCTCGGCATGCTCACGGCCTTCGATGGTGACGAGGGTGTCCATGGTCCTGGGTCCCCGGGCGAGGATTCGAACCAGATCGAACAGGACGCCGCCGAAGTGAATCCACACCCCGCGCGCGGTGCGATCGACTTGAGTCTCGCTCCAGTCCGGGAAACTGCGACGGAGATTGTCCTTCGCGATGGCCAGGTGTCTTCGATCGACAGCCGCCACCAGCGCGCCCAGGGCGCGTCCCATCCGCAGAAAGAGCGGCCGCGGAATCACCCAGGCGAGACCCTTGAATCCGCGCAGGGCCAGGGCCTCTGTGGCAAATCGGATTCGGACCAGCGAGGACACTAGTGTCCTGCCTTGATCCTGGCCAGGACGACGCGGTCGATCCTCTTCAGGACCTCCGGAAGCCTCTCGATCTCCAGCCGCGCGGTCAGAACGAGAAGGGGAAGCGGACCGGGCCAGCCCTGAATGCGGACCGCGTCTTTGCCGGTCGTAACCACCGCACCCGCACCGGACCTCACCGCCGCCTCGGCCACGTCGCGGAGGTCTCGGGCGTCATAGGGATGGTGATCGCGAAAGAAACGGTGGCCCACCACGGAGGAACCGCGGGCGCTCAGGTCCTTCACAAACCGCTCGGGCCATCCAAGCCCACAAAATGCATAGGCCCGCGCCGGAGGCTCGGCCTTGTTCTCGGGGGCCCCGACCGGGGAGAAGGCGAAATCCGTCCGGACCAGAGAGAAGACCTCGGCTGCCCTTTGGGCGCGCAGTGCGCCGATTCGCGGGCCTTCGCTCCGCCGATCCGTAAACACCAAATCGGCGCGCGTGAGCGCCCGCGACGACTCTCTCAACAAACCCGCCGGCACGACCCGGTCCGCAAGATCGCGTTCGGTCACGCACACGATGTCGAGATCGCGGAACAGACGGAGGTGCTGAAACCCCGAATCGACCAGGATGATCCTCTTGCCGAATCGTTCTTCCAGGAGACGTCCCGCCGCGACCTTGTCGCGACCGACGGCCACCGGGCAACCCCTGAGCTCCTGGGAGAGAAGGAACGCTTCGTCCCCGGCCGAGGCGGCGGTCTCGAGCAGCTGCGTTCCGTCGGAGATCAGGCGCGGGTCGGTATTCAGCCCGCGATAGCCGTGGCCCAGGATAGAGACACTCTGGCCCCGGGCGACCATGGCCCGCGCGAGCGCCTGGACCACGGGCGTCTTCATCGAACCGCCCAGAGACAGGCCACCCACGCTGATCACCGGGGAACGCAGCCGCTCCGTCCCCAGAACGCCGCGCGCGTAGGCCTGCCGGCGAAGAGAGGCCCCAAGGCCATAGAGCCATCCCAGGGGGGTCAGGATCGATTGCACCTGTCGCAAGGGATCTCAGTCGATGAGCGCGCTCAGGCCGTCCACGGTTCGCCCAAGGGCGCCGCGATTGGGTTCGATCAGGGCCCGGCCCTTGCCCCCCACTTCGTCGCGCCGCGCCTTGTCGGTGACGAAGGACACGACCTCGCGCGCAAGCTCGGTCGCATCCTTGACGAAGACCAGCGCACCCTCGCGGTGAAACTCGTTCGCGATCTCCTGAAAGTTCTGAACATTCGGGCCACTGAGCACGGGGACGCCGCTGGCCGAAACTTCCAGGATGTTGTGCCCGCCCTGGGGCACAAGCGAGCCGCCCACGAAACCGACGGTGGCGAGCGAAAACACCACCGCGAGTTCGCCGAGGGTGTCGAGCAATAGAACATCCCCGGCCTTCCACTGGCCTGGCTCCAGGTCGGTTCTTCGGACGCAACGAAAGCCCGCGGCTTCGACGATGCCCAGGACTTCCGCGAAGCGGTCCGGATGACGCGGGGCCAGGACCAGGCCGATGTTGGGCTCCCGTTCGCGAGCCAGGTGCAGAGCCTTCAGAATGATCGCCTCCTCCCCGGGAACCGTGCTCCCGGCCACCACAATGGGGCGGGCGGGCTCGGAAAGGACGATCCGGGCCAGACGCTCCTTCGGACGGCCGGTGTCGAGGGCGTCGAATTTGAGATTGCCGGTCACCTTCACTCGGGCCGCCGGCGCGCCCATGATGCGGATTCGCTCGGCGTGCGGTTCCGCCTGCATGAAGAAAGCATCCACTTTCGAAAGGGTGCCGCGCAGAAGGCTGCGGATGCGCCGATATCGGGGAAAAGACCTCGACGAGATTCGGCCGTTGACCAGAGCGACCTTGGTCCCGCGCGCCTTCGCCTCGTGAATCAGGTTCGGCCATAACTCGGTCTCCACGATGACCAGCAGGTCGGGCTTGAGGGTGTCCAGGACTTTTCGAACGGGAGAGGGAAAATCGAACGGCGCGTAGAACAGGCCGTCGATGCCGTGAACCCTCTGCCGAGCCACGGCATTCCCGGCCACCGTCGAGGTGGACAGAAAGATCCGGTGCCGGGGGAAGCGCTTCCGGAGCGGTTCCACCAGGATGCGGGACGCCAGAACTTCGCCCACCGACACGGCGTGGATCCAGATCGAGCGATCTCCGTCCACGTTGAGGTAGACCGGCAACGCGCCAAAGCGTTCCTTGAAGTTCGCGGTGTATCGGTTGGTTCCCCGGCCGCGCCAGAGAAACAGGGGTGCCGCAAAGGCGAAGCCGAGGCCGAGAAAGAAGGTGTAGATCGAGAGCATGTGGGCTTTGGACCTCGGGGCCGCGCCATGGAACTATAGTCGCGCGCATAAGTTCTCTCCAGTGAGAGGCTTCTTCGCTGTCTTCCTTTCTTTTTGGAACCCTAAAGGTGCCCAGAGAAACACCCTCAACCCGCGGCCCTTCCCCTTTCCTCGCTTTCGTCGGCCGGCTCGTCTACCGGCTGGCCGGCTGGACGTGCACGGGGCAGAAGCCTTCGGTAAAGAAATTCGTGATCGTGGCCGCGCCCCACACTTCGAATTGGGACGGTCTCTTCCTTATTCTCGCGGCCGCCATCCTCCGATTGGAGTTCTCTTTCTTCGGTAAAGACACCCTCTTTCGCGGACCCGTGGGCTGGTTCCTGCGAAGTGCGGGCGGGATCCCTCTGGACCGCACCCGGCATCAAAGCCTGGTGAGGCAGGCCGTAGCCTGGTTCGACCAGAACGAGACGTTCGCCCTGGGGGTGGCGCCGGAGGGCACGCGGAAACTGACGGAGGGCTGGAAGACGGGCTTCTACCACATCGCCTTGCAGGCCAGGGTGCCCGTTTTCCTGGGCTACATCGACTATGCGAAGAAAGAAAGCGGCATATTTCCGGAGACTCTTGTGCCCAGTGGCGATATCGATTCGGACTTCGAAATCCTTCGACGGGCCTACGGCCCTTTGACCGCCCGACATCCCGAACGGAAGGCCCCTATCGTCCCCCTGCGACCGCGAGCGGACGATCCGTCTGCCCGGACCGCGGAGGCGCCCGGCAACCGAATGCGGAGCCACCGGATCTGAGAAGCAAAGCGAGATAATCCCCAGGAGGAGTATTCATGACACCCATTCCGATCATTCGCGCGGCCGGCGATGCCGCCCTCCAACTGCTCTCCTACGTGGACTTCGTGCCGGGCGCCCTGACCCGGCTCGTGGTGGGTTTTGCTTTCTTCGATTCGGGCCGAGGGAAACTCGCGAACATGGAGAACACCGTGAATTTCTTCACCGACCTGGGGATTCCGTTTCCGGCATTGAACGCGGACTTCGTGTCGCGCCTGGAGTACTACGGGGGCATGTTTCTGCTGGCGGGCCTCTTGACCCGGATGGTCGCGGCCCTCCTGTCGTCCACCATGGTGGTGGCCATTATGACCGCGGATCGCGAGACCTTCACGGGTGCGCTTGCGCGAAGCACCGAGATGGGGTTGTCCGACGTCGCTCCGTTCGTGCTCCTGGTCTTTCTCTCCTGGCTCGTCGTCCGGGGCGCGGGTGCGCTCAGTGTCGACGCTCTGTTGAAACGCGCCATTCAAAAGAAGGACCAGCCCGCCTAAGATCCGACGTCTTGAGGCCGGGGACCACCGACGAGCACAGGCGCCTTCAGCGAGAGACGGCGGCCGAAGAAGACTGGCAATTCTTCGGACCGTACCTGTCCGAGCGCCAATGGGGCACGATTCGCGAGGACTACTCGGAGGATGGCTCCTGCTGGGACTACTTCCCTCATGACCATGCGCGTTCCCGGGTCTATCGCTGGGGCGAGGATGGCCTCCTCGGCTTCTGCGATCGGGAAGCCAGGCTCTGCTTCGGGCTGGCCCTTTGGAACGGCCGGGATCCGATCCTGAAGGAACGCCTTTTCGGTCTCGCCGCCCCCGAAGGAAACCACGGAGAAGACGTCAAAGAGCTCTACTACTACCTGGACTCGACACCCACCCACTCGTATTTCAAGGCGCTCTACAAGTATCCGCTCTGGGCCTACCCCTATGAAAGGCTGGTTCGGGAGAACCGGGAACGCAGCGTCCTCGACCCCGAATTCGAGATCGAAGACACCGGTGTCTTCGATCGGAATCGCTACGTGGACGTGACCGCCGAGTACGCGAAGGCCTCACCCACGGACCTGGCGATCCGCATCACCCTGACCAACCGTTCGGGCGAAGAAGCACTTCTCCACGTCATCCCTCAGTTGTGGTTCCGGAACACCTGGGCCTGGGGCCGCCATCGCATGGGCGAGCCGGGATACGGCCCGAAGCCTCACATGCGGCTGGCCGCGCGCCGGTGCGTCGCGGCGAATCACGACGATCTGGGTCTCTACCTGTGGGAGGCCGGCGTCGCGTCGAATGGGGCCGAGCCGCAAATCCTCTTCACCGAGAACGAGACGAACATGGAGCGGGTGTTCGGCTCGGCCAACTCCGCCCCCTTCTTGAAGGACGGCTTCCATGAACGCGTGATCGGCGGCCGGGTCGATGCCGTCAATCCTGCGAATGAAGGAACGAAGGCGGGGGCCCATTACCGCCTGACCATCGGAGCCAGGGAGTCCGTGACCCTGCTGCTGCGCCTGGCCGCGGAGGAGGACGCGCGGGCTCGCCTGGGCCTCCGCCACGTTGAAGAAACGATGGAGGCCCGCGCGGCCGAGGCCGATCGTTTCTATGAAGCGGTCCTGCCTCAAACCGCAACCCGAGACGAGAAGAACGTGCTTCGCCAGGGCTACGCTTCTCTCCTCTGGTCGAAACAGTTCTACAACCTGAGGGTTGCTCACTGGCTCGAGGGCGACCCCGCTCATCCCGCTCCTCCGGCGAAACGGCTCTCCGGGCGCAACTGGGATTGGCCCCATCTTTCGAACCACGATGTCATCTCCGTCCCGGACAAATGGGAATACCCCTGGTACGCAGCGTGGGACCTTGCCTTCCACATGATTCCGTTCGCCCGGGTGGACCCAGAATTCGCCCGCGACCAGCTCACCTTGTTTCTGAGCGAGCGGTACCAACATCCCTCGGGCCAGATTCCCGCCTACGAATTCGCGTTCGGCGACGTCAACCCTCCGGTCCACGCCTGGGCTTGCCTGCGGGTGTTCGAGATGAGCGGCGGCAACCAGCACCCGGAATCGCTCGCGTTCCTCGCTTCCACCTTCGACCCCCTGGTCCGGAATTTCCGGTGGTGGCGGAGCCTCGAGCACGTCGCCGGCAATCGTCTCCTGAAGGGCGGCTTCCTGGGCCTCGATAACATCAGCGCCTTCGAACGCGGGGTGCCTCCGCCGCTGGGCGGCTACCTGGAACAGGCCGATGCCACCGGCTGGATGGGCTTCTTCGCCCTCAACATGGTGAAGGCGGCGTTGGAGCTCGGAAGGGACGACCCGGACGGGTATGACGATCTGGCGGTTGAGTTCTTCGATCAGTTCGCGGCCACCGTCGAGGCGGTGAACCGCCCGGATGGAGGCGGACTGTGGGACGAGGAGTGGGGTTTCTACTTCGATCACGTCAATGTCGAGGGAACGAGGACACCCCTCCGGATCTGGTCGATGGTCGGCCTCATTCCCTTCTTCGCCGTCCACGTGCTGGAGCGGCGCTCTCTCGAGCACCTGCCCAGGCTTCAAGCCCGAGTCGACGCCTACCTGAAGGAACGGCCGGATGCCGATTTTCCCCAGGACCGGCGCGTCCGGGACAGAGGAGATCGCGCGATTCTCGCCATTCCCTCTCGCGAGCAGCTGATCAGGGTCCTCACCCACCTGCTCGACGAGGCCTCGCTCCTGGCCCCGACCGGAGTTCGGTCGCTTTCCAAACGCCACCAACTCGAGCCCTTCGTGCTCACCACCCCGAGCGGGGAGTACCGCGTCGACTACGCTCCCGACGAATCGAGGACGCAGGCTTTCGGCATCAATTCGAACTGGCGCGGGCCCGTGTGGTTTCCTCTAAACTATCTCCTCGTGGAAGCAATGGGTCGATATCACGACTTCTATGGCGATACCGTGCGCGTCGAATGTCCCACCGGATCGGGCCTGGTCATGAATCTGCGGGAGGTCGCCATCATGATCGAGAGACGTCTGGCTTCGACGTTCCTGGCGGACGGAAGCGGACGGCGGCCCTGTCATGGCGACAATCCTCGCTATCAGGTCGATCCTCATTTCAAGGACCTGCTCCTCTTTCACGAGTATTTCTCCGGCGATACCGGACGGGGCTTTGGAGCCTCGCACCAGACGGGCTGGACGACTTTGGCCCTTCGCTGCATCGAGGACGTGGCCGCGAGAAGAGGAACTTCCCTTCCATGACGGGGCCGGGTTACGAGTGGCTCGAGGCCGATGGCCTGGGGGGATTCGCATCCCACACTTCGATGGGAACAAGGACGCGCCGATACCACGCGGTGCTCCTTGTTTCGAAGCGGCCCCCGGGGGAGCGGTGCGTGCTCGTGAATGGCATGGATGTCGTGGTGGACACGGACGGCGAACGCCTCGCTCTCACCTCGCAGACCTACAAGCCCACCCTCGAGGGCGACACCCCCATCGTCCGTTACGAAGGGCGGCCCGCCTCCTCGACGTTCGAGCATTCGCCCTGGCCCACCTGGAAGTACGCCCTCGGATCGGGACGCATCATCGAGCACTCGGTCATGGTTCCGCGAGGTTTGCCGCTGGTCGTCTTGTCCTGGCGGCTGCTCAAGCCCGACTCCGGATCGGCCGCCAAGGTCGTCGTCCGGCCGTTCCTCTCCGGCCGCGACTATCACTCCTTGCAGCGCGAGAATCCGGAGTTCGACTTCAAGGCGAGACGCGAGGGCGGCCCCGGGCGATTGGTGTTCCAACCTTATGCGAGCGAGCCTTCGGTGGTGGCGATCTCCAATGGCATGTTCCAGGAGGAACCCTACTGGTACCGGGAATTCCTCTACACGGAGGATCGCGAACGAGGTCTCGACTGCGTGGAGGATCTGGGCGCTCCGGGAACGTTCACCTTCGAATTGGGAGAGGGTGAAGCCATCCTCGTTTTCGGAACCCGCGAAGCCACGGAAGGGTGGGAGGGCCGCTCCCTCCCGGCCCGGACCAGGGCGATACGGTCGAGCGAAGCGACGCGCCGAGGCCTGGCTCCCTCGCCCCTGGCCCTGGCCGCGACCGCCTACGTGGTCGATCGCGGGACGGGAAAGACGGTCATGGCCGGCTACCCCTGGTTCATGGACTGGGGCCGTGACACCTTCATTTCTCTGCGCGGCCTGTGTATAGCCACCGGAAGGCTCGACGAGGCCCGAAGTGTTCTGGTGCAATGGTCGCAGGTGGTCTCTCAGGGCATGCTGCCCAATCGATTCACCGACTCGGGTGAGACCCCCGAGTTCAACAGCGTCGACGCCTCGTTGTGGTTCATCGTGGCCGTCCACGATCTGAGACTCGCCGAGAGCCGCGGGGGCTTCGTTTCCCCCGCCTCCGAGGATGAGCAGATCAATGCCGCGATCCTCGCCATTCTTCGCGGCTACGCGGCGGGGACCAGACACGGGATCCGCATGGACAAGGATCACCTGCTGAGTGCTGGAGAACCGGGCGTCCAGTTGACGTGGATGGATGCCAAGGTCGGCGATTTCGTGGTGACCCCGAGGATCGGGAAGCCGGTGGAGATCCAGGCCCTGTGGATCAACGCCCTCCGCATCGGGAGCCAGTTCGATTCCCGGTTGAGCGGATGGGCCGAGAGGGCGGGAAAGAGTTTCGAGGAGAGATTCTGGAACGAAGACGCCCTCTATCTCTACGACGTCGTCGATGCCGATCATGTGCCGGGCCGGGTTGAAGGTCGGATTCGTCCGAATGCGATCCTCGCGGTGGGAGGGCTTCCCTTCCAGGTTGTGAGCGGCGATCGGGCGCGCAGAGTGGTCGACCTCGCGGAGGCGAAACTGCTCACACCCTGCGGCCTCCGCACGCTCTCCATCGACGATCCCCAGTATCGCGGCTCGTATCGGGGCGGGGTGTGGTCGCGTGACACCGCATATCACCAGGGCACGGTCTGGCCGTTTCTGCTGGGGGCCTTTGTCGAGGCCTGGGTGCGGACGCGGGGCCGGTCTCCCGAAGCCTTGCAGGAGGCGCGGCGGCGTTTCCTGGAGCCGCTCCTCGCAAGCCTTGACCCTCAGCACAGCGGACATCTTCCGGAAATCGCCGAAGGCGACCCGCCCCATCCGGCTCGGGGCTGCCCTTTCCAGGCCTGGTCGGTGGGCGAGGCTCTGAGACTGGACCTGAACGTTTTGTCGGGCGCGGATCGGGCCTCAGGGCCGATTCCCCGCGGCCCCCATACGGCCGCCTGACCATGCCGGCGTCAATCCGCGCCTTCTCCTCCCGCGCCTCCTTCTCGACGATGATCGCGCTCTTGATTTTTCTCGTCACCGCGGGTGCCGAGGGTCGCTTCGGGAAGGCGCCCGAGTTCCCCTCCCAGGACCCGAAGCGGTGGATCGGCCCGCCCCAGAACTGGAAAGCGCTCGAAGGCAAGGTCGTCATCCTCGACGTCTGGACTTTTGGCTGAATGAATTGTGTGCACACGATCCCCTGGGTCAGGGAGATGGAGAAGCGATTCGGCGAACGCGGCCTGGTCATCGTAGGGATTCACACCCCGGAGTTCGAGCGTGAGAGGTCGCGAAAGAATGTCGAGAACGCGGTCCGGGAACATGGGCTCGAGGCCCATTCACACCTTCTCGACAACGAGATGGACTACTGGCGAGCCCTGCGCAATCAATACTGGCCCGCCATCTACGTGGTCGACGGCGAAGGCCGAATCAGAGACAAGGCCTTTGGGGAAGTACTCATCGGCACCAACCGCGACAAGGCTTTGAGCGGCCTGGTCGAGAAACTTCTCGCCGAAGCGAAGGTGCGGGAGGAGTAGAAACCGCCCCGGGGGACCGCGGCGGACGGGCTCTATCGAGGAGTGATCAGGGCGCAGGCTTCGGCGGAGCCATCGTCGCAGGCGGACTTCAAGAGGGTCCGCGCGCGGGTCCGATCGGTGGCTAAGCCCGTCCGCTGAAGGATCTGGGCGAGGCCGACGCAGGCCTCCGAAACCTTGTCTCCACACAGGGCCTCGAGCGTTCTGGTGGCGCGGGCCGCGTTCCTTGGAATTCCCAGGCCTTGGGCCTCGAGCACCGCCAGTCGGGCACAACCCGGTTTGTCGCCCAGGTCGCATGCCGTCTTGTACGAAGCCGCAGCCTTGCGGCGATCGCGAATTACCCCGAAACCTCCATCGTAGAGCGATCCGAGGGAGACGCAGGACGTGGCCTGCCCCTCGCCGCAGGCGCCTTCAAGGGCGGGCACGGCTCGCGTACACGCGGCATCGTCGCGCTTGGCGAAACATTCGGTGATAGCCGACGCGTCCGCCGAATCGGTCCGCGCCTGACCGACCTCGACTCTCCCGGTTAAAGCGGCGCCGGCGCCTCGGGTGGCCCCGAAAGCGCCCGCGGGAGGCGGCCCGAATTGCGTGAGGTAAGGTTTCGAACCTCCTGCCTGGGCGCGCTTGTTCTTCGCGGCGAAGGCGAGGAAATCCTGAACCCTCTGCTTCTGGCTCGCCACTCTTGCCAGGCCTACGGCTTTCTGCGCGGTCGCCATCGCAGAACCGGTCTGACGCGCGTTCCACTGCGCCCGTGCCAAGGCCATCTGGATGTAGACGTCGGCCGGTCCGGCCTCAGCGCTTTGCTGTGCGTGATCCAGGGCCGGCTGGGTGAGACTGAGGTCGCTCTGGATCTCCGCGAGATAAGCGAGGGTGAACGGATCGCCGGGCGAGAGATCGCGCGCCGTCTCCAACAACTTCTGAACGGATTGGAGCGCGGGCTTCGCCATGGTTCGCGACCACTTAAGCTGGGCCAGCCGGTAGTAGAGGCCGCTGTTTTTCGAGCCCAGCTGGATGGCCGTCTCGATCGCCTGCTTCGACTCCGCCAAGCGTTGCTCGCGTTCGCAGAGAACGGCCTCGATTTCGAGGGGACGAACGAGGGTAGGGTCGGCCATTCTGACTTGACGCAGGAGCGAACGGACGTCCACCGGTCGATTGAGATCGAAGAGCACTTCGGCCCGCAGCATCAGGGCCTCGGCCAGAGGGAGGGGACGGAGGCGGAAAGCTTCCGCGGCCCTCGCTGGATCGACGGGCAGCTTGAGGGGCGGGAATTTCTTCGCCGCCAGGTACTTCGGGAACCCTGCATAGAGTGCCTGGAGTCTGGCCATTTCCGCTGGAGCGGGCGGTTCCTTGGCTACAAGCTTCTGGAGCAGGGCGTCGAGGGCGGGCGCGTTCTTGCCCCCTTCGCCCACCAGGAGGTAGTGAATGAAGAGCCCGGCCTGAGTGTCGAACCTGCGGTCCATCCCGCGAGTCTCACGGAAGAATTCCGACACCGACAAGGCCGGGACACCCAAGACATAGTTGGAGGCTGCGGTCATCGGGCCCACGAGGACTTCCTTCTCCTTCACTATCGAGTCGCCGAGGAACATCGCCAGACCTCGGCTCAGCCAGGGCGCGGGCTTTCCCAGCGAGCCCTCGATCAGGGCGCTGGCTCGCCCACGGTAGAAACCGCGGGAAGGATTTCGCTCCTTGTCGGCAGGTTCCGGCAGGTCCGCTTTGAGCACGCCCACATGCTGGGTGGGCCCAACCAGATAGGACGAGAGCGGGTTGTCTTTTTCACCGTCGGGAGAATCCGGCGCCATCGACCTGACCGTGGGCTCGTCCACAGACACGAAGACCACGAGCGGGGGTCCCTGGTCGGGCCTCATCCAGGCGAAGCGTTTCTGGAGGGTCCGATCGAACTGGGTCAAATGAAGGGCGATCTTCCGGCCGCTTTTCTCCCCGGCGTCCGTCACCACCATGAGATGCGACCCCGGGGCCTTCACTTCGATCCAGGGTCCCGGGGACGCCGCCGGAGCCGGCCGCGGAAGGGCGATGAGGAACAGCGCGGCCCCGGCGCGCACGGTCACCGACGCCGCGCCCCGGGTCATTTCATGCCCAGCGCTTTGGTGAGGAAGGCCCACTGATCCGCTCGCTCCTCGATGACCTTGGCCGTGGGTTTGCCGGCCCCGTGACCCGCCTTGGTCTCGATTCGGGTGAGAACGGGAGCGTTTCCCTTTTGCGCGGCCTGAAGGGCGGCGATGAACTTGTGCGAGTGCGCGGGCACCACGCGATCGTCGTGATCGCCGGTGGTCACCAGGGTGGGCGGGTAGGCCACCCCCGGCTTGATGTTGTGGAGGGGCGAATACCGGAGCGCCACCTCGAAGTCCTCCTTGACATCGGGATCACCATAGTCCGACTTCCAGGCCCAGCCGATCGTGAACTTGTGATAGCGAAGCATGTCCATCACACCCACCGCGGGGAGGGCCGCGCCAAAGAGGTCGGGACGCTGGTTCATGACCGCGCCCACCAGCAGGCCCCCGTTGCTTCCTCCGCCAATCGCAAGCTTGGAGGTCCTGGTGTACCGGTTGGCGATCAGCCACTCGGCCGCGGCGATGAAGTCGTCGAAGACGTTCTGCTTGTTCTTCAGCCGTCCCGCGTCGTGCCATTCCTTCCCGTACTCGCCCCCCCCTCGTAGATTGGGCTGGGCGTAGACCCCGCCCATCTCCATCCAGACTATGTTGGAGGGCGAGAAGGCCGGCTCCAGGGAGACATCGAAACCGCCATAACCATAAAGGTAGGTTGGATGGGAGCCGTCCAGGACCAGTCCCTTCCGGTGGACGATGAACATGGGGATCTTCGTGCCGTCCTTGCTCGGATAGAAGACCTGCTTCGTCTCGAAGGCGCCGGGGTCGAAATCGACGGTCGGCTGCTTGAAGATGGAGCTGGTCCTCGTGGCGAAGTCATAGCGGAACGTGGTGGACGGATAGTTGAAGGACGTGAAGGCGTAAAAACCGTCCTTGTCCTCGCGCTTCCCGGAGATGCCGGCGATGGATCCGATAGCGGGAAGCGTGATCTCGCTCTCGAACCTCCCGTCCGCGGCGTAGAGCTTCAGTTTCTCGTGGGCGTCCGTGCGCCAGACCACGACGAATCGATTGGCGATCATCGAAACGGACGACAGCACGTCGCGGTTCGTCGCCTGGGGGATCAGGGTCTTCCAGGCCGGAGGTTCCGGTCTTCCTTTCTCGATCGCCACCACCCGATACCGCGGCGCTTGCTGGTCGGTCACCACATAGAACGTGGCTCCGTCGTTCCCCACGACGCTGTAGGAGGCATCGAACTTGTCGAGAAAGGGTTCGATCTTCCCCAACGGGTCGGCGAGATCGCGGAGGAAGACGCGGTTCTCGCGGTTCGTTCCCTCGGACTGCACGATCAGGAGCCAGCGGCCGTCGTCGCTGACCTCGGCGCTGAGGCCCCAGTCCGGTTGATCGGGACGATCGTAGACGAGCTCATCCTTGTCCTGAGCGGTCCCCAACCTGTGGAAGTAGACCTTCTGATACTTGTTGACTTCCTTGAAGGCCTCGCCTTCACTCTTCGGGGCGTCATAGCGCGAGTAGTAGAAACCGCTGCCGTCCTTCTTCCAGGCCGCCCTCGAGAACTTGGACCACTTGATGACGTCAGCGAGGTCTTTCCCGGTCGCGACTTCGCGCACCTTCCATTCCATCCAGTCGGAACCGGACGCCGATGTTGCGTACGCGAGATAGGCGCCGTTCTCGGAGAAGTCGAGGCCGGACAGGGCCACCGTGCCATCTTTGGACAGCGTGTTGGGATCGAGAAGAACTTCGGGCGGTGCGGTCAGGGACGCCGCCTTGTAGATGACCGCCTGGTTCTGCAGCCCATCGTTCTTCGAGAAGATCGTCCACGCCCCGTAGCGGCTCGGCACTCCGTAGCGTTCGTAGTTCCAGAGCCTGGTCAACCGCTCTCGAATGACGGCGCGCTTCTCTATCTTCTCGAGGACTCCGAAAGTGACCTTGTTCTGGGCCTCCACCCAGGCGACGGTTTCCGCGCTGTTTGGATCCTCGAGCCACCGGTAGGGATCGGCGATCGTATGGCCGTGCAGAACCTCCACGACCTCGCCCTTCCGCGTTTCGGGATACGCAATCGGTTCGTTCTGAAGAGCTTCGGCAGTGGTCATGGACACCAGGGTCAGACAGAGGGCAAAGGCGAGAGGGGAACGCGAAATCAAGATGATCTCCTTCCGGATCGACGAAACCTGATTATCGAGGGGCCATACGATTCGCACCGAGGAGGTTGGGCAGGATCTCGGCGCTCCGGCCCTGCACGAACGTATGGAATCGCGCGGTGTTCTCGGCCGGCTCCGCGTTGACCAGAACGGTGGAGGCGCCGAGGCCCCGGGCCAGGTTGACGAGACCGGCGGCCGGCCAGACCGCGCCCGACGTCCCGACCGCGATGAAAACGAACGGAGATCCGGGGTCGCGATGCATGAACGCGTCGATGGCCCGCAGATGGCCGGGGTCCAGCATCTCCCCAAACCAGACGATGTCGGGCCGCAGCAGGGCCTTGCGGCCCCGGCCCTCGCAGGCATCGCAGAGGGGTAGAGCCCTTCCGAGGTACGTGGCCTGATCGTCGAATGGTTCGAGATCGCAGCCCGAGCATTTGGTCCGGAAGAGGCTGCCGTGGATCTCGATGACGCGCTCGGAACCGGAGCGTTGATGGAGGCCATCCACGTTCTGGGTGACGAGCAGAAACCGATCGCCCAGGCGCTTCTCCACCTCGGCCAGGGCGCGATGACCGGCATTCGGCTCGACCGTCTTCGCCTGCTCCCGGCGAAGCGAATAGAACTTCCAGACGAGCTCAGGATCCCGGATGAAGCCGTCGGGGGAGGCGACGTCCTCGACCCGGTGCTGCTCCCACAGGCCATTCGAATCGCGGAACGTCGCGAGGCCGCTCTCCGCGGAAACCCCGGCCCCGGTCAGAACCAGAAGCCGGCTGTTCTCGAGGTCGGGAATGGGAGCCAAGGTCAGTTCTTCC
>JANODX010000132.1:0-18334 GCA_031412915.1 Vicinamibacteria bacterium | reverse complement strand
GGTCAAAGGCCTGGCTCGCGCCAAGGAGAAGTGAATTCTGCCGGAGCAGCGGCGCCCCGGACACGTCCGCCGCTAGCAGTCCGTGGTGAAAGTCGGCCTGCATTCGACGAACGCTGCATCCCGTCTGGACTGCGTTGCTCGTCGCCCCAATATTCCCGATATTGGGGCTTCTCGGCGCCTTGCCAGCCGTGCGCATCGCTCGTCTCGGTGCGACGGCAGACTTCCACCACGGACTGCTAGAGGGGAAAGCGTGTCCTGGCGATGAAGGCATTCAGCGCGTCGAGGAGGTGCTGGCTCCGGTCGCGCACCACGAACACCGACTCCTCGCGCGCCCCGGGGGTGAGATCGTGGTGGTCGATCAGCGCCACCTCGGGCCCATGCGACGGAATCACCGTGCCGTCGAGGGCGTAGTACTCGGCCTCAGCCACGGCGTCGAGCCGGCCGTCCGAGAACCGCGCGTACAGCTCCCCGAACGTGGCTGTCGTTACCACGTTCACGCCCTCGGGGGCTCGTCGTCTCAGGTCGCGTTCGGCGGCCATGCCCTGCACGGCGCCCACACGCCTGCCCACGAAGTCGTCGATCCGCGAATAGGTGTGCGCATCGTTCGGCCGGATGCGCAGGGCACGGCGCTCGTAGAGGAAGGGCGCCGAGAAGGTGCCGCCCGGGCTCACCCGATCGGAGAAGCTGGCGACGTTCGTGCCCACCAGATCCACCGCGTCCTTGCCCGCGAGTTCCCATGACTTGTTGAAAGGCACGACCTGCCACACGATCCGCAGGCCATGCTCCCGCGCGAAGCGCTCCACGTACTTCCGGATCCAGAGTTGCGAGTCGTACGGGCCCGCTGGCGTGTCGGTCGTGACCGCGACTTTCAGCACTCCTGGTTCCAGCGTGCGGATGCCCGTGGGGTCGGCGCACGCCGCCGTCCACAGGGCGACGGCCACCGCCACGGCCCTAACGCGCCCCACCAGCCTATTTACGGACATGCCGCTCGAGCATCTGGCGCCGGACCACGCCGCCGCGCACGTTGCCGTCGGCATCAACACCCACGCCCTCCGCACCCGCGTGCTCCACGGCGAGTGCCGTGGCCAGGACTCTCGGCAAGGACTTTCGCATGAGTGACCTCCATCGCAACCTGCGGACGGTCGGGATTGTGCTCATTCCTTGTTCCGCGGCTGCGATTCTCCCTCGAATACGCATTCTCAAAACCGTGATAGGCCGGTTCTTCGAAATCGCGCAGGGTGCACTGGCCCAAAGCGTGCCCCCGCCCAGCTTCCACACCGCCCGCTACGACCGAAAGGTTGGGGGCCAGCCGGTGCGCAGGAGCAGACGTGTCCCGAGGGCCGGCGCCAGCTTCGCGCTGGCGCTACCGCGAGGTCAGCGGCCCTCGCACGTTCGCTGCCGCACAGACCATTCGATCCTGGGCAAGGAGAATTCAAGGGTCGCGTGCCGTCGCGCGCAGAGCGGAGTTCTCATGAAGATACTGATGGTCCTGACCTCACACGACCGGCTTGGCGATCGGGATGAAAAAACGGGCTTCTGGCTCGAAGAGTTCGCGGCGCCTTACTACGTTTTCATGGACGCGGGCGCCACGGTCACCCTGGCCTCACCGCTTGGGGGGAATCCGCCCCTCGACCCGAGGAGCGACGAGTCCACCTCAGAAACCGAAGCCACGCGTCGCTTCAAGGCTGATGCCGCCGCGAACGCGGCCCTGGCCAGCACGGTACGACTGCGAGACGTTTCCGCTGCTGATTTTGACGCGGTGTTCTATCCCGGCGGTCACGGCCCTCTCTGGGATCTGGCCAATGATGCAACCTCCATCGTTCTGATTCAAGCCATGATGGAGGCGGGCAAACCCGCCGCCTTCGTTTGCCACGCACCGGGGGTGCTGCGTTCCGTCAAGACTCCCGAGGGTCTGCCCCTGGTGAAAGGGAAAGATGTCACCGGATTCAGCAACACCGAGGAGGAGGCGGTTGGCCTGACCCGAGTGGTCCCCTTCCTGCTCGAAGACACGCTCACCCAGCTTGGCGCTGCTTATACGAAGGCACCGAACTGGGAGGCTCATGTGGTGCGTGACGGGAACCTCATCACCGGACAGAATCCGGCGTCCTCCGAGCCCGCGGCCAAGGCGCTCTTGGAAAGGCTCAACTTCTTCTCTGTTCTGGGCGCGGTCAAGGCAATTCCATGGCATGCCGCACCGGGATAACGTGTCCCGGCAGGCGTGAGCGGCACGGCAAGCACCGATTCCGTCTGGAGGGCGGCGGCGACCATGCCCGCCTCTTTTTCGCTGCGCCAAGGACGACCAGCGACTGGCGTGGGCGGGCTCGGGTTTCGAGGGACAGCGACCGACCACCTTCAGGGACATCGATCTGATCGTCGTGTTCACCGGATGGAACATCCTTCCGGACCGGCCCGAACTCTCCCGCCGAGTCGCGGTGGAACGCATCCTCGCCGCGGTGCGCCGTTGAGGAACGCGTTTCGACGCGATCCAGGCGACCTGTGACCCTCAGAAACGGAAGCGCGATCGTTGTCCTCATCCTCCCGGTGGCGGTTCTTGTCGCTCTCCTCCTGATCGCGCGGCGAGGCCATGGTCGAGACTTCCTCGACCCGAAAGGGCCGGTTTTCACGGGGGCGGGCGTTGAGGGAACCATTGTCACAACCATGGCTCCCGGCAAGGAAATCCGATTCTCCGTGGTGTCGTTCAACGTCCACTTCGGCTATGCAACCGGCGACATCGCGCCGACCTTGCGCGCCAATGGGATGGAGTCCGCGGACATCCTCTTCCTCCAGGAGAGCAACGAACGAACGGCGCGCGAGGTGGCTGCCGATCTGGGCGCCGCCTACGCGTACTACCCGGCGACCGTTCATCCAACCAGCAAAGACCTCTTCGGCGTGGCCATCCTCAGCCGATGGCCGATCACCGCCCACCGGAAGATCCTTCTCCCCGACCACAGCTACTTTGATGGGGCGCGAAAGGTGGCCATGACGGCCGTGATCGCTCTGGGCGGCGCATCGATTCAGGTGGTCAACGTTCACCTTCAGTCCGGCATGCTGTCGCGCGGGTACCGCGCGCAACTGTCGCGCGTCCTGGCCTGCGCCACCCAAAACGCGTGCGCGGGAGACCCGCAGCCGGACGCGCTGCCGCCCGCCAACGCCCTCGTGATCGGCGGCGATTTCAACACCTGGAACAGCGGGCTCACCAAGGTCCTGACCTCCGTCATGTCTGGGGCGTCGCTGCAACAGGTGGATGGCATCGAGGGGACCTTCTCCAAGGTCGTAACTGAAACCGCGCCCTTGAGCACGTTCGACTATTTCTTCGTATCGCCCCGCCTCCTCGCCGGGCCCGGTCGCGTGGGGTCTCTGCGAACGGGCAGCGACCACTATCCCATCGAGGCGACATTCCAGATCCGTGCGGGAGGAAGCTCGCGGGCGCGAGACTGAAACTTGCCCACGGAGAGAGTGAAGTCTGAAGAACAAACCGAGCGCTGCGACCTGAGGAGATGCTTTCGAGCGTCGAGGATTACAACGCCTCGCGAAGCTAGAGCGGCGCCCAGGCTGCGCCCTGTGCGCTCGTCGATCCTGGTTCGTTTTGGCCCTGACGGCAGGGTGACGGCGGTCGAAGGCCCATTCAACTGGGCCTCCTGAGCCCGGACGGAAGCGAAGAGGTCGTGGGTCACGTCCCGCCGCCGCGTCCCTCGCCGGACCGCGGCCCGCCGCTTGACCAGATGTGGCCGCCCAACCTTCCCAAGGAAGCCGTTCTAGACGTTGGCCGCGCGCCCGATCGCCATCCCCTGGTTGTAGTGTGTCCCGATTTTTGCGTCGAAGGTGACCTTGCCCGCCTCGAACAGCATGACGATATCGGAACCACCAAACGAGAAGAACCCAAACTCCTCACCCTTGACGAGCGTCGATCCCACGTCCGCAGTCAGGGTGACCGACGAGACCTGGGCCATGCCGATCGGCAGCACCGCCACCAGACCCAACGGGGAATCGACCACTATGAGCCCACGGGCCTGCGTGAACTGATAGCCCGTTCCATCGACAATTTCGAGGGTTCCATCCCGCCCCTTGATCACGTCCGTCGCCACCCTGCCATGGATCCTCCGGCTCTCCTTGACGATGCCGGCCACCGGAACGTGATAGCGGTGGTAGTCGTTGACATTCAGAAAACTGTGCGTGAACACACCGCCCCGAAACCTGTCCTGGTACTGGCTGCCATCCAGGAGCTCGAGGACAGACCACTTCAGACCCTTGACCACGATCACCGACTCGCTGGAAATCGGCCAGTGACCTTGAAAGACGCTGTCGGCCGGCGAAACGACGACCCCATCGTCACACCGCGCACTCACGGGCCGTTTGCCAGGCCGCGCCTGCCGGGCAAAGAACTGGTTGAAGGTGAGCCATCCGCTCGGCGCGACGCAATACTCGGTCATGTGGTAGTCGGGGTTTGCATAGAAGCTCTCTATCCCCGCGGCCGACGCCGGGGAATCGAGAAAGGCGCCCCAGTCTTCAGCGAACCTGTGGGCCCACTGCTGAAACGACGCATCCGCGCGCAGCAGGCCCTGCGGCGATGCGCCGATGAGATAGTAGAACTTGAGAATAAACGGATTCAGGTTGCGGTCCGTTGGGATCAGCGTCACCATCTGATTCAGGAAGCGGCAGTAATCCGCGAGGGTTACGACCTCGGCAAGGTCGGCGTTGCGGATGGATTCCATCAGTGCATCCGATAGATCCGGGCGCGAGCTCAGCAGCGCCATCAACTCCGCGACAATCGGCTGGTGTCCGGTGTTGGCGTGGGTGGTCTGTCCAACCGGATTCGATGGATCGGTCACTGCAGGCTCCTCATGAGATGTCGGCCAGCCGAATCAGAATAACCAACAGTCTCGTTCCCATGAGTTCTCCTTGAGCGCGTCGGCGTGCGGCATCTGGTGTCCGAATTGAACCCCACCCCGGACGAGCGTACCGTCGGTTCATTCCGGTGTCGGTGCGCTGCCGAACCCATCCGTCGACCTGTGGACTCAGCCGCCCGCCGGCAACGTGGCGACGAGTCCTCTTCGTGCGTCCGCGAGTCCTGCTGATCAGTGAAGGCGGATCGCGCAGCGCGGCCTCGTAGAAGGGCTCGCAGCGCCGGCGCGGCGGCAGGGGGCGCCTTGGAGTGCGCGTCGAGGGCACCACCCCCAGGGACGCGACGACCACGATCGCCAGAACCGCGGGAACGGTGATTGATGCGGGATGCTATCGGACCCTTCTCGGCGGCAGCATCGACTTGTCGATGATCGCCACGACGACGTAGTTGGGATCGACCATCTCATTCAGATCGATTCGCGCAACTTTCGACAGTAGCTCGTAGGCGTCGAGCTCCGAGAGCCCGTAATCGTCGCGGATCCACAGGATCAATTCCTTGAACGCGATCCTGAGCGCATCGTCCACAGGGCGATACGCGCCGAGGGCCATGATCGAACGCTCGTTTTCGAAGCGCGGCCACTTGATCGCTTTGCCCTTGATCACGCGGACCGACAGGCGCACGTTCATGGGCACCTCGATGCCGGTGCCCCCCACCTCGCCTTCGCCTTGCGCGGCATGGCCGTCGCCGAACGAGAGCATCGCACCCGAGACACTCACGGGCAGATAAACGGTGTGACCGACACTCGCTTGCGGCGAGTCCATGTTGCCGCCCCATTCACCGGGCGTGATCGACATGCGGGATTCGCCGCCGGGAGGCGCCACGCCGAGGCAACCGAGAAACGGATGCATCGGAATCTTGACGGTAAAGCCCGAGTCGGTGGCCTTGAAGGTCGCCATGTTGTTGGTGCTGTCGATGTCGTAGAACCAGATGCGCTCCGGAAGATCGGCGTTGAGCATCGGCGTGTAGGTGGTGGTGTTGAGCGCGCCGAAGCCTGGCCCTATGGCGCCGATGCCGATGTTGCCCTCGACCTCGAGACTTTCAATCTTCACCGCGAGAGTATCGCCCAGCTCCGCGCCCTCGACGAAGAATGGACCGGTGAGCGGATTGTCGCCCTTGACGAGCGCCATGGTGTCTCCGGGTTTGCGAATCGCGTTGCCGAAGGCGTCGAGCGTGTTGGCTTCGATGATGTCGCCGGACTTGACGCGCGCCACCGGCTCGGCGGGGCCGTAGACGTATTTCACGTTCCTGATCGTGGCCTCGTAGCGGACCACTCGCGGTTGGGCGTCAGCGAAGGTAGGGACCAGGATCAAGCCAAGGGCAGCGCACAACCAGATTCGGGGCATCAGTCGATCTCCTTTTCGGCGAGCATACTTTTCCTTTTCCTCCTTCGTCTGTGGCATCGTAGCGGGCATGCGATTTCTCTCTCTCCTGGTTCTGCTCGTCGGCGCGACGCACGCCGCAAGCGAAGAATATCCACCACCGCGCTTCACCGATCCTGATCGCGTGAAGAAACTGGAATCAGCCATGCCGGAGATCGACCGGCTCTTCCGCGCCTACGCCGAGGACAAAAAGGTCCCCGGTATGATCTGGGGTGTCGTGATCGATAACCGGTTGGCGCACCTGGACTCGTTCGGCGTTCGCGATCGTTCCTCGCAGGAGAAGGTCACACCGGACACCGCGTTCCGCATTGCTTCCATGACGAAAAGCTTCACCGCGCTCGCCATTCTGAAGCTGCGCGATGACGGGCGTCTGGCGCTCGAAGATCCCGTGTCGAGATGGATACCGGAATTCGCCCGGATGGAGCTCCCGACGCGCGACACGCCGCCGCTCCTCGTCCGCCAACTGATGAGCCACAGCGCCGGCTTTCCCGAAGACAACCCTTGGGGTGATCAACAGCTCAGCGCCACCGACCGCACCCTCGACGAGTGGCTTCGCAAGGGCATTCCGTTTTCGACGCCTCCCGGAACGCGGTACGAGTATTCCAACTACGCGTTCGGACTTCTGGGCCGGATCGTGACCAAGGCTTCCGGCGTGCCCTATGAGAAGTACATGCGCGAGGAGATTCTGGCGAAGCTAAAGATGGAGGGAACCACGTTCGAGTTCTCTGAAATCCCGGCGGCGCGCCGGGCGGTCGGCTACCGCCTGAGGCCTGACGGGACGCACGGGGAGGAGCCGCCGCTGCCGCACGGCGTATTCGGAGCCATGGGAGGTTTGCTGACCACCGCGACCGATCTCGGCCGATACGTCGCCTTCCATCTCTCCGCCTGGCCGCCCCGCGACGACGAGGAAACGGGTCCGGTGCGGCGCGCCTCGGTGCGCGAGATGGCTCACCTCTGGACGGCCTCGAACCTTTCGCTGAAGCGGGTGAGCGGCGCGCTCCAGGCGTCCGAAACCGGGTACGGCTATGGGCTGCGCGTGACCTCCGATTGCCGGTTCGAGAAGATCGTGGCGCACGGCGGCGGGCTGCCGGGGTTCGGATCGTACATGGCGTGGCTTCCGGACTACGGTGTCGGCATGTTTGCCACGGCGACGCTGACGTATTCAGGCCCGTCGGAGCCGATGAGCGGGGCGTGGGACGCGCTCGCGAAGACCGGCGGGCTGCGCAAACGCGAGCTCCCGCCAACGCCCCTGCAGTCCGAGATGAGCGACCGCATCTTCAGCCTGTGGAAGCGCTGGGACGTCGATGAGGCGCGTCAGATCGCGGCGATGAATCTCTTCCTCGACGCCCCGATGGAGCAGAGACAGGCGGAAATCCGCAAGCTGAAGGACGACGTCGGCGAGTGCACGGCCGCCGGACCCGTGATGCCGGAGAACTGGCTGCGCGGTCAGTTCAACCTGAAGTGCGCCGGGGGAACGGTGGGCGTCTTCTTCACGATGTCACCGACGAAGCCGCCCGCCGTGCAGCATCTCGCGTTTCAGAAGCTGGCTTCGGAGCACGAGCGGATGGGGGCTCCAACGGGTGCGCCGGCGGGTGTCGCCTGCTCTCCGTAGTCTCTCCTGCCAGCGGACCGTCCGGCTCGGAAGAGTGGAGCGAGAGGCCACCAGAACTTCAGGACGGCCCGGCCCCATCTCGCGACACTACGGGTGGTTTGGAACCGCGGCCACGAGGAGGGCCAGGGCCTTGTTCAGAGCCCGGTCGCCGGCCGTCACTCCTTTGAAGTGTCCGAGGCGGACAACCACGAGGTCATGGGTGGGGATGATCATCGCGGTCTGACCTCCCGCTCCCTGCATCGAGAAAGCCGAGCGAGGCACCGGGTCGGCGCCGTCGCCGTTGACCCAGAAGAAACCGCCGCCATAAACAGGGCGGCCGTCGGCCTGCCATGCGGGAGCCACGGTCTTCACGTACTCCACGTAGCCCTCGGGGAGGAGGCGCTCTCCATTCCAGACGCCGTCCTGGAGGTACAGGTTGCCCAATCGCGCCCAGTCGCGGGCGGAGCTGAGTTCGTATCCCTGCGTCAGGAAGTTGCCGTAGGGGTCGGTCTCCATCACCATGGTGCGCATTCCGAGCTTGTCCAACAAAGTGCGTCTCGGGAACGAGAGATAGTCCTCGCCGCGCTTTTCGACAGCCAGACGAACCAGGTATCCGCCCAGCACGGGATCGGTGTTGCGATACCGGCCGATCGTGTTGGGCGGCCATTGCGGCGGGCGAGTGGCCGCGTATTCGTAAGAGTTCGCGCCGCCGGTGTAAAGGTAGAGATGATCGGGATAGCCGAGGGCGGGATCGAAGTCCGGATCCTGGGGTGCGCGGATCCGCAGTCCGCTCGACATCCGCATGATGTCGCCGACCCGGATCTTCGCGCGGGGATCGCCGGCCGTCTTCTGCCATTCGGGGATTGGTGCCTGGTCCCAGAGTTTGTAAGCCCCTTGCTGGATCAGGCGCGCGATCAGCGTGCCGGTCAGGCTCTTGCCCATCGACCAGCTCTCGAGGGGCGTTGTCGCCGTGATGCCTTCGCCGTAGCGTTCCGCGACCAGGCGACCCTTGTAGGTGACGACGAAAGCGGCGGTCAGGCCCGCGGGATCGAATGCAGCTTCGACCGCGGCTTTGAGCTTTACCTGGTCGACCTCCTTCGGCAGCGGGGAGGTGTCGAGGAGATCACCCAGGGGCCAGGCCTGCTTCGCCGGATCGGGCAGCGACGACTTCACTTCGACGGGCTTGAAGAAGAGCTGGTTCTTTCCTTCTGGATAGGTCACGCAGCCCTGGCCGCCGGTATGGACGGCGGTGCGCACGACGCCGTTCGGCAGGGTGATGGAAACGGTCCTGGCGGCCCGGTCGACCACGGGCTTCGAGACCATCTTCCGCTCAGCGTAAGGGGCCGAGAAATAGCCGACACTCTCGGCCGCGAAATCGGGATCGAGGCCGGTGATGAAGACGGCCGAACACATGATCTTGGCGAAGCCCGAAGTGTGGTGCGAGAGCGCCTCGCCGGGCGGAGGGACATAGGGTGTTGCGATCTCGACCGCTTTGGCTCTCGCCAGAAGGGCCTTCAAAGCGTCGCTTGGCCCGGTCGTCGCGGTCTGAGAAGGTGCGAGGGCGGCGAGGAGCAGGAGGCTGAGGGCCGTGGTCGTGATCATGGTCGTGGTAGCTGGTCGTTTCATGTCGCTACTGAGTCTAGAAGCGAAGGCATCTCGATACCAGCGCGGCCAGGCCGTGCGCCCGAGAGCCTTCTGTGACAGAGTACGAGTCCGACAAGAAGGAGCGCCCATGTCGCGAACTTCCAAAACGCGTCCCTCTCGAACGAAGGCGAGCGCGAGTCGAACGCGCCCGGCCCCGGCCAGAGTCCCCGCCCGCAGGGTCATTGTCCTCGTCGCCACCCGCAAGGGAGCCTGGCTCTATCACGGCGATGCGTCGAGAAGAACCTGGCGCGTGAACGGACCGCACTTCCTCGGCCACATCGTGCATCACGTGGTCCTCGACCCGCGGGATGGACGGACCCTCCTGGCGGCGGCGAAGACCGGCCATCTCGGTCCGACCGTGTTTCGGTCGACCGACCTCGGGCGCACCTGGAAGGAGGCGGTGACACCTCCCGCTTTCGCGAAGCCCGACGAAGGCTCGGCCGTGCCCGCGCGCTCGGTGGATCACACGTTCTGGCTGACTCCCGCTCATAGAAGCGAGCCCGACGTCTGGTACGCGGGCACGTCCCCCCAGGGACTCTTCCGTTCCGCAGACGGTGGAGCGACGTGGGCTCCGTTCTCCGGCATCAATGACGATCCGCAGTACCGAGGGTGGATGGGCGCGCAGCAGGACGGCACACCCGACGGGCCGAAGATGCACTCGATCATCGTCGATCCGCGCGACCCCAGGCACCTCTACTTCGCCATGTCGGGCGGCGGGGTTCACGAGTCGACCGACGGCGGGAAAACCTTCGCGCCCCTCGTGGGCGGCATGGAGGTGGTCGAGGGCTTCGATGCGGCCACCATCACGTTTCACGATCCGCATTGCGTGCGCTTGTGTCCGAGCAAACCCGATCGCCTCTACCAGCAGAATCATTGCGGCATCTACCGGCTCGACCGGCCTTCGAAGACCTGGATTCGCATCGGACGGGCGATGCCGAAAGCGGTCGGAGACATAGGCTTCCCCATGGTCGTGCATCCGCGCGATGCCGATGTGGCCTGGGTGTTCCCCATGGATGGCACTATGGTGTGGCCGAGAACCTCCCCCGGCGGGAAGCCCTCGGCCTATGTCACCCGCGATGGCGGGGCGACCTGGAAGCGCCTCGACAAGGGCCTGCCGAAGGAACACGCATGGTGGACGGTGAAGCGCCAGGCCATGGCTGCCGATGATCGCGATTCCCTGGGCCTGTATCTGGGCACAACGAGCGGGGAAGTCTGGATGAGCCGCGACGAGGGCCTGAAGTGGTCCCGCATCGCGCAACACCTTCCGGAGATCTACGCCGTTGAGACAGCTGCTTTGCGATGAAAGTGCTGATTCCCAGTCCGCTGCTCTCGTACACGAAGACCAACCGGGTAGAGGCCGCGGGGGGAACGATGGCCGAGGTGCTTCTCGACCTGGACCGTCAGTATCCGGGTTTGCGGTTTCGCGTCATCGACGAGCAGGAGCGGATGCGACCGCACATGCGCTTCTTCGTCAACGGAAAGCAGGTCTTCGACCTGGGGCTGGAACTGCGCCCGCACGATGCGGTTCACATCGTCCAGGCGCTGAGCGGCGGGTAGGCCGCGCCCTGCTTCGCCCTCATTGGCATTCTCCCGGGGCGAGGACTGCGGCGGCGTGGACGCACGACCGGCATCACGCGCCGTCGCCTTCGAGACCGTAGCGTCCGGCGGGCGGCGGAAGGAGGCACACTTCTACGGCGGGCCACGCAAGCGTGGCGTACGGGGAGCCGGGTCAACTAAGCTCGTCGACTCGGGGGAACGGGACTGCGATCTAACCTCGCAGGTTAGGGCTCGACCACGACGTGGGGATCGTCCATGTAGACCTTCCCGTCGGTGTGATAGACGGCGACCCAGTACTTGTACTGTCCGCGAGGCTCCACGATGTTGTCGCCGTCTGCCACGTTCTTGACGTTCCTGTACTCCCAATTGGGCAAGGGAGGGAAGAGGCAATCGAAGCGAATCGCGAAGGAGCCATCTGGGCACATCCACTCCAGCCTGTTGTTGTTCCCTTTCTTTACCTTAGCCCTTCGTCCGGGGGCATTTGCCACCCCGGTACCGTTCTTGAGCAACGTATAGTCGAAGCCCCCCTCTCCTCCGGCTAGTACGAAGTTGATTTTGATGGTGTAAACGTCTGCGGCTGCCGGTGCGGGCTCTTGACTCGTCATGGTTGTTCCTCTTCGGTCTGCTGTTATACGTGGGTTGATTCCTCGGTTACGTCTGCGTTCATTTAGTTGCCGGCCGCAGGGCAATCGCCTGCTCGGCCTCGAGGCGGAGTCCCTGGAGGTCGGGTTCGTGCCGCGCCTCTTCGATCGAATAACCCCCGCGTAAAGCCTTCACCAGCCCTTCCAGGGCCCGGCCGCGTCGGCCAGCCAACGCGTAGGCGACGGCACACCGGAACGTTACGTGAACGTCCGACGGAGCGGCGCGTCGAGCGCGGTCCGCCTCTTCGATGGCTCTTCCAGGAACCCCTAACTTAGCCCAATAGCTGGCAACATAAGCGCGCGTGAGAGCGTCCTGGGCGTTCACCTTCAACTCCGCCTCGCCCAGCTGGATGGCTCGCCGATACGCATCGGGGGCTTTGGCGGCCAGCCCCGGCGTCCACCGATATGCGTCAGCCAGGTTCCCCCAGAGGATTTGTTGGCCGCTCCCGAGCGCGATGGCCTTCTCCATCATGGGGACCGACTCTGTGTAGCGGCCCTGGAAGAACAGGATCGTGCCCAGGTTCGTGTAGGCATTGGCGCTGGGTTTCACGGCGAGGGAGCGATTGAGAGTGGCAATGGCGTCGTCGTAGCGTCCCATCTTCTGGTAGACGCCGCCAAGGTTGTTGTAACCCCGAACGTTGTCGGGGGTGAGCTCGACCACGCGGAGGAACTGACGCTCGGCTTCCGTATAGCGCCCATGCCGGAAGTAAAAGGTCCCAAGATAGCTGTGGCTCGACCAGTCGCCGGGCCGCAGTTCGATGGCCTTCTGGTAGGTGGTTTCCGCCTGCTCCAGCTTGCCCGTCGCCTCGTACGTGTTGGCGAGACCACGGTGGGCGTCGACACTGACGGGGTCCAGATTGATGGCGCCTTCGAACTCGGTGATGGCTTGCGCGTAGAGGCCGCGGCCGTGGTCGATGAGTCCGAGGGTGACGTGGACGGGGGCGAGCAGGTCGTTGAGCTCCACGGCTCGGGCACACGTCCGGCGCGCGAGATCGACCCATTCCTCGCCCTTCGTGAGGTTGTAAAGGCGCCAGTACGTCTCCCCGAGACCGGCATAGGCGAGCGCGTAGTCGGGATCGCGCTGGAGGGCCTGCTGGAAGGCACCCACGGCCAGATCCAGGCTTTCGCGTTCCTGGTACCTCTGAAGATGCCCCCGCCCCTCCAGATACGACTCGTAGGCGGTAGAGACCTTTGTGCCTCCGGCCTCCATATGGCGCTTGGCCTCCCCGCTCAGCTCGAACTCCAGCATCTCGGTGACTCGCTCGATCAAACCGTCCTGAATCGCCACAAGGTCGTCCAGCCTGCTGTCGATCGAAATCGAACGAAGCTGGCGCACCGCGACCGGGTCCACGAGGTTGGCGGTGAGCCTGACCAGACCGCCGCTCCGCTGGACGCTGCCCGAGATGACGAGTGTCGCCCCGAACAGTCGGCTGGCCGCGGCGGCGCTTCCGAGGCTCGCCTGCCTGACTTCCGAGGCTGGAACCACCCACAAAGAGTCCTGGAAGCGCTCGAGTTGGGTGAGTCGGCTGGTCAGCGTCTCGACGAGACCGTCGCTAAAGGCCTTCGAAGCGAGGTCCCCCCCGGCGTTGACGAAGGGCAGTACCGCGATGTGCTTCTGCTGGGGCAGGGGCGTTTGCGACCGCTCCCTGCGCCACAGCATGGCGAGGGCCGCGACCATACCCAAGACGGCGATCAAAGCCGCCGCGCGCGCACCGCCGCGCCAGCCGCGTCCCTTCTTCGGGGGGGAACCGCCGATGGGCGACGAGTGCGAGGAGACCTCCTCCAGCCGCTCGTAGACGTTTTGTAGCTCGCGGGCTAAGTCGAGGGTGGCGGCGTAGCGCTCGTCGGGGTTCTTCTTGAGGCAGCGCTCGACGATCCAGCGGAACGGTGGCGGAACGGCGGGATTCAGGTTCTGGATCGGCTCGGGCTCGCTCTCCATGATGGCCGTCATCGTCTGGGCCGGGGTTTCCTTCTGGAACGCGCGGCGGCCCGTGGCCATCTCGTACAAGATGGCGCCGCAGGCGAACTGGTCGGAGCGAAAGTCGACCGCGTGGCCGCGCGCCTGCTCCGGGGACATATAACTGGCCGTTCCCAGCAAGACGCCGGGGTTCGTGAACTCTCGCGTCGGACTCTCGGGGGAGACCGCGGAGTCGACCTCGTGCAACTTGGCGAGGCCGAAGTCCAGGATCTTGAGAACGCCGTCGGGAGTGACCATCAGGTTCTCGGGCTTCAGGTCCCGATGGACGATGCCCGCGGCATGCGCCTTGGCGAGCCCATCGGCAGCCTGGACCGCGAGGGCCAGGGCTCGCTTGGTGACGAGCAGTCGGCGGCCGAGCAGGGAACGCAGGGTCTGCCCCTCCACCAGTTCCATCGCGATGAAGGGGACGCCGTCGGCCTCGCCGACGTCGTAGATGGTGATGACGTTGGGATGGTTGAGCGCGCTGGCGGCGCGAGCCTCCTGCTCGAAACGGGCCAGCCTCTCCGCGTCGGCGCGGATCCGCTCGGGCAGCACCTTCAGGGCAATGTCGCGGCCCAGGATCGAGTCGCGGGCGCGGTAGACCTCTCCCATGCCGCCCGCGCCGAGCTTCGCGAGAATCTCGTAGCGCCCGAGCTTGCGGCCAATCATTAGAGGGGCGCTTTCGCGGACGGGGGCAGGCCCCCTCTGGAATGCTGGCCGATGAAAACATCGTGGCCGTGAAATCCATGGGACCTGGTGATGTTCAAGGCGGGGGATTCACGCGGTTCGACGTTTCGCGTGTACCTGACGAACAGCTTCAGCGTTGGCGAGGCCGGGGTAGTCGGCATGGTGCTCTTCAACCCCCTTTGGCCCATTCTAGTCATAAGCGTGACGGAGACTGCTCGTTAGTTAGTGAAGACCTGGCCTCACATCGGGCGAGCGATGCCGAAAGCTGTCGGCGACATGGGCTTCCCCATGGCCGTGCATTCGCGCGACGCCGATGAGGCCCGGGCGTTCCCCATGGGTGGCGCCACGGTGTGGGCGCGAATCTCCCCCGGGCTTGGAACCCTCGGCCTATGTCACCCGCAACGGTGGGACGACCTGGAAGCGCCTCGACCAGGACCTGTCGTTTGTTCCGGCTCTCAACGCCCCGGTGTCCACGGTGCGCCCGCGGCCTCGAGGTCCGCCTTCAATCGCGCGAGGTCACCCTCGATCAGCGTCTTCAGGTCCCGGGTCAGTGTCTCCAGGGCGCCGCTCGCGATCTCGACGTCGCGCCGCTGGGTGGCGGTCGGGGTTTGCCGCGTCTCCCAGTGCCCGTTCATCACCTGGCCAACGCGGCCGCTGATGGACGGGGCATCGGACTCGTTCAGGGCCTGGCGGGCGGGGTCTCCGGACAACCGCAACTCGAGCCCCGCGAGCGCCTTGGTCACCGAGTCCATCCGGGCGAACAGGTCCTCTTTGGCGCGGGGGGCCTGCAGCAGAGCCGCCCGCATGTGCCGGAGTTGTTCGCGCACTCCAGTGATCCGCGCCTCGGCGCTCGCGACCTGCCGCCGCAGTTCGGCGGTCTGCTGCTGGAAGGCGGCGACGGCCACGAAATCGGTGCCGCTTCGGGCCGTGGGCACGGGCTTCACCTCGAACGACTGGGGAAGTCCCAGGCGCCGAACCCCATTCGCCGAGACCACTAACAGCTCCGCCGAGTAGCGGCCCGGGGCAGTCAGGGGACCAGTGGACGGCGCGTCCCACGGCGGCTTGAATCCCGGGGGGCTCAGGTCCACCGGGTCCGGGCTCGGCCCGCGCAGGTCCCAGTTCACCCGGTGGAGCCCGGCCTTGGCCGGCCCCTCGATCCAGCGGACCTTCCGACCGGCGGCGTCTGCAACCACCAGCAAGACCTTGGGTCCGCTCTCGAGCGCCTCCTCGCGGAGCCGGTCGAATCCGGGGAACGTGGCGTCCGCACTCTTCTCGCGCAGAGCCTTCTCGCTGGCCTGGCGCGCTTCGCGGGCGGTGGTGGGCGCTTCCTTGAGATAGTAAGTCAGCAGCGCGCCGAGCGGTGGGTTCAGGGTGGTGAAGTCGTCGCTTCCGATCTCCGGCCGCCCCGGGGCCTGTCCCGGCTGAGAGGGGACGAACCACCACGCATCGCGTACCGGGAACAGGGTTCCTTCGGCAGCAAGCGCGCCCGCCGCGATGTCGCGGAGCGGGCTGTAGTCGTCGAGCACGTAGAAGCCCCGCCCAAAGGTGGCCCCGACCAGGTCGTTGTCCCGGCGGTGGAGCTTGATGTCCCGGAAGGGAATGGTCGGCGCCCCGCCACTCAGCTTGAACCAGTTGATACCGCGGTTGGGACTGACATAGAGCCCGAACTCGGTCCCCACGAACAGCAGATCGGGCCGGACATGATCCTGCTGGATCGCCCAGACAATGGTGCCCTTGGGCAGGTCGCCCGAAATGGAACGCCAGGTCCGCCCGAGGTCGGTGCTCTCATATACATAGGGAGAGAAATCGCCGGTCTTGTGGGCGTCGGCCACGGCGTAAAGGGTCCGGGCATCGTGGAGCGAGGCCTCGACGTCATTCACGAAGCCGAAGGCCGGCAGGCCGGGAAGTGCGGCCGCGCGGGTCCAGCTCTGACCGCCGCTACTGGAAATCTGGACCAGCCCGTCGTCGGTTCCCACCACCAGCACGTCCGCCTGCAGCGGCGACTCGCTGACGGCGGTGAGGGTGGCGTACTTGGACATGGCGCCATGGTCGAAGAGCGAGTCCACGCTCCAGACTCGCCCGAGGAACTTCTGCTCGTAGCGGTTCCGGCCGAGGGTCAGGTCGCCGCTGATCGCGGTCCAGGCAGAGCCCCGATCATCGCTTCGCCAGAGCCGCTGCGATCCATAGTAGATCCGGTCAGGGTTGTGGGGACTGACCAGGATGGGCGAGTCCCAGTTCCACCGCTCCGCCGGCTCTCCCGCCGCGGGCTGGGGCCGGATACCCAGGCCCTCGTCGCTAAGGCGGTCCTTCCGGTACAGGTTCCCCTCCTGCCACATCAGGTACATGATGTCGGGATCGCGCGGGTCGAAAGCCACGCCGTATCCGTCGGCGCCGAGAGGCACGTACCAGTCCTGGTTCCGGATGCCGTCGCGGTTCATGGTGCGCGACGGGCCGTGCAGTGTTCCCAGGTCCTGCGCCCCGCCCAGGATGTCGTAGAAGGGCTCGCGATTGTTGAGCGCCACCTTGTAGAACTGCGACACCGGCAGGTTCGGAAAGTGGCGCCAGGTCTTGCCTTCGTCGAAGCTCTCGTACAGCCCGGCGTCGGTGCCGACGATCAGGTGCCGGCCGTTCCTCGGGTCAATCGCGAGGGCGTGGTTATCGCTGTGCTTGTCGGCCCCGGTTTCAAGGACGTCGAAGGTGGCGCCGCCGTTCCGCGTCACGTGCAGGAAGACATCCATCTGATAGACGAGTTCCGGGTTCGTCGGGGAGGCCTCGATCTCCTGGTAGTAGTGGGGGCCGGTGCCGCCGGAGATGTACGCATTGCGCTTCTCCCAGCTCTCGCCCCGGTCGCGCGAGCGGTAGAAGCCCTTCTCCTCGCCGCTGGCTTCGATGGTGGCATACACCAGGCTCGGATCGGCCGGCGTCACCGCCAGCCCGATCTTCCCCATGTCTCCCTTGGGAAGGCCGGTGGTCACCTGGCGCCAGGTCTTGCCGTTGTCGGAGGATTTCCAGAAGCCCGACTTGGGCCCGCCGGAGAGGAACCCCCAGACGTGACGGCGGCGCTGGTAGGCGGCGGCATACACCACCTCCGGGTTTTCCGGATCGAACTCGAGATCGGTGACGCCGGTGTTTTCATCGATCTGGAGCACCGGGGCCCAGGTGGCGCCGCCGTCCGTGGTGCGGTAGACGCCACGTTCCCCACCCGCCGACCACAGCGGCCCCTCGGCCGCGACCAGCACCACGTTGCCGTCCTTGGGGTGTACGAGGATTCGGCCGATGTGTTGGGAGGCGGCAAGTCCCATCCGCTGCCAGGTCCGTCCGCCATCGCGACTCCGATAGACGCCGTCGCCCCAGCCCACGTGCCGGCCGCTGACGTTCTCACCCGTGCCCACCCAGACCACTTCGGGGTTGGTGGGATCGAGGGTGATCTCCGAGGTCGAGTACGAGGCCTGGTCGTCGAACACCGGCGTCCAGGTGACGCCGGCATTGCCGGTCTTCCACACCCCGCCGGAGCCGGCCGCAACGTACCAGGTGCTCGGGTCGGTCGGGTGCACCGCGATGTCGGCGATCCGGCCGCTCATGAGGCCGGGCCCGAGGGTTCGAAGGCCCAGGTCCTTGACCGCCTTGGCGATGGCGGCGTTGTCGGGGGTCTGGGCGCCGAGCAGGGCAGGAATCGTGGCCAAGGCGAGGAGGGCGAGCAGTAGACGGGTTCTCATTTTTGGTCTCCGCTGAGGCGGCCGATGAGGCCAAGGGCGCCCGCCGGGGATCGGCGGGGACGGCCATCAACCCTGCATGTTACCCATCCAAGCAGGACCTGGCCACACCGTGGCCACGTTCGGGTGTGCGACATGGTTGTGGGGCGATCCTGCAAGACCCGGTGGATGCCGGTGGCTGAGCTTGTCGAAGCCACCCCCAACGCCGGTCCCTTCGACGAGCTCAGGGACCGGATGCGATCGGCTTCCCCCGAACGTCACC
>JANODX010000131.1:0-1692 GCA_031412915.1 Vicinamibacteria bacterium | reverse complement strand
GCTCATGGCCAGCATGGCCGCGGCCGAAGCCACCGCATAGCTGATGCCGATGATGGCTTCCTGGGGGATCCGCGCCTTCTTCGAACGAATGGTCGCGAAGATCGCCGCGCCGATGAAGGTGAAGAGAAGGCTGATCCAGTACGTCCAGGGCCCGTGGGGGTCGCCATCGGTGAAGGGGAGAAGCAGCGGGATCGTGCTGCCCAGGGCCGCGATCTGGGCCAGGGACAGGTCGACGAAAATGACTCCGCGTTCGACCACGTGGACACCGAGATAGGCGTGGATGCCCGCGATGACCAGGCTCGCGGCGAACGGGGCGGCGAGGAACTCGAGAATGGTGGGGTCCATGGTCTAGTGCCCGACGCCTGTGAGTGCCGCGAGAAGCAGGTTCACGTTGTGGTCGAAGAGGTGAATGTAGTCGGTGATTTCCTTCTCGCTGCCCACCGACGGCGAGAGAACGATCACTTTGCCCCCCGTCTCTCTCGCCACCGATTGTGGCGTCTTGAGATCGAAATAGGGTTCGACCAGGATGATGGTCGCTTTCACCTTCCTCATCTCTCCGATCAGGTCGATGGTGTGCTGGGGTGAAGGGGGGATGCCGGGCTTCGGTTCCACGTAACCGATCACGTCGAGGCCGAAACGCTCCACGAAATTTGGCCAGGAGCGGTGATAGGTCACGACCTTCGTCCCCTTGTAGGGAGCCATGGCGGCGTCCCAACGCTTCTCGGCTTCGCCGAGACGCTGGTCGAAATCCCCAAAGCGCTGGGAAAAGAGGCTCGCATCCGCGGGTTGAAGCTCCGATAGTTTGGTCAGCATCGCCCGGGCGATCCGTCGACCGTTGCCCGGGTCCAGCCAATAGTGCGGATTGCCGGAAGGATGCACGTCGCCCATGGCGCGGGTGATCTGGCCCTGCGGTATGTCCAGAATCCTGACGGTGAGGGACGCGTCGAGATAGCCCCTGGATCCGACCTGAATCTTCTCGTTCCGGCTCTGCTGGAGGAGGGGCGGCAGCCAGCCGATCTCGAGGTCACGGCCTACCACCACGAGGAGGTCGGCGGAGTGCAGCTTGAGGATGAAGCTCGGCTTGGCTTCGACGAAGTGAGGATCCTGGTAGCCCTTGGCGATGGCTTCGACGCTGATCTTGTCGCCTCCAACCTCGCGGGCCAGGGCGGCGAGGTCCTCGGTGGTGGTGACGACTTTGATACCTGCCTCAGCGGTGGGTGTCGCTCCCCGTATCGAGAAGCAGACGGCCGCGAAGAGAACGGCTGAGCGCATGGACATGATGGGACCTCCTAGAACGGATGGGCGCCGTGAGCGCCGATGGAGAAGAGGAACTGAAACAGGAACTCGTTGGACGTGAGTCCGTCGCCGAATCGGGTGTGACGATACTGGCCGCGCACCAGAGAGAACTCGCTCGGCTTGTAGGTCATCAGGAACGAGGCTCCCTTGTCCTTCACCGACGAATCGGTCGCGCGCTCCGCGGTGTCGAGACGCAGGCCGCTGGTCCACCGTCGCGCGAACTGATATTCGAGATAGCCATAGGCCCCGAAGGCGTGTGGCCCCGCAAGTTCCGATCGCCGGCTCCAGGTGGCTTCGGCGCGGGCGAGGAAGTGGGTGTAGATCGATCGTCTCAGCGGTCGATACCGGAACGTGAGGTCGGCCCCCCACAGGCGAGTGGTCTCTTCGGGTCCGGCG
>JANODX010000130.1:0-26801 GCA_031412915.1 Vicinamibacteria bacterium | reverse complement strand
GTCGTTCTTGGGGGCGATGACCGCGCGCGCGATGGGGGCCTCGGTCGGGACGAGCGAAGCCACCACGCGCTCGGAGGTCAGATGCACGAGGCGCAGGGAACCGTCCGCCCCAACGGCGAGAAAGCTCTTGTCGCGCACCGAGGGAACCAGATCGACCACGGCGGCGCTCTGCTTCTCGTAGACGTGAGCGCGCACCAGCACGGGTTCGGGGTCGTCGTCTTTCACTCTCACCCGGAAATAGGCGGCCACCCCTCCCTGGTCATCGCCCACGAGGAGCGAGATGTCGGCGTTGGCCCAGGCCATGGCGGTCACCCGGCCCGGGGCCAGCGACCGGTTGTCCACCAGCCGAATGGGCGAGCCAAGCTCCCACAAATACATTCCTCCCCGGTCGGTGGCGGCGGCGAGAAGGTCTGTGCGGGCCAGACGGAGGTGGGTGATGATTTCTCCCGCTCCCACTTCCAGGGTCTCCCGGAGGAAAGCGGTGTCCTCCGGCTTCTTTCGCATCACCACGATCTCGCCATCGCCGGCCACGGCCGCGAGCACCGAGGTGCCGTCGCGCTCCCGGCCGTCGACCAGACGAAGGGCGCGATGAGCCGGATCCATCTCAATCGGGGGCTCGGTTCGTATGTCGCTCGAAACGTCGACAAGCTTGTCCGCTTCGTACTGCGGTTGGAATCGAAGGTGAATCAGGGAAGCGCGGCCGTCCGAGGTGCCGGCCACCAGGAGGCCGCCCGTGGCGTCCCGCGCGGCGGAGGTCAGGGTCGCGCCACCCAGGTCGGGGAGCTTTTCTTCCGTCTCGACCTTGCCGGTTTCGATGTTCGAGACGTTGAGAGAGCCCCCCGGCATGAGGCCGAAGAGCTTGCGCTGGTACTCGTCCACCCCGAGAGTGAGGGCTCCTCGAAGAACCGAGGCGTCCGCGGACGTGATCTTGTTCGTGGTCGCGGGCTGGAACAGGGGCCAGGCCTCTCCCAGGATGAAAAGGAAGATGAAGAGGACGCTCACCACCACGCCGAAGCCGCCCATGGTGATGACGCCGCGCGCCACCCGGTCCCACGCCTTGACCCGGGCAATCCGGCTCGAGGCCGCGTGCATGCGCTGCCGGACAGTTTCGGTCTTGACTTCGTTCATGACCCGACCGTTCTATCCGGCAGCGTGAGATCTAGCGGATCTTCGCAAGCTCCTGCTTGACGATGTCGGCGGGAAGAGGGAGATAGCCGTCCTTCAGAACCACTTCCTGGCCTTCCTTGCTGAAGATGAGCTTCAGGAACTCACGCACCAGAGGATCGGCGGCCTTGTCCGGGGCCTGGTTGACGTAGAGGAAGAGGAAGCGGTTGAGCGGGTACTTGCCGCTCTTCACGTCCTCGTAGCTGCCAGAGGAAAAAGACTTGCCTTCCGCCTCGGCAATCGCGACGACCTTCACCCCGGAGGTGCGGTAGCCGATGCCGCTGTAGCCCATGCCGAAACGATCTCCGGTGACGCCCTGAACCACCGAGGCGGAGCCCGGCTGTTCCTTGACACTGTCCTTGTAGTCGCCGTTGTTCATCGCATGCTCCTTGAAGAAGCCATAGGTACCCGACGCGGAGTTGCGACCGTACAGGCTGACCGGGCGGCTGGCCCAGTCTCCGGTGAGACCGAGGTCGCCCCAGGTGGTGACGTTCGACTTGTAGCCGCGGCGACGGGTCTTCGAGAAAGCCGCGTCGACCTGGGCCAAGGTCAGCTTCTCGAGCGGGTTGTCCTTGCTCACGTAGACGGCAAGAGCGTCGTACGAAGTTCGGAACTGCACCGGTTTGAAGCCGTACTTCTGCTCAAACTGGTCGACCTCGGTGGAGCGCATGGCGCGCGACATCGGACCGAACTGGGCGGTGCCGGCGATGAGCGCGGGGGGGGCCGTCGACGAACCCTTGCCCTCGACCTGGACCTTCACGTTCGGATACATTTTGGTGAACGCCTCCGCCCAGAGGGTCATGAGGTTGTTCATGGTGTCGGAGCCGATGCTGTTGAGGTTGCCCGAAACTCCACTGACCTTCTGGTAGGAAGGAAGGGCAGGGTCGACCTGGACCTGCTGCGCCTCGGCGGCGGCAGCGAACAGGAGAGCGGTGGCGGCGAAACGAAGTGTGTGATTCATGTTGAGGGGTACCTTCGGAAGAGCGTCTCGGGAGCTGCCGGGCGACGCTATGGGGTGGACAAGAAGAGGGGGTTACGCTCGTGTTACGTCCGTGTTAACTAGCAGGGTCGATCAGAAGACGATCTGGGACTGAAGCCGGAACTCTTTGTTCTTGATAGCGCCGGCGGCAGCCTCGGTCTTCAATTGGCCGAAGTCGGCCTGGACCTTCAGATTGTGGCGACCGTAGTAGTACGAGAGGGCGCCCCGGAGTTCCGTGCGCTTGTTCAGGGGAAGGAGGTCGCTCGGATCAAACTGGCCATAGCGGGCGCCGATCTCCCACTGTCGCCTGGAGGTCAGCATGTACGTGGCCTGTCCGAAGAAACCATCGGAGTTGAACTTGGCGCCGGTCTCCGGCGTTCGCTCACGAATGTAGTACTCGCCGGTGGCGAAGAAGCGCTTGTACTTGTAGACGAGATCGAAGCCGTAAATTGTGTCCTTCAGGTCGTTGGCAGTGGTGGTGCGATGGAAATTGTTCTTCTCGAAGTTCGCGGCGATGGCGAAGAGGGGGAAGTCCGCAGATTCGAAATCCCCTTCGGAGTAGAAGGGACCGGAAATCCACGCGCGCTGGACCAGCGCCTGGCGGCCGGTTGGCTGGAACATCACGCGGGCGTTGTACTGGAACTCGTCGTTGTCGTTGATGGTCCGGGTCATGCTGTTGCCGTTCGAGATGCCGGCGCGCCACTCGAGCTTGTTGTTCGCGGTGGTGCCCCAAAGCGCCAGACCGGTCTCCCGGCCGCGGGCGTAGATGTTCGAAACCTCGGACCGATCGACGAAACTCTGAGACCCGGAGGATGTCATTTCCTGGCGGCCGAAAGCCGGCTTGAACTGGCCGAACTTGACCCGGAACTTGTTCTTTCCCTTGGTGAGGTCGAGGTCGAGGGAGGCATCTTCGAGAATCGCTCCAGGATTCGCTCCGGTGACCGCGGGAATGTTGAGCTGGAACTCGTAGGTGATCCACGGCTTCATGGCCCAGCCTTCGAGCTTGAACTTCGCGCGCCGGATGCGGAAGGAGCCCCGGGTGTCCCCTTTCGCGGCGGTGCCGGGGAGCTGGACACTGGCATCGGGGAACTCATGGGTGTAGCGCATCTGCAGGCGCGTCGACATCTCCAGGTAGGCCGAGTCGGTGGTGATACGCGTCTTGCCGTCGCGCCACACCAGTTCGAGGCGGGGCGGCTTGGGCTTGATCACCACTTCAGCGACGCCGTGCTTGAAGTTGTAGAGGTCGATCGCCTCTTCGGAATCGAACACCACGGTTTCACCCGCGGGGCCGTAGTTGAGCTTGCTGATGGCGCGGCCGGTTTCGCCGGTTTGCGCCCAGCGCTCGTATTCGGGGCCGAGGTTGAAGACGTAGATGCGGCCGTCCTTGGCTACCTCTTTATAGAAGAAGCCCTGGGCCAGCGCCACACTGGAGAGGGCGAGGGCACAAACGAAGGCGGCGACAAGCCGGTTGATGTTGGTTTTCATGAGTCTCAGCGGTTCCTCTTTGCTTGCCCGGTCATTCAAGAGGCCGGGAGTACAAGCGGGAGACTAAGCAGCGCAGGAGAACTCAAGGAGTCGGCCGCGTTAACTCCGTGGAATACGGCCGGGCGGGTAGTCAGCGGGCAGGTTTGCGCTTGAAGCGCGCGCGACTGTAAACCTCGTAAGGGCCACTAGATGCGATCTCAAACGTCTCGACAAACTCGTCGGGCGAAACCACCTGGTAACTCTCTCTCGCCTTCCAGCCCTTGGGGACATTCTCCAGCGCTTCACTCTCGAAAACGATCGCGGTTTGAGCGGGATCCTGGGCCGCCATCGCGAACTGATTAACGAAGCCCTCCTGGTGGAACTGACGGAGGACCAGGGTGTGTCGAGCGCGGTCGTAACTGAAAAATGACCAGTGATGGTGAACCTCGCCCTTCTCATTCTTCGGCTGCGGCGGATAAGTGGAGACGTTTTGTTCATTCAGGAACTTGTCGTCCAGGACGAATCGATATGTGCGCCTGACCGTGCCCTTTCCCGGCTCTCCTTCGGATGCGCCCTCCCATTCGCCGACCATGAAACGGATCGACAACCAGGGGTCGGGCGTCGGGCTCGGCTGAATGACGGGCGGGGCCAAGACAAGCAGAAAGAGTCCGGTCAGAATGGTCATAAGCACCTCACGATGGGATGGCAGCGTCAGGCCAATGCTAAAGGGCCCACGGACGTCGCAGCCTTGAGGCTGATGACTCCTACAGTACGCTAACCAGAACGGTAGGAACTGACGCGTGAACCAGACTCTCTCGGCCTCGCCGGAAAAATCGAAGCCCGCGTGGTTGAACCGCACCACCCTCGGGGTTTCACTGGCGAGCCTCTTCTCCGACGTCTCTCATGAGATGGCGACCGCGGTCCTCCCCGCTTTCCTCTTGAGCCTCGGAGCCGGTCCCGCCGCACTCGGGATCATCGAGGGCAGCGCGGATGGCCTGTCGGCCCTGGCCAAGCTTTGGGGCGGAGTGGCCGCGGATCGCGTGCGCCGGCGCAAGCCCCTCGCTTCCATCGGCTACTTCGTCACCGGACTCGGAACCGCGGCGATGGGGGTGTGCACGAGCGTCGCTCAGGTCATGCTGTGCCGGGTTGTGGCCTGGATCGGCCGGGGCAGCCGCGGGCCGGCGCGCGATGTCCTGATGGCGGAAGGATCGCCGAGTGAAGCGCATGGCCGCGCCTTCGGTCTGGAGCGATCCGCCGACGCGACCGGAGCGGTGCTCGGTCCCCTGCTCGCCATGTTTCTTCTCGCTCGCGGCATGGAACCGCGCCATCTTCTGCTCGTCTCGATCGGGCCGGGGATCCTGGCCTTTCTGGCCATCGTTCTGCTCGTAGTGGAAGGGCCGCATGTTCCGCGACGAACCCCGTTCAGCCTGGGGGGCGAGATCGCGGGCACGGGCAGGCCGTTCCGCGTCTATCTGTCGGGCATCCTGATCTTCGGCTGCGGCGACTTCTCGCGGACCCTGCTCATCCTCTACGCGACCCAAGCCATGACCGGATCGATCCTCTCTCTTTCGGGTGCGGCGGCGGCGGTGGCTTTGTATGTCCTGCACAATGCCACCAGCGCTCTGGCCGCGTTTCCCCTGGGCATGCTCGCGGACCGGATCGGCCATCGCCGCGTCATCACCTTCGGTTACCTGTTCGCCGCGGCGACAACCTTTGGTTTTGCAGTGGCGCCGCCCACGTCCGCGTGGCTCGTCTTCCTGTTTATCTGCTCCGGCATCTACATCGCCGCGGAGGAGGTGGCGGAGAAGGCGTTCGCGGCGAGCCTGCTCGCGAAGGAGAGACGTGGCGCGGGCATGGGACTGCTGGCCGCGACCAACGGCGTGGGCGATATGATTTCGAGCGCCCTCGTGGGGACTCTGTGGGCGGTGTTTCCGGAGCACGCCTGGGGATTCGGCATCGCCGCAAGCCTTCAACTCCTGGGCGCCGTCCGTATCGCAACCGCCAAATTCAACCCGGATCAGGGAGAGTGATATTCATGGAAAGACTCTTTTGGATCTGTTTCGCGGGCGCGCTGGGCACGGGCACGCGGTATCTGATCGGTCTGTGGGCCGAAGAGCGCCTGGGAGCGTCTTTTCCCTACGGCACCTTCATCGTCAATCTCACCGGTTGCTTCCTGATTGCGGCGGTGATGCAGGCGGCGCTCAACATGGTGGCGTTTTCGCCCACCCTGCGCCTCGCCCTCACCACCGGTTTCCTGGGCGGACTCACGACATACTCGAGTTTCGCCTACGAGACCACGAGGCTTGCTCAGGACGGCGCCATCGGCGCGGCATTCCTGAACTTCGGTCTCACCACCGTGGCCTGTTTCGGCGCCGTGCTTCTGGGCCTGGCCCTTGGGCAGCGCCTCACCGGCGTCTAAACGGAGGAGCAACGATGAGGGTTCTCGACGGCGAACAGACTCTGGTTCGGATCTTTATCGGCGAAACGGGCCGTGGACACTGCAACCTTCTTCCCACCGAGGGATCACTGCCGCTCGAACGTACGCACCAGGTCGTTTCGGGGGCCCTGCTGCCGGGAATGGCACTCGATGCAAGCACCGCCGCGTGCGTTGATGGAGTACACCACCGAACCGTCGGGGCGATACTCGGCCCATTGCCATCCCGCGCCGCTGTTCGGGCCGTCCCGTCGCATGACGGCGAGCAGGCCGGCCTGCCCCCCCGAAGTGATCTCCTTCACGATGACGGAACCGCTACGGAATCGGCTTCCGCTCGGAAGTTTTCCATCCGTCAGCGACTGAGCCGCAGACGTGTTGATCCGTACACGCGCCGATGGATGCGCGCCCGCGCCATCGAGCCGGCCAGAGGAGATTTCCGTGGTGTTCGGGAACAAACGGTAGGACTGGTACGGCTCGTCGCGAGAGATCAGTTTGAAGAACGTGGCATCGTCGGCGACGCCCTCGGGCGACGGAGTGGGAGCAGGGGTCGGGATCGGTGTCGAAGTCGGAGTGGAAATCGGGGTCGGACTGGCGGTTGGTTGGGGCGTTGATGACGGCGTGCCCTGGCCGGTGGGCATCATGGGCGAGTCCCCGCCACCGCACGCGAGGAGGAAGAGGGGCAGGATACAAAGGGATACGGGCTTGATTGTGCGAATCACGATGAGCCTCCAAAGAGTCTTTGATGCAGCGGACTCATTTTTGGTTTCGAGCGACGGGAGATCGCTCTTGTGCATCCGTGGTGGGAGCGCCGGGTGGCGAGGCGAGCGGTCGCGAGAGAAAAGCCTCATGGCGATTCCGCCCAGGAAAGCAGCAGCCGCGGCCACATATTCCGTTAGTTCAGCAGCACCCCAGAGCCAACGGGCGTGACCCTTCATTTCAGCTTCATCACCGCGGTCCGCAACCGTGAGGCCGGGGTCGAGGCGGGGGCGTCGGACGAAGCGGTCTGGACCTCGGTCCAGGCGAACACGACCTCGTCGCCTGAGAGCTCGAGCCGGGGAAATCCCGAGGCGCGGGCCATGGATGTGGTCGCGACTTTGAAGGACGGCTTGAGAGCGCCTTCGGGCGTGATGAACGCCGCCTTGATTTCAGCTGCGCCCTTCTCACCTCGGCCCAGCCAGCTCAGCAGTGTCTGGCCGGACGTCAGAATCCCGATGTCGATCCGTCCGAGCGGAAAAGCAGAGTCGACTTCGATGGCCGGGGCAAACGTATCGCCCCCGTCCTTCGACAAGGCCGCCCTGACTCGCGCCTTCCCTCCGCCCATGGTGAACCAGGCCGCGGCCACCGTGTCGCCGCGCGAGGCTAGAGAAGGACCGTTCACCGGACAGGCGTTGATCTTCCAGCCGTCCTTCGAGAAGTCGCGCGGCGTCGGCTTTTCGGCCTCTGGCCGGACCAGGGAGATGTCGCGAAACTCCAGATCGGATCGATCGCGATAGGCGGCGAGAAGGCCCTTGGACGTGTTCACCACCGCTGTCTGACAACAGTCGCACACCTTGGCATCGAGGAGCGACTCGCGCACCCGGGTTCCATCGCTCAAGAATTCGGCGAAGCGCAGGGTCATAGCACCCCCGCCCGCCGCCGCGTGATTTCCCTCGTGGCCGCCTTTCGTCTCTCGCCCATCGAGCCAGACCACACCCATCCCCTTGCCGGTAGAGGCAAAGGAGACGAAGCCGTGCTCGGCCTTGACGCCGTCGGTATTGACGAGGAAGGGCTCGCCCCAGGTTCGCCCGGCGTCTCTTGAGATCCGCGTTTTCACGTTGTAGTCGTAGGTAGCCTCACCGCTTCGCCCCAGCCAGTGAACCATCACCGCGCCGTCCGCAAAGACCCCGAGGCCGGGAAAGTCGGCCCAGTTCCGCCAGAAGTCCTTCCCTTCGTGAACCGTCACCGCCTCCTCCCAGGCGCCTCCGGTCCTGCGATGGGCAAGTCGGAGGCGATGGCCGGCGCCGTCCTTGAGGGTCTCGATCCAGGTCATGTAGACGCCGCCCTTGTCGTCACCCGCCAGTTGAGGAAACGCGGAGTCTTCCGGGGCCGGGGACTTGAGATCATGCACCGTCGCCGGCGCGGTCGTCTGCGGAGCTGCCGAGCGGGCGGTGAGGAGGGCGATCGGGAAGGCGAGTGGGATCAGGAACCGAGTGTTCATCCTCCAATTCTGCCTTGTCTCCCGCGGGACGTGAAGGCATGCCTGGGGTCCCGGGGAGAACGGGCCGTCCGTTTCAAAGGAATCACAGCACCTCGAGGTTGAGCATCATCCCCGCGTCCTCGTGTTCGAGGTTGTGGCAGTGAAGGACGTACAGACCGGCGTGAGCATCGAAGCGAATGGCGATTCGCACCGTCTCCCCCGGCCACACCAAAACGGTGTCCTTGAGTCCGAGTTCATGAGGCGCGAGCGCGCCGCTCGATCGGCTGACGACCTGGAACTGCGTGGCATGGACGTGAAACGGGTGGGGTTCGGTCGATACGTTGACGATTTCCCAGACCTCGAGCACGCCTCGTTCGACGCGAACATCCACGCGGGCCGCGTCGAAGCTGCGGGCGTTGATGGTGAATGCGCCCGCGAAGGGCGGCATGCGCATGTCCATGACAAAGCGTCGCTGCACCTGCGCGCGTGCGGGATCGAGTCTCTCAATCGAAGCGAGCCGTGCGGGCAACGGAGCCGAAGGGCCGCCTGCGCGCCCAACCACCAGACGCAACAGCGAGGCTGAAGCTCCCTGTGAAGACCCTCCCATTCCCATGCCCATGCCGCCACCCCCGCCAACGGTGAAGGGCGCGCTGAGTAGTGGCACCGATGTGCCCAGGGGATCTCGCGAGAAGTCCACCAGAATCTCGGCCCGCTCGCCCGGAGCAAGGAAGAGCGCGTTCGTCGTGACTGCCCGTTCGAGGAGGCCACCGTCTCCCGCGATGACGTCAAAGGCCCGGTTGTCCCCGAAAGCCACGCGGAAGATCCGGGCGTTGGATCCGTTGAGGAGACGGAACCGATACCGCGTCGCGGAGAGAGAGAGTTCAGCCTCGGGCGTGCCGTTCACGAGGACGGTGTTGCCGAGATAGCCCGACATCAGGTCCATTGGGGTCGGGGCGTAGGTCAAGGAGTTGTCGTTGGCGCGGCGGCGGTCCTGAAGGAGCAGGGCGATGTCCTGTTCGCCCGTGGGCAAACCGAGGGCGCGCTCGTCGTCGTCTTCGACGATGAAGAAGCCGGCCATGCCACCGTAGACCTGTGCGGCGGTTCGCCCATCCGGATGCGGGTGGTACCAGTAGGTTCCTGCGCGGTCGGCGATCTGGAAGCGGTACTGCCGCGCGCCGCCAGGGGCAATCAAGTCTGTTGGATAGCCGTCCGCCTCCGCGGGCACCGCCAGTCCGTGCCAGTGGATGTTCGTGGCTTCGGCCAGTCGGTTCTCGAAGCGCAGTTCGAAGACTTCTCCGCGTCGGGCTCGCAGCGTTGGCGAGGGATAGGTTCCGCCGAACGTAAGAAGGTTCGTGGAACGGCCCGACCAGATAGCACCGGTCAAAGGCGTCGCGGTCAGCGCGCCGACGAGGAGGGACGGCTGGCGAAGCGGTGCGGCCGAAGCTTTGGAGGTCTCGATGAGCGGCAGCAGCAGGCCGCCACCCGCAACCAATGCGCGAGCCGCCGCGGTCCCCAGGATGGCGGCGGCGGTCTCGCGAAGCCACTGACGCCGGTGCAGTCCCCGAGTTCTTTCCGTCACGCTCTTCTTCGGCACGTCCGTCTTCATTGAATCTGGTCCTTCGGCGGTGACCACTTGGTCTGCGACCCGCATCTTGGAGAGCCAAGACAAGCTCTCTCCCCCATAATCGATGCACGGAATGTGCCGACGCACAATTGCGCGAACTTCCAGCGCCGCGAGGGCTACGAAAGGAGTTGGGGGACTTTGCGCCGCAAGTCTTGCGCCACATCCCGGAACCTCGGTGCGACCATTGCCGAATCTTCCGCAAGAACGCCTCACTGCTGATCCTTTGCGATTGAAGCCGCTGCGAGTGGAAGACCTACGATGAAGCGGCAACCGCCTTCATCTCGGTTCTCGACCCGAATTTCGCCCTGGTGGGCAGAGGCGATCCAGGCCGCGATCGAAAGCCCCAACCCTGACCCCTCCTCTTCGCCGAGCGTTCGCGCGGGATCAGCGCGATAGAACCTCTCGAAGACGTGGCCGATCTTGTCCTCAGGAATGCCGGGGCCGTTGTCCGAAACGGAGAGAAGGGCGCGGCCCGCCGCCACGGACACGGTCATGCGAACCAGCGCTTGCCGTTTGTCTTTGGTCGCCCCCGCGAACTTCACCGCATTGTGGACGAGATTGAAGACGAGCTGTCTCAACCAGCGCTCGTCGCCCAGGACGACGACGGGCACCGACGACTCAACCGCAACCTGAACGCCATCAGGCAACAGCGCGCCCCCCATGGTTTCCGCGATCTCAGCCGCCAGGACATCGAGGCGAACCGGCGCGCGCTCAATCGGGATCCGACCGGCATCGGCGCGCGCCAGCACAAGAAGGTCGGCGGTGATCGAGCGCAAGCGGTCGACATCGTGGCCCACGGAAAGGAGGGTCTCCCGATATTCCGCCGCCTCCCGCGGCTGGGCCAGGGCTACGTCGATGGCGCCGCGCATCGTGGTCAACGGACCGCGCAGCTCGTGCGACGCATCGGCGGTAAACCTTCCCATCGCTTCGAACGCGGCCTCGAGTCGGCCGATCATCTGATTGAGGGTTGTGACCAGGCTCCCAATTTCATCTTGAGCGTGAGGAAGGGGAAGACGCCGGTTCAAACTCCCCGCTTCAATCTCCCGAGCAAGACGGGTGACTTCGGCCACGGGCGAGAGAGCCCGCCGCGCGAGGCCGTACCCGCCGAGAGCCGCAAGGGCGACCGCGAGCGGCGACATGAGCAAGAGGGCCAGACGAAGGCTCGCGAGCGGAAGGGGCACCTCCCCCAGCCCCTGTGCAACCTGGATCAACCCGAAGCGGCCGCTTCTTGACTGGTAAGGCTCCGAATACAAGCGGATCGGCTGGGCTTGTGTGCCCAGCATTTCAAAGCGGCCAGACCCCGGAATCGCGGCCTCATCGAGCTTCGACCCGATGAGCGCATTCAGGCCGCGTTTGTCGGCGGACTGAAAGAAGATACGTCGCTCACCTCCGATTTCATGAACAAGCACCAGCGGGCCGAGACGTTCGAGTTCTCCGCGCTGAGCGTCGGTGAGCGTCTCGCAATCCGCCTCGGAAGAAAGGATGCGCTCGACGGAGCGCGCGGTCTCGGTGAGGTTCGCGTCATGGTGGCGGATCAGCTGGTCCCGGACCACTCCGTAGATCAGGGCCGCGAACACCGCGAGAATCACGGACAGCGCCAACGCGTGCCAGAGTGCCAGTCGCAGGCGAAGCGTGCCCATCCCGCTCACTCCGCTTCCTTGAGGACATAGCCCGCGCCCCGAACCGTCTGGATCAGGCGAGGCGCATCGTTCTGCTCGGTCTTGCGCCGCAGATAGTTGACATAGACCTCAACCAGATTCGAGCCACCGTCATAGTCCGAGTCCCACACATGATCGAGGATCATCGAACGCGTGAGCAGCAGGCCCTTCTTGCGCAGGAAGTACTCGAGCAGAGCAAATTCCTTGGTGGTCAAATCGAGCGCGCGACCTCCCCGCGAGACTTCCCGGCGCGCCACATCCATCTCGAGGTCGCCCGCCTTCAAGGTCGTCCGGGGCTCGACCGAAGGTCTTCTGGTGATGGCCCGCAACCTTGCGAGCAGTTCTTTGAACTCGAACGGCTTGCTCAGATAGTCGTCGGCGCCCAGGTCGAGACCGCGTATGCGATCTCCCACGGCGGAACGGGCGCTCAGAACCAGGGTGGGTGAACGAAAACCGCGGGCTCTCAAGTCGCGAAGGACGTCGAGGCCGCTGCGCCCGGGAAGCATCACGTCCAGCAGCATCGCGTCGTACTCGTAGGCCATCGCCATATCGAATCCCTGGGTGGCATCTGCGGCGAGATCCACACCGTAGCCTTGCTCCTTGAGGCCCTGCCGCAAAACCGCGGCAAGTCTCTGGTCGTCTTCCACGACGAGCACGCGCATAGAATGAGCTTAGGCCGGTTTGATTAACGCCGGATTAGGGAAACGCCGTGGCCGAACGAGCCTGGGTAAGTCATGCGAGGGTTGTCTCTCAGGTTCGGTCCTTCTCAAGCCAGGCGTAGAGAACGGGCAGCAGGATCAGGGTGAGAAACGTGGAACTCAGTATGCCGCCAATCACGACGGTGGCGAGGGGCCTTTGCACCTCGGCTCCCGCCCCGGTGGCGATGGCCATGGGGAGGAACCCCAGGCTTGCGACGAGCGCGGTCATCAACACCGGCCGCAAACGATCGATCGAGCCCTCGATGACGGAGGCGCGCACGGACCGGCCTTCGTCGCGCAGCTGATTGAAATACGCGATCATCACGAGCCCGTTGAGAACGGCGACACCGCTGAGTGCTATGAAACCAACCGCGGCGGTAATGCTGAAGGGCATCCCGCGCGACCACAGGGCCAGCACGCCGCCCGTGACCGCGAGGGGGATGCCGGAGTAGACAATCAGCGCCTGACCCAGGCTGCCGAAGGCCAGGAAGATCAGGACGAAGATCAGCGCGAGTGCCGTCGGTACGACCACGGCGAGGCGCGTGCGCGCCTCCTGCAGGTTCTCGAACTGCCCGCCGAACTCGACGATGTAGTTCGCCGGCAGCGTCACTTCCTTTCGGATTCGGCGCTCCGCCTCGCGGACGTAGCCCTCGATGTCGCTGGTCTCCAGGTTCACCATGAGGGCGGCCCGCCGATGGCCATCGTCGCGCAGGATCGGTTCCACCGTCTTGATCGTCTCGAAGGTCACCAGCCTGCCGAGGGGCACGAGGCCAGCCGCGCCGACCCGCACGGGCAGCTTCTTGATCTCCTCGTCGTCCGCCCTCAGCTGTTCGGGCATCCGCACCACGATCCCCCACCGTTTCTCCCCTTCCGAGATGATGCCGACATCCTGGCCGCCCAGCGCGCTGTTCACGGCGTCGTTCACCTCCGCGGCCTGGAGGCCGTACTGCTGAAGCACCGCTCGATTGACGCTGATGACCAGCTGGGGAGTCCGCCCCTCGGTCTCGAACTCGACTTGGGCGACACCCGGTGTTCCTTCGAGAATGCCCTTGACCTGCCCGGCGAGCTTTTCCAGGACGTCGTAGTCGGTTCCGAAGATCTTCACCGCGAGCTGCGCCTTGGTGCCCTCGAGCATCTCGTTGAAGCGCATCTCGATGGGTTGGGCGAAGAGGATGTTGTAGTCGGGATTAATGGTCTTGAGTACCGCCTCGATCTGTTCGCGCAACTCTGCCTTGTCCCTGGGGCGCCCCTTGGTTGCTGGCCACTCGCTCACCGGCTTGTAGAAGATGTAGACATCGCTTTCGTTCGGCGGCATCGGGTCGGTGGCAATCTCGCTGGTGCCGATCCGGGTGAAGATCCGGGTGATTTCCGGGAAATCCTTCAGCAGCCGGTTCTCGACCTCGATATCGGTCCGGAGCGACTCTTCCATGCTCATGCCGACCGGCTTGTAGAGCATGGAGGTGATCGATCCCTCGTCCAGGGTGGGCACGAACTGCGCTCCCAGCTGCGTGAACAGCCACACTGAGCCCGCGAAGACCAGAACCGCGACTGTCACCACGAACCAGCGGATTCGGAGTGCCATGGCGAGCGACGGCTCGTACAGGCGCTTGGCGAAACGCATGATGAAGTTGTCGCCCTCGTGAATCGTGCCGCGGAGGAGGAGGGCGCAGAGGACGGGCATCAGTGTGAGCGCCAGCAGCAGGGCCCCGCCGAGGGCCAGCATGACGGTCAGGGCCATGGGGTGAAACATCTTCCCCTCGATGCCGGTGAGCGCGAGAATCGGAATGTAGACCACGGTGATGATGACCACGCCGAAGAACATGGGGGAACCGACCTGCTTGCTCGCAGAGAGCACGGTCTCCGTTCGTTCCTCCGAAGTCAGGGCGCGCCCAAGCTCGTGCTGCCTGACCCCGAGCCGCCGGACGATGTTCTCGACGATGACCACCGCTCCGTCGATGATCAGGCCGAAGTCCACAGCACCCAGGCTCATCAGGTTGCCGGAGATTCCGAACCGGGCCATGCCGATGAGAGCGAAGAGGAATGACAGGGGGATGGCCGCGGCCACGATGAGGGCGGCCCGCCAGTTGCCGAGCAGCACCAGGAGCAGCGCCGTGACCAGGATGGCGCCCTCGAAGAGGTTGGTCTTGACCGTGCCCACGGTGCGGTCGATGAGGTCGGATCGATCGTATTGAATCTGGATCTCGACGCCTTCCGGAAGCTTGGTCTGAATCTCCGCGATGCGCGCCTTCACGCGTTCGGCCACCTCGCGGCTGTTCTGACCCGCGAGCATCATGGTCGTGCCGATGACGGTTTCCTTGCCGTTCAGGGTGGCAGCTCCGGTCCGGAACTTCGTTCCCTGTTTCACCACCGCGACATCCCGGACCAGAATCGGCTTGACCCCCGATCCGAACTTCAGGGGGAGTGCACCGATCTCATCGGCGTTGTTGACCCGGCTGACCGCGCGGATAGTGAGCTGCTCGCCGCCTCGGCTGATGATCCCCCCGCCCGCGTTCTGAACGTTCTGGGCCACCAGATCGGCCAGTTCGCTGAAGGTCATGCCCACATCTTGGAGCGCTTCGGGTCTGGGCTGGATCACGAACTGCCGCTCGTAGCCGCCGCTCCCGTTGATTTCCGCGATGCCCTTCACCGTGCGCAGGAGCGGCCGGATGGTGTACTCCTGTATCTCACTCAACTCGATGAGCTGGTCCATCTCGTTCGCCGGCTTGTTCGCGGCCTCGGGCCGGTAGCTCACGCTGTAGTACAGGATCTCGCCGAGACCGGTGCTGATGGGCGCGATCTTGGGCGAGGCGCCCTGGGGCAATTGCTCGAGCACGCCCTGCAGTCGTTCCGACACGAGCTGGCGCGCGCGATAGATGTCCGTATCCTCGGTGAAGTCAAGAGTCACCTGGGACAGTCCGAACTTGGTCAGCGAACGCATTTCCGCCATTCCCGGCAGCCCCGCCATCTCGCGTTCGATGACCTGGGTGACGAGCTTCTCCGACTCCTCGGCCGCGAGTGCTGGAACTTCCGTGTTGATCTGAACCTGGATGCCGGTGATGTCCGGCACCGCGTCGATGGGCAGGTGCAGCGCCGACCAGCCGCCGGCCCCGAGCAGGGCCACCGCCCCGAGCAGGACGATGGCCCGGTGGCGCAGCGAGATCTCGAGAATGCTCCCGATCATTTCTGCCCCGCGGGTGCTTCGGCGTGGAGCTGTTTCAGGCTGACGCCGGTCAGGCGCTCCAGTTCCTGGGAAGCCTCCAGGGCTTCAAGCCTGGTGCTGAGCAGCGCGTCCACGGCCTCGAGATATTGCTTCTGCAGCTCGACGTACGTGGCTATCGGCACCGCTCCCAGTCGATAGTGATGGTCCGCGAGCGCCGCCGCTTCCTTGAACCGCTGAACGGAGTCCGGCCGCCACCTGGCCATCTCGCCGAGCCGGGTCTGATAGCCGAGGGCGCCCTCGATCACTCGCCGCTCGAGGTTCCGCTGCGCGACCTGAAGGGACGTTTCGGCCTGAAGCCTTCGCGCTTCTTCGGTGGCCACCCGTCCAGCACCTCGATTCCAGGCGGGGACGGGAATGGACAGGGCGATGCCGACCTGTGTCTCCTTGTCTCCCGTTCGCTCCTGCGAGAAATAGGGCTCAATCGTGAACGACGGATTCTTCTCCTTACCGGCCAAAGAGACCCTGAAGCCCTGCTGCTCGAGTTCGGCCTGCCGCATGCGGATCTCGAAATTGTTGGCCCGGGCCGCGGCCAGAAGGGGCTCCGTGCCCGGAAAGGGAGGAAAGACGAGAGTCGGCGCTTCGATCCTCAGTGCCTGCTCCCAGGGCTGGCCGCGAAGCTGATTCAATTCCAGCCGGGCCGCCTGCTCGGCCAGGGATGCTTCGGTGGCCCTACGGCGGAGGGTCAGCTCGGTGGCCTCGATGATGCGGGTCTCCAGCACGGGCGTGAGCCCCGCCGGGTCGCGCTGGACCAGGACCTCCCGCAGCGCTTGAAATCTCTCCGCGACCTCGCGGGCGGCGGCGGATTTCTCCTGCGTGGCGAATACATTGAAGGCGAGGGTGCGGGCGCGCGCGCCGAGCGCCGCCTGAAACTGAGCGAGGCCCAGCTCGGCGAGCTTGATTTGCTGATCCGCGATGGCCTTGCGCAATGGTATGCGCCCCGGCCAGTCGAAGGTCTGCTTCACCGACACCGCCCACACCAGGCCGTCCGAGACCAGGGGTCCGAGGCTGACCCGCTTGTTGCCGATGGCGCCTCCCGCCTCGGGGTTGGTGAACCCACCCGCGGTCTGGCGCTCACCGGTCGCGGCCGCGAGTTCGGCCCGGTAGAAGCCGAGTTCGGGATTGCGCTCCAGCACCTCCGCCACCAGGGCATCCAGCGTGACCGCGGGACCCTTCGCGTCCGACGTTTGCGCCTGCGATGCCATAGAGGCCGTTGCCCCGCACAGGAGCCCTGTGAGAAGGAAGGCTTGCGCCTGCTGAAAAGAACTTTGTGATTTGTTTTGGCTCATAGGAATGACAACACACTCGTGACGTATCAATGAGAACGGCTGGGAATTGAGGGCCTCTCTCAACGAGAGAGGAGGGGGACTTCCGACCGCCCGGCGAAGTCAGGCCCGATGGAGTGGGCTGACTCGGGCTCCGGGGACGAGAAGGATCTTGCTCCCGAGGAAGGGAGACAACGGCGAGCGAGGCTGAACTGCGCTCAGTTCAGCGAGGCGCGATCAGACCCTGAGGATCGTCTTCTGGAGCGGGGTTCCTGGCGGCCCGTGTCCGCGGTCGGTCAGCCCGCGACCGTGGGTGATCACGTCTGCGAGCGGTGACGCCCAGGGTTTCGCGACAGTAGGCGTGCATGAAGGCGCGCCCACCCTCTCGATCGTTTTCGCCCGATGGGCCGCGAGGTCGAAGGCCACCAGCGAGTGCCGATGATCGGTCTCGCCTTCCGGATGGTGGTGGCCATGAAACGCGTCTCCCAATTCCGCGGCGTGGTGCGGTTCACCTTCATGGTCCGATGCGGCATGCGCTGAAACCGCGACGATGTGTGCCCAGGGCAGAAGCAGCCCGAACAGGGCCAGGCCAGCCGGAATCATGCGGAAAGAACGCATCTGTTGAGGATATGTCGCACTCGTCGACGGAGGCAAGCGCGCGTTGAGCACTGGTCGTTCTTGCCGGGAGCGGGTGCGGGAGCCTCGACGATTGACTATTCAAGTATCCGGTTTGATACTTGAGAAGATGACGATGTCCCCTCGACCCTTCAAGGATGCGCTCTTCGAGCAGTTCGCCCGGATTGGAAAGGCAGTCTCGGCCCCAAAGCGGATCGAGTTGCTCGACCTGCTGGGCCAGGGCCCGCGCACGGTCGAAGCGCTCGCCAAAGAGGCGGCGATCTCCTTCGCCAACGCGTCTCAACACCTGCAGGTCCTTCGCGCCTCGCGCCTGGTGACCGCCGAGAAGAAGGGGCTCTACGTCGAGTACCGCCTGGCTGACCACGAGGTCTCTCTTTTCTTCGTAGCACTCCGGAGCCTGGCCGAAGCGCGCCTCACCGAGGTCGACCAGATCGCCCGCGCCTACTTCGAACAGCGCGGCGGTCTCATGGCTATCGACGCCGACGAACTCCGCCGTCGCGTCAAGGCCGGCGATGTCACGGTTCTCGATGTGCGCCCGATCGAGGAGTACCGCGCCGGCCACATCCCCGGCTCTCTCTCCATCCCGGTGGGCGAGTTGAAGGCCCGCCTCGCGGAGCTGCCCAAGCATCGCGAGATCGTGGCCTACTGCCGGGGGCCGTACTGCGTGATGGCGATCGAGGCCGTTGAACTGTTGCGCCGTCGCGGCTTCAAGGCCCAACGCATGGAGGCGGGAGTGGCCGACTGGCGCGCCCGCGGCTGGCGCATCGAGGCCGGGGGTGAAGGGGCGCGTTCGTGACCGCAGTGAAGCTCGGCATCCGCGAGAACCTCGCGCAGTTCTCGCTGCTCGTGGTGATCAATGCCTTCGTGGGCGCGATGGTCGGCATGGAGCGCTCGATCCTCCCCCCCATGGCCGAGCAGGAGTTCCATCTCGTCGCGAAGGTTGCCGTCCTTTCCTTCATCGTCGTCTTCGGCGTGACGAAGGCGCTGACCAACTATCTCGCCGGCCGTCTCGCCGACAGATTCGGGCGGAAGCACGTCCTCGTGGCTGGCTGGCTGGTCGCGGTTCCGGTGCCGTTCCTCCTTATGTGGGCTCCGAGCTGGGCCTGGATCCTCTTCGCGAACGCGCTACTCGGAATCAGTCAGGGCCTCAGCTGGTCGATGACCGTCATCATGAAGATCGACCTCGCCGGACCGCAAAAGCGCGGCCTGGCCATGGGGCTCAACGAGTTCGCCGGGTACTTCGCAGTGGCCGGGAGCGCGCTCGCCACCGGCTTCATTGCGGCCAGCTACGGGCTGCGCCCCGAACCTTTCTACCTGGGTGTCGTGTTCGTGGTCCTCGGGCTGTTGCTCTCGGCCCTCTTTGTGCGCGAGACGATCGGTCACACCGTCGCGGAGGCCCGGCTTCATCACGAGCCCGTCCTTGAAACCGCGCCCACGCACACGGAGGTCTTCTGGCGGACGACCCTTTGGGACAGAAATCTTTCGAGCGTCAGCCAGGCGGGCATGGTGAACAACCTGAACGACGGCATGGCGTGGGGATTGTTCCCGCTGTTCTTCGCGGCGGCCGGCATGGACATCGGGCAGATCGGGACGCTTGCCGCCATCTACCCGGCCACCTGGGGCGTCGGTCAGATCTTCACCGGTGCCTGGTCGGATCGGGTCGGGCGGAAGTGGCTCATCGGCTCGGGGATGTGGGTGCAGGCGGTGGGAATTGGCCTGGTCGCTCTAGCCAGTGGCTTCGGCGGGTTCGCCATGGGAGCCCTGTTGCTCGGTCTGGGCACGGCGATGGTCTACCCCACGCTGCTGGCCGCGATCGGCGACGTGGCGCATCCATCGTGGCGCGCGTCCGCGGTGGGGATCTACCGGCTCTGGCGCGACCTCGGCTACGCGATCGGAGCGGTGCTCGCCGGCCTGACCGCCGACGCTTTCGGACTGCCGGCGGCGATGTGGCTGGTGGCTGGACTCACCTTCGTGTCGGGCCTGATCGTCGCCCTGCGAATGAGCGAGACGCTGCAGAGTCCGGCCGCGAGCCGTCTGGAGCCTTCCTGCGTCGAGCCCGCCGAGCTCGTAAGCCTTGGCGGCGTCGTCATCATCGACGTGCGTTCGCCGGAAGAGTTCGCCCGGGGGCACGTCGATGGCGCCATCAACATTCCACTCGACGCGCTGCCTCAACGCTCGTCCGAACTGCCTCGGGATGCCCAGGTGGTGACGGTGTGCGGCAAGGGTGGCGGCCGCTCGGACCGCGGGGCGGCCCTGCTCCGTGAAAGCGGATTTCCGTCGACTCGGTCGCTGTGCGGTGGAACTGAAGCGTGGATACGACTGGTCGCGGGAGGGAAATAACCATGGCAAGGACTCTCTTCATACTGAACGACGCACCCTACGGAGCCGAGCGCAGCTACAACGCGCTCCGGCTCGCCGGCTCGCTCTCGAAACGCGAGGGGCAGGAGGTGAAGATCTTCCTGATATGGGCGAAGTGGGAATATTGGGTATAATGGGCCGGAAGGAATTATGACGAGCCAAGCCTGGATCGAGAAGCTCCCCCGGCTACCCGCGTCCGACGTGAAGAAGCGCGGGTGGCGGGGGGTGATACGAACGCTACGCGAACAGGGCATCGTCCTCGTGACCAACCACGACGAGCCGGAAGCCGTCATCCTCCCGGTCAACGAGTACGTCGGCCTGGTGCAGGTCGCTCAACAGGCGGAGTCACGCATGACGTCGGAGCTGGAGACGCTGCGCCGACGCTTCGACGACCGACTGGCCGCGCTTCGAGCCCCCGACGCGGGCGCTCGCTTGCGGTCGGTCATGCGCGGCCCGGCTAGGCTGCGCGGCAAGGTGAAGGTGGGCGCCGGCTACTGATGGCGAGGCCGGTCCTGTATGTCCTCGCCGGTGTGAATGGCGCGGGCAAGAGCTCGATCGGCGGGCACCTGATGGAACGCTCAGGCGTCACGTGGTTCAACCCGGATGCCTTCGCCCGCGAACTCATGGCCGCGACCGGCTGTAGCCAAGACGCGGCAAACGCGCAGGCTTGGTCCGAGAGCGTCCGCCGACTGGACGAGGCGATCGCCGAGAAGCGCAACCATGCGTTTGAGACGACACTCGGGGGCCGCACCGTGGCCGACAGGATCCTGGCGGCCACGCGAACGCACGACGTCATGGTGTGGTTCTGTGGCCTGGCCTCTCCCGATCTACACGTCCGCCGCGTGCGCGCCCGTGTCGCATCTGGCGGCCACGACATTCCGGAGGCGAGGATCCGCGAGCGGTATCCGCGCGCCCTTGCGAACCTCATCGCGCTCATGCCGCACCTAGCCCATCTCCAGGTCTACGACAACAGCGCCGAGGCTGCGATTGATGAGACCGTGGCGGATCCGATCCTGGTGCTCGAGGTGAAGGCTGCCAAGCCGATGTCGCCCTTGCCACGCGATCCCAAGGCGCTCGACGCCACGCCAGGCTGGGCCAAGGCCCTCGTCGAAGCCGCCTTGTCGGGCTGGCGTCCTCCCCCGTCCCGGCGCCGCTGATCAAGGATCGATACTCTGGTCCCGGCCTTCGCGCAGGCAGCCCCGCCCCGCGGGTTGCCCCCGTTGTCGCCGCCCTGGGGGACGGGCGCGCAGACAACCGCGTCGCCCAGCATGTCGACGGCGTCGGCCATGAGAGATGCGGATCCGGCGACAACGCCCGCGCTGAACTCGACCACGAACATGGTCGCATTCATGGCCAGAACAATGGTCAGCACGCGGCGCTGGGCTCCCTGCAGGGCCAGCGTCTCCAGCGCACCTGCCTTGCTCTCGCAGCAATCATCCATGGGTCCCTCAGTGCAGATGGGCGTTCGGGTTGGGCGGCGGCAGGTTCGCGAAGGCTGGATGGTCGGCGACTCCGCCGGTCAGTATCATCGCGTAAAGGAACGGCGGAAAGCTGACGCCCTTGCGGCCGTTCAGGGCGACGATCGGCGTCCCGTCGGAGGCGAAGCGCGCCGCGTAGGCGATGTCTTCTTCCAGCTGAGCCTTGGTCTCCGGGCTGCCGACACACGACTCGAGGGCTTTCCTCTCCATGTAGGGAGCGGCGATCTGGTATAGCTGGGACGCCGTCAGTTCTTTCTGGCGGGCGAAGAGCGAGCGAGCGAACTCGTCGCTCTTCGGGTGCTTCGTCAGGCAGATGCGGGCGCGGGCGGCCAGGCAACGCACCGGGTCCTCGGCGCGCTCGACCATGCTGTTGCATTCGCCGTCGAGTGGGAACTGCCGCGCCTCGACGGTGAAGCTGCCCTGCGGCGCTTGCGCTTGCAGATTCAGCAGGGTCTGCTGCAGGTCGGCGCAGTGGTCGCAGCGGATGTCCGTCCACTCCGTGATGTGGACCGGCGCTGGGTTCGTTCGCGGGGGCGTGGGGCCGCTGACGGGCTCGGAGTTTCGGTAGATGGCGAGCGCGTCGGAGAGGGTCTGCTTGAGCGGTAGCTCGAGCGAGTCCACCAGTTGTACGAGCTGCCGGTCGCGCTCCGCGTCGCCGGTTCCGCCTGCCGGAACGGGAGCCTGCGTGGCGACCCGGGCGATCGCCGCCCGTCCGGCCTCCGCCGCGGGCTTCGGTGTATGCAGGCCGGGATAGAGCAGCGTCAGGTAACCCGCGAAGCAGGCCAGGCCAGCCAACGTCGCCGCGCGGGTCAACTGCGGATAGCCCAGAGGGGCCCAGCTGAAGAGGGCGATCCCCGCATAGCCGGCGATCATGATGTCAGCGGCGAGGCAGCCCACACAGAACACTCCCATCACCGCGCTCGCGAGCAGCATCACCGCCACCGCGGCGAACCCGACGGCTCCGAGCAGGCGGGTGGCCGAGACCAGGACCGGTTGCGGCCGCCCCTCGGCCTGGCGCAGCAGCGCCAGTAGAGGCATCACGAAGGCCGAAATGCTCCACACCAGCCCCCACGCGGCCAGCGGCAGGCCGGAGAGGCGGTGGATCTGACTTGCGAAAGGCGAGTCCCAGGCTGCCGTGCAGGAGGTCGCCGCGTCGACCGCGCAGAAAGCGGTGCCCCCCGAGCGCGCCAGCACCAGCTCGAGCCAGAGGAACAGGAACCCGAGCGCTGCGGCGGCGCCCAGCGCGACGAGAGCGGCGAGGCCGCCGGCAGTCGTGTGGGGTGGGAGGACGGGGTCAGCTTTGTTGGCTCTCATCGGGAGTTCTCCTGGAGTGCGGCGGGGGCGAGGGTCGGTGGGCATCCCCGCCAGCGGTCCGAATTGATGCTACAGGCCCCGCTCGACTTTCACGCCTCTGAATTCCGCGACGATCGCGGTCACCATCGAGCTACCCCTAACCTTGATTCGTCGCCTGAAGAGCCCTATAACGCTCAGTCATGACAGACCGCAGAGTCCTTGGAGCGACCTTTCTAATGGCGTTTCTTGTGGTGTTTGGCGTCCACGCCCTGGACTTCTATGGAAGCGTCCCCAATTTCGTGAAGGCGAGCCGGGGCGGGGTTCTTCTCGACATCAAGCCTGCCTTCGCTGAAGCCGACCTCTACGCGCGGCTTGAACGCTACGGAGAAGAGGGCCGCAAAATCTATTCCTTCAGGAACGTCAGTGTGGACGCAGTATTGCCCCTCAGTCTGCTGCCGTTCCTGTTTCTGTTCATGCGGGAGGCGCTCAAGGTTTTACACCTTGGCCGTTTGCCGGCAACGGTGTTTCTTTCCGTGCCCATCGCCTATGTGGTGTTTGATTTTGCGGAAAATGCGGCCGTTCTTGGCCTCCTGGCGAGATTTCCCGACCGAGTTCATTTCCTCGCCGCCGTCCTCCCGTATCTGACGGTGGTGAAGAGAACCGCTTCGATCATGGCTCTCCTCATCCCTTTCGTGGTTTTGACTTTCGCGTTCGTACGAAGGCGGTTGCGACGGGTGGCTTAGCTGCTCGTCGCGCGAGGGCTCGAACCTGCTCAACTGTCGAGGTCGCGATCTCGCCTTCTTCATCTGTCGGGATCACCCACGTCTGAACGCCACCATCCTCGATGCCTATCTGCCTTGCTCCACGCCCGCTCGCGGCTCGATTACGTCGACCGTCCAGACGCAGCCCGAGGAACCCTAGTCTCCGACAGATGCGGCCGCGCATGGAAGCCGAATGCTCACCCATGCCCCCGGTGAAAGCGATCGCGTCCAGTCCTTGTAGCGCCGCGGCGAACGCGCCAATGTACTTACAGGCGCGATAAGCGAATACCTCCAGGGCCAGTTCCGCTCGCCTGTCTTTCTTGAGGGCCGCCCGTTCCAGATCGCGTAGATCTGCGCTCCGCCCTGAAAGGCCGAAAAGCCCGCTCCGCTGATTCAGCAGATCATCCACTTCGGCCGCGGTCATGCCGGCCGCCCGGATGAGGTACACGAGAAGACCGGGATCCACGTCGCCCGAGCGTGTGCCCATGACCAGGCCTTCCATCGGCGTGAACCCCATGCTGGTGTCGATACTCTTGCCATCCCGGACGGCACAAACACTGGCGCCGTTGCCGAGGTGACAGGTAATGACCTTGGTGCCCTTGGCGCCTCTCCCCAGATGTTTGATGAGTTGCCTGGATACGTAGGCGTGAGAGATGCCGTGAAAGCCGTAGCGGCGCAAACCGTAGCGGGCGCACAACTCGACCGGCAGGGCGTAGGTGCGGGCAACTTCCGGCAGGGTCTGGTGGAAGGCGGTGTCGAACACGGCGATCACCGGAAGTCCAGGGAGAGATTGCTGCACTTGTTCAAGCACTGCGACGTCCCCGGGAATGTGCAATGGAGCCATCTCTTTGAGAGCGCGGAGCGCGTCAAGTACAGACGCGGTGACGAGCGTCGGCTTCACGAGCCCTGGACCACCGTGCACAACGCGACACGCGACCGCGTCGATCCGCGCTGGCGCGTGGGCGTTCCCGCCAGGCAACGAGAGAAGGCGTTGGATGATTTGGTCGGCCGCCGGCCCCGGTCCTCTGGCCTCAACCGGATTGACTTCGGGTTTCTGCCCCGCCACAAGCATCTTGAGTTCAGATTGCGGCGTTCCCATCCGATCGACGAGGCCGCTGGCCAGCACGGTCGCCCCGGGCATCTGATACAAGCCGAACTTCAGCGTGGCGCTGCCGGGGTTCAAGACCAGAACACGATGGCTCAAGAGCGCCACTTCCAGTCGCGAATCTCGGGCATGTCGTCGCCGTACCGACGAATGTACTGCTTGTGGGCGAGGAGCTTGTCGCGCATCGAATCCTTGACCCTTGCTGACTTCGGCCCGGACTGCGGGACCCGATCGATCACATCCATCACGAGGTGGAACCGGTCCAGATCGTTCAGTACGGTCATGTCGAAGGGCGTTGTGGTCGTGCCCTCCTCCTTGAAACCGCGCACGTGCAGGTTGCCGTGGTTGGCGCGGCGATACGTGAGCCGGTGAATCAGGGCCGGATACCCGTGATAGGCGAATACGATCGGTTTGCTGATCGTGAAGAGCCGGTCGAAGTCTTTGTCGCTCAAACCGTGGGGATGCTCGCTCGAGGGTTGGAGCTTCATCAGATCCACCACGTTGATGACGCGGATTTTTAGCTTCGGGAAGAACTGCCGCAGCAGTTGAACCGCAGCGAGGGTTTCGAGGGTCGGGACATCGCCGGCGCAGGCCATCACGACATCCGGCTCGCCGCCCCCCTCGTTGCTGGCCCACGACCAGCGGCCGATGCCGGCCGTGCAATGTTCGACGGCGGCGTCCATGTCGAGCCACTGCGGCATGGGCTGCTTCCCGGCCACGATCACGTTCACGTAGTTCCGGCTGCGCAGGCAGTGATCCGTCACGGAGAGCAGGGTGTTCGCGTCGGGAGGCAGATAGACGCGCACGATCTCGGCCTTCTTGTTGGCCACCACGTCAATGAAGCCCGGGTCCTGATGCGAGAAGCCGTTGTGATCCTGGCGCCACACATGCGACGACAGCAGGTAGTTGAGCGAAGCGATGGGCCGGCGCCACGGAATCTTGCCAGCGACGTCCAGCCACTTCGCGTGCTGGTTGAACATTGAATCGATGATGTGGATGAACGCTTCGTAACAGGAGAAGAAGCCGTGACGGCCGGTGAGCAGATAGCCCTCGAGCCAGCCTTCGCACTGATGCTCGCTCAACATCTCCATCACGCGGCCATCGGGAGCGACGTGGTCGTCGCCTGGGAGAATCTCCGCGGTCGAGCAACGATTGGTGACCTCGAACACCGCACCCCAGCGGTTCGAGGTGGTTTCGTCCGGACTGAAGATGCGGAAGTCATGGGGGTTGTGTTTCACCACGTCGCGGATGAACTCACCCTGGACGCGCGTGGCTTCACCCTTGAGCGCGCCAGGCCTTCTCACCTTCACCACATAGTCTCGGAAATCGGGCAAGCGCAGCTCGCGCAGAAGGAGACCGCCATTGGCGTGGGGATTGGCGCTCATGCGGCGCTCGCCTGAAGGGGCGAGCTCGGCGAGTTCGGGATTGAGCTTGCCGGACTTGTCGAACAACTCCTTCGGCCGATAGCTCTTCAGCCACTTCTCCAGAACCTTTACGTGGCCCGGCCGGCTCATGTCGCCCATCGGCACCTGATGTGAGCGGAACGTGCCTTCGGCAGGCTGGCCGTCCACCACCTTCGGTCCAGTCCAGCCTTTGGGCGAGCGCAGAATGATCATGGGCCAGAGCGGCCGCTTCTTGAATCCCCTGGCGCGCGCGTGACGCTGGATGCGCCGGATGTCCTCCACCACCACGTCGAGTGTCTCGGCCATCTCTTTATGCATGCGGGCCGGGTCGTCACCCTCGACGAAATGCGGGGTGTAACCGTAGCCGCGAAACAGCGCGTCGAGTTCATCGTGGGGAATCCGCGCAAGCACGGTGGGCCCGGCGATCTTGTAGCCGTTCAAGTGCAGAATCGGCAGGACCGCTCCGTCGTGGACCGGATTGAGGAACTTGTTCGAGTGCCACGCCGCGGCCAGCGGGGCCGTCTCCGCTTCGCCATCGCCGACCACGCAGGCGACCAGCAGATCGGGATTGTCGAAGGCGGCGCCGAAAGCGTGCGACAGCGAGTAGCCCAGTTCGCCGCCCTCGTGAATCGACCCCGGAGTCTCGGGCGCCACATGGCTCGGAATGCCGCCCGGGAAGGAGAACTGCTTGAACAGCCGCTGCATCCCGGCCTCGTCCTGCGCTATGTCGGGATAGACCTCGGTGTAAGTCCCTTCGAGATAGGCGTTCGCCACGAGGCCAGGGCCACCGTGGCCAGGCCCGGTGATGTTGATGACGTTGAGGTCGTGCGCCTTGATGGCGCGGTTCAGGTGGGCGTAGATGAAGTTGAGCCCAGGCGTCGTGCCCCAGTGTCCGAGCAGGCGCGGCTTGATGTGGGCCAGTGTGAGCGGCTTCTTCAGAAGTGGATTGTCGAGGAGGTAGATCTGGCCAACTGAGAGGTAATTCGCCGCGCGCCACCAGGCATCGATCCTCCGGAGCAGTTCCGGCGTCAGGACTCTCGGTTTCATGTCCGGTTTCCCCTTCATAGCCAGCCTCCAGTGAAACCCGC
>JANODX010000129.1:0-20426 GCA_031412915.1 Vicinamibacteria bacterium | reverse complement strand
GTGGGGCGATCCTGCAAGACCCGGTGGATGCCGGTGGCTGAGCTTGTCGAAGCCACCCCCAACGCCGGTCCCTTCGACGAGCTCAGGGACCGGATGCGATCGGCTTCCCCCGAACGTCACCGAGTACTTCAATACGGACCTCCCTCAGCGACCGCCCGACTGCCTCGCTACTATCGGACCGCTTCGCCTGGCGCGAACTGACGCTCTCCACCCACAAACATGTCGCACACCCCATCGCGAGGGAGGGGTATCAGTCGTTTCCCCGAGCCGGTAACATTGAGATCATGTCCCCGCCAGGTCTTTCGGTTCTCGTCTCTCAAAGCCTGTCCCAGGAATACGATCTGATCAGACGCAGGATCCGCACCCTGGTCGAGCCTCTCTCCAACGAGCAGTTGTGGCAGCGCCCGTTTCCCTACGGGAACTCGGTCGGACACCTGCTCCTCCACCTGACCGGCAACCTCAGCTACTACATCGGAGCACAGATCGCGCGCACCGGCTACATCCGGGACCGGCCCAAGGAGTTCGCCGATACCTCCAACCGGCCGAAGGAAGATGTGCTGAAGGCCTTCGATCACGCGGTCGATCTGGTCATCTCCACCCTCGAGGCCCAAGGCGAGGCCGACTGGCAGGCGGCGTACGAGGCCACAGGGTTCGGCGATGCGAAAAACCGGCTGCGCATATTCGTGCACTGCGCCGCTCACCTGGACCACCACGCGGGACAGATCATCTACCTCTGCAAACAGATGTCGCACCGTCCCTAGTCCCGCGTCAAGAAGATCACCGCCCCTGAGGAGATCCCCATGTTGTCCCTGACCCTGCTTGCCCTTCTCGCTGGTCCGCCCGAGCTTTCTCCGGGCACGACCTACGATCACACCATTCCCACGATCAAGCAGGTTCTCGGCTACGACCACGGCGAGGAGATCTCCACCGGCGATGGTTTCGTGACCTACTTCAAGGCCCTGGAGGCGGCATCTTTGGGGCGCGCGAAGGTATTCGAATACGCCCGCACCTACGAGGGCCGGCCGCTCGTGGTCATGTTCGTCGGGACGGCGGAACGAATCGCCGGCCTCGATGCCATCAAGGCGGACATGAAGAAACTCGCGGACCCCCGGGGCACGGCGCCGTCCGAGCTTGCGGCGATCGTCGACCGGTCACCCGTGATCACCTGGCTCATTCATGGCGTTCACGGAAACGAAATCTCCTCGGGCGACGCCGCCATGGCCGAGGCCTATCACCTGCTCGCGGCAAAGAACGACCCGGGAGTCGCGACCATCATGCGCGAATCGCTGGTCATGATCGACCCGATGCAGAATCCCGACGGTCGAGCGCGTTTCAACTTCCAGAACCTCCAGGGACGCGCAGCCTCGCCTGATTCCGAACCGCTCTCTGCCGAGCACGACGAGCCCTGGCCGGGAGGCCGCAGCAACCACTACCTGTTCGACCTGAACCGCGACTGGCTGGCCATCACCCAGCCCGAGACCGCCGGCCGGGTGAAGCTTTTTCTCGATTTCTTTCCGCAGGTCACGGTCGACCTCCATGAGCAGGGCGGAGATGCGACGTACTACTTCCCGCCCGCCGCCGCGCCGAAGAATCCGTTTCGCACCGCGGCCCAGAGCGAATGGCTCGAGAAGATCGGCCGCGCGAACGCGGCGAAGTTCGACGAGCGGGGCTTCGCGTACTTCATTCGGGAAATCTACGACTCGTTCTACCCGGGCTACGGCGCCTCCTGGCCGATGGCCCAGGGCTCGATCGCCCACACCTTCGAACAGGCCTCCTCGCGCGGCCTCGTCTTCCGCCGCACCGACGGCGACGATCTGACTTTCAAGGAGGGTGTGGTCCATCACTTCACCTCGGCCCTGCGGACGGCGCTCACCGCGGCCGAGAACCGCAAGGCGCTTCTCAACGACTTCGTCGCGTTTCGAAAGACCGCGAGCGACGAAGGCGGCGACCGGGAGTACGTGTTGATCCCCGGCGGCGATCCCTCCCGCGCACGACGCCTGGCCGGCCTTCTCGTAGCCCAGGGCATCGAAGTCTTCCGGGCCGACGAAGCGGCGGTCCCGGCGGCCCCGGCGAGGGGCGCCAAGGCGTCTCCCGCGGGGGCGGCCGCGAAGACCTACCCCCAAGGCTCGTACATCATCCCGCTCGGCCAGCCCGCCTCGCGGCTCATCAGGAATCTCCTCGACCGCGATGTCCCGATGGATCCCGACTTCCTCAAGAACCAGGAGGAGCGCCGCGCCCGCCTCCTTCCCGATCAGTTCTACGACATCACGACCTGGAGCCTCCCCGCACTGTTCGATGTGGACTGCATCCTCTCGGAGGACACTCTCGCGGGAAAGCGATCGCGCTTCGACCCGGGGAAGATCGAAGCGGCGGAGGTGCAGCCGGCAACCGTCGCGTATCTCGTTCCCTGGGGCTCGGCCGCGGCGGCCGCCGTGGCCGAGGCGGCTCGGCTCGGGGTGCGGGTACGTTCCGCCGACGACCCGTTCTCCCTCGCGGGGCGGAAGTACGGAATCGGCACCGCGATCATCCGGGTGGCCGAAAACGCGCCCACCCTGCGCGCCACCCTTCAGACCCTCGCCTCGAAGTGGGGCGTCGAGATCGTGTCCGCCAACAGCGGCTTCGTCGATGAGGGCGGCATCTCCCTCGGCAGCAATCAGGCCCTCCACCTGAAGGCGCCGCGTGTCCTTCTCATGTGGGATGCGCCGGTGTCCTCGCTCTCCGCGGGTTGGGCGCGCTACGTTCTCGAGCGTCGTTTCAGCCAGCCGGTGAGCGTCCTTCGCGTGTCCACGCTGCGCCGCGCCGATCTGAGGAAGTACGACGTGATCGTGATGCCCCAGGGCAACTACGAAGGGGCCCTGGGCGATCCCGAGGTCGCCCGGCTGAAGGACTTCGTGCGCCTGGGCGGCACTCTCGTGACCATCGGTGAGGCGTCGCGCTGGGCGTCGCGCGACAAGGTCGGCCTGCTGTCCACCGACACGGAACTGAAGGACGGACGGAGCGATGAAACCACCGAGGCGAAGAAGCCGGACGCGGTGGGGGAGAAGAAGGAATTCGACTACAACCGCGCGGTCACGCCGGATCGCCCCCGGCCCGACGTGATCGCGGGCGCCATCCTGCGCGGCTCCCTCGACCCCGAACACTGGCTCTCCGCCGGTCTCGACTCAGAGTTCCAAGTCATGGTCGAAGGCCAGCGCGTCTTCACGCCCATCAAGCTCGACAAGGGCGCGAACGTGGGGGTCTATGCGGCGGCCGACAAACTCGCGGTCAGCGGCGTGGTCTGGAAGGAGAACAAGGAGTCATTCGCCCGCAAGGCATTCCTCATCGACGAACCCCTGGGCGCCGGTCACGTGATCGCCTTCGCCGAGGAACCGAACTTCCGCGCGTATTCGCAGGCCTCCGAACTCCTGTTCATGAACGCGGTGCTGCTCGGACCGGCGCGCTGATTCCCCCCTACATCCACTTCGCTTTCTTGAAGCGGTACACCAGATACAGGTCGATACCCACCATCAGGGCGAGGGAGAAGGGATAGCCGTAGAGCCAGTTCAACTCCGGCATGTGGTCGAAGTTCATGCCGTAGACCCCCGCGATCATGGTGGGCACGGCGGCGAGCGCCGCGTAGGCGGCGAGGCGCTTGGTGATCTCGTTTTCCTGCATGGTGATGAGGGATAGGTTCACGGACATGGCGGTGATGACCATGTCTCTCAGGCTGTCGATGGTCTGCTTCAGCCGCAGGAGATGGTCGTAGACATCGCGAAAGTACTCGTCGAGTCCGGCACAGATGGGCGGCACCCGGCCCCCGTGGAGCTTGCCCGCCACCTCCAGCAGGGGGCTCGTCGCCCGATCGAGGAGCATCAGTTTGCGCTTCAGTCCGTACAGCCCCTCGATGTGCTCGCGGGTGGTCTGGCCGGAGAAGATGCGCTCCTCGATCTCGTCGATTTCCTCATTGAGGGCCTCGAGCACGGGGAAGTAGCGATCCACCACCGCGTCCATGAGGGCATAGAGGACGTAGGCCGGGCCATGCTGAAGCAGTTCCGGTTCCTGTTCCGAGCGCCTTCGGACATCGGAGAAACCCTGCTCGGAGTCGCGACGCACGGTCACCACGTAGTTCGGCCCCACGAAGATCGCAACCTCGCCGGCATGCAGCTCGTGCTCTCTTGGCTCGACGATCTGAAGCACCACAAATAACGACGCTCCATACTCGTCGATCTTCGGCCGCTGGTGGCCGTGCTGGGCGTCCTCGACCGCCAGTTCGTGCAGATCGAATTCGTCCTGGAGGGTCGCCAGCTCTTCCAGACCCGGGTCCTTGAGCGCCACCCAGACGAAACAGTCCGGCTGGCTCTTGTATTGACCAATCTCGGAAAAGGCGATGTCCGCGAGTTTTCTGCCTTTCTGATAAGCCGCGCAGTTGATGAGCATGTAACCCGCATCCTAAACGTGGTTCACCTCAGGGGGCGGCTCCGCCTGGCTCGGATCGAAGGTTCGGAAGTAGTCTCTAGGGGACGACAGATGAGCACCCCCGACCGCCGAAACGACGTCCTTGAGCGAACCGAGACGGTCAAGAAGGAGAAGAAGACGCCTCCTTTCCGCGTCTTCCTCATGAACGACGACTACACACCTATGGAGTTCGTGATTGAGGTCCTGATGGATGTCTTCGGGAAAGGGGAGTCGGAAGCGGTCCACATCATGCTGAAGGTTCACGTGGAAGGCTCGGGTCTCGCCGGCGTCTACCCCTTCGAGATCGCCGAGACCAAGGTGGAAGAGGTGCACGACCGCGCCCGCGCCGAAGGCCACCCCCTGAAGGCGACCCTCGAGGAGGGCGACCCTTGAGCCCGGGCGTAGAGTTCCCTATCTTGAAACTGGACGCGGGCCTCGACTTCCCCACCATCGAGGCCATCCGCGCCAATCGGTCGAGGCTCGGTGATCTTGTCGTCACCACTCCGATTCGGTGGCTCGTCGACGACGCTCTTTCGGACGCGGTCGGGCCATCGACCCGGGTGTGGTTGAAGGAAGAGCTGTTCCAAAGAACCGGCAGCTTCAAGCCGCGAGGGGCCCTTTCCGTGATGCTGGACCTCGATCCGAAGACCCTGGCCCGCGGCGTCACCGGAGTGTCGGCGGGAAATCACGCCATCTCCCTCGGATATTCGGCGAAGAAGCTCCTCACCACCGCGAAGGTGGTCATGCCGAAAAACGCCAATCCCTTCCGGGTTCAGTTGTGCCGCGAACTCGGCGCCGAAGTCGAACTCGTCGACAATGTTCACGAGGCGTTCGAGCGGGTCAAGGAGATCGAGTCCAGGGAGGGCCGAACCTTCGTCCATCCCTACGAAGGCCCGAAGACGGCGCTCGGGACCGCCTCGGTGGGCCTGGAGTTCGTCGACCAGATCCGCGCGGAGGGAACCTCCCTCGATGCGGTGATCGTGGCCGCGGGGGGCGGCGGTCTCACCGCGGGGGTGGCCTGCGCGGTGAAACAGATGAGCCCCAAAACCGCGGTCTATGTGGTGGAGCCGGAAGGGGCCGACAGCCTGAGCCGGAGTTTCAAGGCCGGCTCGCCCCAGGCCATCGAAGCGGTCCGCACCATCGCCGACTCCCTGGGCGCGCCCCGGTGCGAGCCCTACTCGTTCGCCCTCAATCGCCGATTCGTGGACGAGGTCGTTCTCGTCAGCGACGATCAGATCCGCGAAGCCATGCGCCTTCTCTTCCGCGCCGCGAAACTCGCGGTCGAGCCGGCGGGAGCCGCCGCCCTCGCCGCGTTGGCGCATCCGCTGCGGGCCCGGCTCGAAGGGAAGAGTGTCGGTGTGGTGGTCTGCGGCGCCAACATCGACCCCGCGACCTTCGCGATGCAGATCACGCAGTCGTAGGGGGCGGCCAGCATGAGGTCGCCTCGCATCTGGGCGAGCACTCGTCACCAAGGGAAACCAGCCGTTGCCGCCGCTTCAGTCCTAATTGGTGGTCAGCCGGAATGGTCAGGGAGCGGATAGATTGTGTGCTACGCTGTGTACGTCGGCGTGCAGTGAGCCGGACGGCGGAAAGCGCATCTCGGAGTCGGCACCCTGGGGCTCTTGGCCTCCGTTCGGGTCAGCATTGGAGGTCGTATGGCATTGCCTTGGCACGGCGGGATTAACGGCGCCAGTCATCGGTTGCGTCGTTTGTGCCTGGCCCTGCTCACCGTCTCGTCTGGGGCAGCGAGCGCTTTGGCGGAAGAAGCGATACGGTGGCAACGGGTGGATGGTGTCGTCGTTTCAGGAAGCGGGCTCGCGAAGGCGCCCGGAGCGACGATCGGCGGCGGGACGTCCGCGCAGGTCGTCAATTCTGGCGAAGGCTATGCGCGCTTCGTCGTGGGCGAGGGCGGCGCCGCAAAAGCGATGGGCCTCGCCACCGCTCCTCGCAACTCGGTTGCGTCTTTGAGATTTGGTTTTCAACTCGGAAGCGATGGTGGAGTCTCGGTGGTCGAGAACGGAGCCACCCAGGCGCAGCTTGGCACTTACAACGGCGGCGACGAGTTCCGGGTGGGCGTCGAGGGCACGGCGGTTGTCTACCGGCAGAACGCCGCGGTTGTCTACACCTCGGCGGCTTCACCGGTCTATCCACTGTTCGCTCAAGTGGTTCTGATCGATGGTGGAACGATCTCATCGTCCGCTATGAGTGGGGCGCTGGCGGAGCAGGTGGAGTGGACCAATGTGGGCCTGCACATCTTGACCGCCCCCGGATCGCTGATACGGCTTGAGGGTACGGGGCCATCGGAAGGAGCGGTGTCGACGCGAGGGATCAATTCAGCGAATGGGTATCTGGAGTTCCGGGCCAGCGACAATGGGATTCTGGGCCTGAGCAACGGGGACACCGACGGCCTCGAGGACGATATCGACTTTGGGCTGGAGTTCTGGTACGGGTCGTTGTATGTGGTTGAGAACGGTGCGGACAGGGGGCAGTTTGGGACGGTGACGTCGTCGGATCTGTTGCGGGTCTCGGTGGAGAACGGGGTGGTGGTGTATCGGAAGAACGGGGCGGTGATCTACACCTCGACCACACCGCCGCTGTATCCGCTGGTCGTGGACGCATCGTTCGACAGCACAGGCGCATCTGCACCGTCGGTGGTGTTGTCGGGCGTTTTGGTGGATGTGGCGACATCAGGGGTTCAGTTGAATCCATCGGGCGGGACGTATGCATCGGCCCAGTCGGTGACGGTTTCGACGGTGACATCCGGAGCGACGATCTACTACACGCTTGATGGAAGTGAGCCAACCACCTCAAGTCCTGTGGTTTCGAATGGCGGCACGGTGCCAGAGACCTCGAGCGACTGGCTGAGGGCCCGGGCGTATAGCGCCGGCCGCTGGCCAAGCTCGACTCGGTCCGATTTCTACGCCCTCGGCAATGCGGTGAGCACCGAACTGGCAGAGTGGACCAATGTGGGGCCGCACATCTTGACCGCCTCCGGATCGCTGACTCGGCTTGAGGATGCGACGGAGGTTTGGGAAGGAGCGGTGTCGACCCGAGGGATCAATTCACCGAATGGGTATTTGGAGTTCAGGGCGAGCGACCAGGGGGCCATGGGCCTGAGCAACGGGGACACTGACGGTCTCGAGGACGATATCGACTTTGGGCTGGAGTTTTGGTACGGGTCGTTGTATGTGGTTGAGAACGGTGAGGGCAAAGGGCAGTTTGGGACGGTGACGTCGTCGGATGTGTTGCGGGTATCGGTGGAGAACGGTGTGGTGGTGTACCGGAAGAATGGGGCGGTGATCTACACCTCGACCACACCGCCGCAGTATCCGCTGGTGGTGGACTCGTCGCTCGATAGCTTCGGTGCATCGGTCTGGTCGGTGATGCTTTCGGGCGTTCTGGTGGACGTGGCGACGTCCGAGGTTCAGTTGAATCCACCGGGCGGGGCGTATGCGGCGGCGCAGACGGTGACGGTTTCGACGGCGACCACCGGAGCGACGATCTATTACACACTGGATGGGAGCGCGCCAACCACCTCGAGTCCTGTGGTTTCGAATGGCGGCACGGTGCCGGTGAACGCAAGCGGTTGGCTGAGGGCCCGGGCGTATAGCGGGGGCCGCTGGCCAAGCTCAACCCGGTCCGATTTCTATGCCCTCGGCAGTGCGGTGAGCACCGAGCAGGTGGAGTGGACCAACGCGGGGCCCCATTTGTTGGCCGCCCCTGGATCCCTGGCGCGGCTTCAGGGTACGGGGTCACCCGAAGGAGCGGTGTCGACGCGAGGGATCGATTCACCGAACGGATATCTGGAATTCAGGATGAGTGACAACGGGACTTTGGGCCTGAGCAATGGGGACACCGACGGCCTCGAGGACGATATCGACTTTGGTCTGGCGTCCTGGTACGAGTCGTTGTATGTGGTTGAGAATGGTGAGGGTACGGATGTCGGAACGGTGACGTCGTCGGATGTGCTGCGGATATCGGTGGAGAACGGGGTGGTGGTGTACCGGAAGAACGGGGCGGTGATCTACACCTCGACCACGCCGCCGCAGTATCCGCTGGTGGCGGACGCATCGTTCGACAACACGGGCGGATCCGCATCGTCGGTGGTGTTGTCGGGTGTTCTGGTGGATTCGAGGCCCCCTCCGCCAGCCATAGCACCCCCGGCTGGCGCCTATCAAGCCGCTATCAACGTCGTTCTGTCTGCGCCGTCGGGCGTGCTCGTCCGCTACACCACGAACGGTGTCGATCCGACCCCATCATCGCCGGTCTACTCGTCGCCAATTCCTATAGCAGTCAGCTCCGCGGTCACAACAATCAAGGCGCTTTCGACGCGCGCAGGATATGTACCAAGCGGGATTGTGAGCGCGATCTACAACTTTGGGCCGGCAACCCCGACCTTCGCTCCGCCCTCCGGTACCTACAATGCGAATCAGGCGGTGGCGATCTCGACGGCGACCGCCGGGGCGACGATCCGATATACCACGAACGGATCGACGCCGACCTCGTCGTCGACCTTGTACTCCACCCCGGTGTCGATTACCCAGACCACCACCCTGAACGCGAAGGCGTTCCTCGCCGGTTTGCCCGACAGCCTCACCGGAACCGCCGTGTATACCCTCGCCCCCGTGGCGCCTGCTCTCGCCCCGAATGGCGCGGTGTTCGTCGGAACTCAGTCGGTCACCATGACGAGCAGCACCGCGGGCAGTTCGATCCGATATACGACCGACGGGTCGACGCCCACCGCGACCTCCACCCTCTACAGCGCGGCCATCAGCGTGACCACGCCCACCACCATCAGGGCGGCGGCGTTCAAGACGAACTGGGCCATGAGCGCCGTCACCACTGCAACGTTCACGCCCACGGTGGCAACACCCACGTTTTCGCCGGTGGCCGGAAGCTATACCGCGAATCAGAACGTCACGATCGTCACGACCACGGCCGGAGACGCGATCCGGTACACCCTGGACGGCTCGGATCCGACCGCCACCTCGACTCTGTACACGGCGGCGGTCGCCATCACCCAGACCACCACCCTGAAAGCCAAGGGCTTTCTGACCAACTGGGCGGACAGTGCGACGGGCACGGCGGCCTACACTCTGAACGCGGCCGCGCCAACCTTCACGCCCAACGGAGGAGTGTTGACCGCTGGTCAGACCATTACCCTGGCGACCACAACCGCCGGAGCGTCCGTCCGCTACACCACCGACGGAACCGCCCCGACCGGCGCTTCGACGTTGTATGCCGCCCCCTTCACTCTGAGCGGCCCCGCGACGGTAAAGGCGGCCACCTTCAAGACTGGTTGGACCACGAGCGGAGTGACCAGCGCAGCGTTCACCACCACGGTCGCGACTCCGACGTTCTCGCCGGTAGCGGGGACGTACACTGCGGATCAGACCGTCACGATTGCGACGACGCCGGGGGCCGCCATCCGATACACGACCAATGGCACGACTCCGACGGCGAGTTCGACTCTCTACACCGCGCCCCTGGCGATCACCCAGACCACCACGCTGAAAGCTATAGGGATCCTGAGCGGCTGGACCAACAGCCTCGTGGGAACGGCGGCCTACACCATGGCCGCCTCCGCGCCGGCATTCACACCGAGCAGCGGCAACCTCCCCAGCGGCCAAAGCATCGCGATGACGACCGCCACCGCGGGCGGGTCGATTCGCTACACCACGAACGGCACGACGCCGACCGGGTCCTCGACTCTGTATAGCGCCCCGGTATCGATCAGCGCGCCAACCACCATAAAGGCGGCGACGTTCAAGACCGGTTGGACCACGAGTGGGGTAACGACCGCCGCGTTCACCCCAACCGTGGCGACACCTACCTTCTCCCCGGCTGCGGGGACGTACTATGCGAATCAGACGGTCACCATCTCGACAACCACTTCAGGGGACACCATCCGCTACACCCTGGACGGCAGCGATCCAACCACGAGCTCGACCGTGTATTCGACGCCTCTATCCATCACGGCGACGACGACCTTGAAGGCGAAAGGGTTCCTGGCCACCTGGGCCAACAGTGCGACCGGGACAGCGGTTTATATGATCACCGGGGCGCCGCCAACCTTCACCCCAGACGGCGGAACGTTCATGGGCTCGCAGTCGGTGACCATGACGACCACGACATCGGGAGCTTCAATCCGCTACACCACGGACGGAACGACGCCGACTCCGACCTCCACCCTGTACTCGGCCGCGATCATCGTCACCACGCCGACGACGATCAACGCGGCGACCTTCAAGACCGGCTGGAGCCAGAGCGCAACCACCATCGCAGTGTTCACACCCATAGTGGCGACTCCGGCGATCACCCCGGCCCCTGGCCTCTACGCCAACTCCGTCAGCGTATCGCTCACTAGCACCACCGCCGGGGCGACCCTCCGCTACACCCTCGACGGGAGTGCGCCGACAAGTTCCTCGCCCCTGTACTCCGGTCCCGTGACTTTGACCCAGTCCGCGGTTTTGAAGGCCATCGGGATGAAGGCGGGATACGTTGACAGCGCGGTCAACTCCGCAGCGTACACGGTTGCAATCCCGTGGGCGGTCGAGTGGTCGAACCAGGTGAATGTGGCCTCGGTTGGCGCCGGTGTGCTCTCGAAAGTCGGCGGTGCCGACGGCTTCAACGCCGGCGCAGTTTCCACGCAGGCGATCGCCAGCGGGGACGGATACGTGGAGGCAAGATGGTCGACGCTCTCCAACCTGTATCTGGGCCTTTCGTCGGAAGACACCGGCCAGGATCCCGCGGATATCGACTATGCGGTGCAGGCAACCGCGGGGGGCCTGCTGATCTCCGAGGGTGGCTCGGTGCGAGGGACCTTCGGCGGGCCGGGCCTGGTGGGCGACCTCATCCGAATCGCGGTGGAGGGCGGAGTCGTCAGCTACTACAAGAACAATTCGGTGGTCTATAGCAGTCTCATCCCGCCCCAGTACCCGCTGCTGGTTGACACCAGCCTGTACTCCGAAGGGTCCACGTTCTCAAATGTGATGCTCACGGGAGTTCTCACCGACGTGGGTGTTTCCGCAATCGCCGCGGCGCCGATCGCGGGTTCGTACGGAATGGCCCAGTCGGTCGTGCTCTCGACTCCTACCGGCGGCGCATCGATCTACTACACCGAGGATGGAACGGAGCCGACAGTCTCATCGACGCCCTACAGCGCGCCCGTCCTGGTATCGGCCACCGGCTGGCTCAAGGCGCGGGCGTTTGCCTCAGGATTGTTTGCGAGCGCCACCTTCGACGGGTACTACGCGATCGGTACGACCCCTACGAGCGAAGCCGTCTCGTGGACCAATCTGACCAACGCTTCTTCTTCCGGCCCTGGCGTGTTGTCCTACGCCGGCGGGGTTTCGGCGCTTCCCTCGGGCGGAGTCTCCACGCGGGCGATCGCAGGCGGGGACGGCTACGTGGAGGCGGTGTGGTCGAACCTCGACGCCGGCCTCTACCTGGGTCTTTCAAGCGGCGACACCGGTCAGGGCTCGGCGGACATCGACTACGCCGCGCAAGCCACCGCTGCCGGTATCCTGATCAGCGAACACGGACAGGCCAGAGGCCCGTTCGGAGGGCCGGCGACAACGAGTGACGTGATCCGCATCGCCGTGGAAGCGGGTGTGGTGAGGTACTACCAGAACGGAAGTCTCGTTTACGCCAGCCTGGTGGGGCCGCCTCCGTACCCCTTGCTGGTCGACACCAGCCTGCTCAACCTTGGGACGGGCTTCTCGGCAGTTGCCATCTCTGGGGTGTTGGTCGATTCGCGCCTTGCCCCGCCCCAGTTCTCGCCCCCCGGCGGCACTCTGGACGCAGCCGCGGATGTGACTCTCTCGTCGATTCTGGGCGCCACGGTTCGGTACACGACCACCGGCGCCGACCCCACCGGCTCTTCCCCGATCTACACCGCTCCCGTGCACATCGCCTTCGACATGCCGACCACGATCAAGGCGTTCGCGGCGAGGCAGGGATATTTGCCCAGCGAGGTGGCTACCGCCGACTACACATTTGCGGCGGCCACGCCGACGATCGATCCAAATGGCGGCACCTTTGCAAACCCCGTGATGGTCACGCTGGCCACCACCACCACAGCCACGACTATCCGCTACACCCTCGACGGCTCCGACCCATCAGCCTTGTCGACACTGTATGCCGGCCCATTCGCAGTCACGGGCCCGGCAACGCTGAAGGCCAAGGCTTTTCACGCGACACTTTCGCCGAGCGCCACCGCCTCGGCCGGGTTCTTGATCAGCGTTCCGAGTCCAACAATAACGCCGGCCTCGGGGACCTACGTTTCCAGCGTCAGCGTTTCCATCGACCCTGTCCCTGGTGCTTCGATCTACTACACCACGGACGGGCAGGAACCGACCCCGGGGTCGGCCCTGTACGGCGGCGCCTTCGTTCTCACCATGAGCGCTTCAGTCAAGGCCAAGGCCCTCATCGTTGGCGTGGGTTGGAGTGGAACCGCGAGTGCGACCTACACCATCAAGGTCGCGGATCCGGTCTTGAACCCGGCTTCGGGGAAGTTCTACACCCAACGTGAGGTTCAGGTCACAATCTCAACCCCGGGGGCCACGATCCACTACACGACCGACGGAACCGAACCGACCGCAGCCTCGCCCGAAGTCGGACCGGCCGGCGCGTTGATGATCACCCGGCCTACATCCCTCAAGGTGAAGGCCTTCAAGGCGGGTCTCACCGCATCGGACGCGGCCCGAGGAATCTACATGGTGACCGGGCAGGTCGCGGCGGGCGAACTTCATTCGCTGGCCCTCAAGACCGACGGCACGGTGTGGGCCTGGGGTCGCAACGCGCATGGTCAAATCGGCGACGGCTCCAGCTCCTCGACCCAGCGGAACAGTCCGGTTCAAGTCCTGACCAACGCCACTCCTCCAGTTCAGCCTCTCACGGACGTGATCGCTATCGCTGCTGGTCAATACACGTCGTACGCGGTCAAGTCGGACGGGACGGTATGGGCCTGGGGCTACAACGCCTCCGGGCAGGTGGGTGATGGCACTACCACAAATCGTTTCATCGCGACACAGGTCACGGGCCTGACGGGCGTCGTAGCGATCGGCGCCGGCGGCCAGCACGCAATGGGAGTACTCAGCGACGGTACGGTTCGAAGCTGGGGTGAGAATAGTTTTGGTCAGTTGGGTCGAGGGAACACCACCGACTCCAGCTCGCCGGTCACCGTGACCGCGCTCGTCGGTGTGAAGGCCCTCGCCGGCGGGGTGTTTCACAGCCTTGCCCTCAGAACCGACGGCAGCATAGCGGTTTGGGGTGGAGGCAACGTGGGCCAGCTCGGAGATGGGGCTATCCAGAATCGCACCGTGCCCTACACTCTGCCCGTCCTGGTGGCGACCGATATCTCGGCCAAGGGCGACTCCTCCTATGCCATCCTGGCCGCGGGGCGCACGCTCATGTCCTGGGGCTCCAATGCCCACGGGCAGTTGGGGGATGGGACGGTGTTGCAGCGACTCTCACCGATCTTCGTTCGCGAAGGGGTCAGGGAAGTCGGCGCGGGCAACCTTCACCTCGCTTTCAGTTCGTTCGACGCCCGTCTTTGGGGTGTGGGACATGACGTCTACCGGCAATTAGGGGACGGGGTTGTGAGCCTGAGGTCGCTGCCCATCCGGTCGAGCGTCAGCAGGTCCGTGGTGACGCTCGGCGGCGGACACCTTCACGCCCTGGCCGTGGTTTCGACCGGAGAAGTTTGGTCTGCGGGTGCTAACAGCAACGGTACGCTTGGACTCGGCCACGCCGCGACCCAGCTATTCCCGGCGCCCATCCCCTTGTTTCCAATCTTCGACGGGGCGGGTCTGGACCAGGACCTCGATGGCGACGGCCTGGATCTCTATGAGGAGATTCTGGCCGGGACCGATCCTCTGCTGGCCGACTCCAACGGGAACGGGACGACGGATGGCGATGAGTTCCTGACCGGGACGGAAGGGTCGGACCCAGACTCCGACCACGACGGTCTTTCGAATGAAGCCGAGACCCTGGCCGGTACGGATCTCTTCAACGCCGATACGGATGGAGACGGGACGCTCGACGGCGCGGACACGTTCCCTCTGGATCCAACCCAGTCTCAACTGACCGCCCAACCCGGCGACACATCGCCGCCCATCATTACCCTGATCCGTCCCACTGCAGCGACCCCAATCCCGTAGGCAGAGAGAGCTATCCAATGAGAAACGCGATGTTCTGTCTCAAGCGACCGGCCGCTCTGGCGCTCGCCCTTTGGGTTTTCCTTCACTCCACAAACGCCCTGGCCCAGGGGGCCTGTCCGGCGCCGGGGTCGGTACTCTCAGTACCGATAACAATCCAAGTGGGCGACATGTCAGTCCCCCCCGGAAATCCCCCCGCCACGTTGCTATTCATTACTCGGATAGGCGGGAACAATTCCAGCGGCCTCTGGCAGTTTGGCACGACGCAATTGCAGCTTTCGGCCGGAATGTTGCCAGGGACCAGCCAAGCCTACCTCTTCCAGGCGGGCAGTAGCGATTACTTCTCAAGCCCGGTGACCGAGGGCGCGACCTGCAGTTCCTCAGACACCGGCGACGGCGGATGCCTGGTGACCTGCTCTGGAGGCGCGAGCATGACCGTTTATTCGAACCACGGCCGCTACAGTGGGAAAGTCATTTCTTTTCCCAAGCCGAGGGCTACGTCCGTCGGATACAGTTGGCAGGACGCGCCAGGCATCGGCCAGAACACAATCACCGAGGCCGATGGGACGTTCGACTTTGGTACGTCGGACCCGAACAACAACTGGGGCGTGCCTCTTCTCAATGTCGGCGGAAGGGGCGAGCGAACGGCGTTGTTCACCACCACCCACCAGCTTGGTGGGCCCATACCCGCAATGACGACGAGCAACGAGAACAAGTACGTAGTTCTGGCGGCCAGGGCTCCCTACTACGAGCCCCCTTGCAACGGGCCTTCAGGGGGCGGTGGAGGGCCAAAACCGCCCGCGCCGCCCTGCGGCGTTGGCAAGCCAGTTCGGGTCACCAACGGCGAGATGTTTTTCAGTCATTTGGACGCGACTGCTGGAGACCTTGGGTTCGCCCGGGAGTACAGCTCCAACCGCCTGACCACGGGTCGCTACGGCGGCTTTGGCCCCGGCTGGAATACGACGATTGAGGAGCGGCTTTCCTTTCCGGAGACCGGCGTTATCGAGGCAAGAAGCACGGACGGGACGCCAAGCTACTTCGTTGACGAGGACGCCGATGGGACGTACGAGTCGAAGGTGCCTCCCGACCCTCTGACCTGGATCGAAACAGTGGCGGGGGGATTCGAGAAGAAGCACGCCGCCGGTGGAGAGGAGATCTTCACGAGCGCGGGCCGGCTCACGTCAAGAACCGATGCCGCCGGCGTAGTCACCACCTACACGAGGAATGGGTCGGGGCAGGTGACGTTGGTGTCGCGACTTGGACGAAGCCTTGCCTTCACATACACCGGCACTCTCCTTAGGGAAGTCAAGGATGGGCCGGGCACCCTGCTCACGAGCTACACCTACGACTTCTATAGCCGGATCGAGAGCGCCCGCTACCAAGACGGGACCGGCTACACCCTTGGCTATGACGACGCGAGCCGGCTCATTTTCGTGGGCGATCTGAGTGGCCGGATGGTTGAACGCCACGAATACGACGCCAAAGGCCGGGCGACAACGTCGGAGATCGATGAGGGCCGGGAGAAGTACACGTTCGCGTACGGGAACGGCCTGACGATCTACGACAACGACACAACGACCGTCACGGACGCGCTTGGGAATGTGACCGAGTACAAGTTCGCGCCGGTGGCGGGGAGTCTGGTCATTACGAAGATCACGGGACCTTGCAGCTCGTGCGGCGGCGGGGCGGGCGATGTTCAGGAATGGGAGTACGACGAGATGGGGAACATCCTGAAGAGGCGGGACGCGGCCTTGAAGGAGTGGGTCTACACCTACGATGCGAACAACAACATGCTCACGCAGACGGATCCGCTGAATCAGACGACCACCTATACCTATGACGCCCAGGGGAGGATGCTGACGAGGACGGGGCCGGATGGGGCCATCACCACCTATGTGCAGGGGGCGTCGGGTCCAACGTCCATCACCCAGGGCGTGACGGCTTCAACCACGAGGACCACCAACATCGCCTATCACCCTGCGACCGGGAGGCCGGAGACGATCACCGACCCGCGCGGCAAGGTGACGACGATGGCCTACAGCGCCACCACCGGCGACCTGACGACCGTGACGGACCCGCTGGGGCACGGCACAACATTCGTCTATGACCCGCTCGGGCGGAGGACGACGGTCACGGATGCGCTCAGCCACACGACGACGACGGATTACGACATCCGCGGCCGGGTGAAGAAAGTGACGAACCACGACGGGACGCACACCGACTTCACGTACGACAAATCGGGGCGGCGGGAGACGGTGAAAGATCCGCTCGGCCGTATCACCCGGTACATCTACGACGACTTCGGAAGGCTCAGCACGGTTTTCGACCCGATGAACCAGGCGACGCGGTACGGGTACGATCTAATGGGGAACCTGCTGACGCTCACGGATGCGAAGAACCAGACGACGACGTTCGAGTACGACGGGCATTCCCGGGTGAAGAAGACGATCTATCCCGGAGGCGCGTTCGAGACGTTCACGTATGATCCGCGGGGAAGGCTGACCACGATAGTGGACCGTAAGGGTACGACCACGACCTACGCGTATGACGATGTGGGGAGGCTCACCGGAAAAACGTTCTCGGACGGGACGCCGGCGTTCAGCTACACCTACGACGCAGCGGGCAGGATGCTGACCGCGGCGAATGGAACGGACACGCTGACGTGGGGGTACAACCTCGCCGGCGAGTTGTTGAGCGAGCAAAGCGTGAAAAACTCCTCCACGGTGGCCTATCAGTACGACGATGGAGGGAACCGGATAGAGGTGAAGCTGGATGGGACGGTGTTCGTCACCTATGCGTACGATGATGCATCGAGGCTGACGACGATCACGCGGGGGGCGAGCGTGTTCGGGTTCGGGTATGACAATGCAAATAGAAGAATCAGCATGAGTTACCCGAATGGCGTCGCAACCGCCTATACGTATGACAACCTGAACCGCCTCACGAACCTCGCCGCCACGAAGACAGCGACCGGCACGCCGATCACGAACTTCGGCTACCAGTACGACGCCGCGGGCAACCGGACGCAGAAGTCCACCCTCGACTACACGGAGGACTATGGGTACGACCCCCTCTACCGACTAACAAGAACCGACAGAACCAACCCCGGCGCAACTCCCCCGAACCAATGGACCTGGAACTATGACTCGGTCGGGAACAGGACCTCAGCTCAGAAGGATTCGGAGGCCACGACCTCGAGCTACAACGAGAAGAACCAACTAACGGGCGCCACCGGCGGCGGGAAGATGCTGTGGAGAGGGACGCTCGACGAACCCGGCATCGCGACGTTTAGCGCGCCGACCATCAACGGCCAACCGGCGCGGATGCTGGCTGGGAACGTCTTTGAAGCGACGCTCGATCTGCCGGCCGGCGCGAACAACGTGACGATTCAGGCGCAGGATGGGTCCGGCAATGTGGCGACGAAGGTCTACTCGGTCAATGTGATCGGAGTGCCATCGAGCTATACCTATGACGCCAACGGGAACCTGACGCAGAAGGTGGAAGGCGCCGACACCTGGGTCTACACCTGGAACGCCCTGAATCAGCTGACCGCTGTCTCCAGGAACGCGGTCACACAAGCGACCTACTCCTATGACCCTCTTGGAAGGCGCGTTGAGAAGCTCGCCGGCGGCACAACGACCGGTTGGACACACGATGGAGAGGACATCCTTCGTCAGAATGCGACCGCAGTCGCCGTTTCGACGACCACACGTTTCATCCACGGCCCCGGCGTCGATGAAGCGACGGCGCAAGAGGATGCATCGACGGGCGCTCTGACGTATCTTCACGTTGATGGTCTGGGCTCGGTCGTGCGCCATACAGACGCGGCAGGGGTGACCAACAAAGCGATCACCTACGATGCATGGGGGGGCCTTCAGTCTGGGGTCCCCACTCTGTACGGCTTCACAGGCCGGGAATGGGATGGGGCGATACAGCTTTGGTATTTCCGCGCCCGGTACTACTCGGCCGCCGCCGGCCGCTTTATCAGCGAGGACCCGCTGGGGTTGACGGAGGGCCCAAACGCGTTCCAGTACGTGAGGAACTTGCCGGCTACGCTAACCGATCCATCGGGCCTTGAGGCCCGCATCTACTGCTCGCGGTGCGTGGGAGTCATGCAAACCACCGGCTATGAGTGCGAGATGTTCGAAGTGGATCCGTTCACGGGGGAGCCTGGCCCCAGTCAGCCCTTCACGGCCAACAGTTCGTCTGACCCCAAGAAGAATTACCCCGCCTACAATCCCAATGACGGCGATCCGTATGGCTCTGGGGGACCGATACCTCCGGGCACGTACACCGTCGAGCCCCGCAGGAACGCGGGCCCGACGTCGCACTACAAGAATGGGACGCCCGGCGTAACTCAACCGGGACGCCGGCCTGGGACCATCGTGACGCCCGCCGGCACGACCCGAACAGACGTCTATTTCCACGGGGCGGGCCGTACGGATGGTTGCCTGGCATGCAGTGGTGGGGCCCACGGAGACGTCAAGAAGGTGATGGATCGAAATCTCTCCATCGGCGGAACGTGGCTCCACATCTTTGAGAGGGACTGCTCATGTCCGGTCCCCTAGTCGTGGCAGCCCTCTCCCTTCTCGGGCAGATGAGCCAGCCTGTTGATACCTCCGTGCCCAGCCGCGTCGCTACTTACACCGCAGTAGTCCACGAAGGGCACCTTCTGGACGGCCGCCCGTTCCGGTTGGAGATCCGCCTTGTTCCATACAACGCGGCCTCTCACCAGCAGACTGAGTTCTTTGGAGGGGAGGTCACCGAACCTCAGTTCGTAGTTGAACGGGTGGGTCTCAGTGTCGGCGGGCGCCAAGTGAGCATTCCTCCTGAGGCGGTGACGGACCTGTACGACGTTCATCTGCCGAGCGGAGTCAGACTCTACGAAGCAGGGCCATTCGTTGTCCTTCGGCTGCAAGGTGGCGATGGCGCGGGCTCTTATGAGGCTCGCCTGGTTATCGACGCTGGCAAACTCGTGCGACGTGAAGGAACGATTCGCGGCGAGCCCTTGCCTGCAAAGACTTGGACGCTAGGCGCCCGAAAGAAGGGTATTGCCCTGCGATGAAAACGGGTGTCAACGCTCATCTCAAACTGACCCCTTTTGCACCATCTCAAATTGACCCCTCTCGGGTTGATTGTTTACGCGACTGAAACCGCCGCGTGTTCTGAGGCGAGGCGCTTCTCCTTCATCCGATAGCTGTCGCCGCGGACGTTGATCGGTGGGGTTCCAATGGGAGTTGTGAGCAGGACAATGAAGACAGAAGCAGGGAGGAATGCCGCGGATTTCCGGACGAGTTGAGGCGCGATTCGAGGGCGATGTCTCCGCCGCCGATGGGCCTCGCCCAACCCGGCGTGGCTCCGCCAATCAATTTACGGTTGGGTTTCCGTTTAGGAGTTAGGCTGCGTGTCTGAGATACGGGAAGCGGCGATCACCACCGAGGTACGCGACCTCGATGGTGTGCGCGACACAAGGCGCGCCGAGGTTTCCTCGTGGCGGTTGAACGGCTCGCAGGTGAGGGTGGGGTTTCAATGGGAGTTGGAAGCACGAAAATGAAGACAGAAGCAGGGAGAAATGCCGCGGATTTCCGGACGAGTTAAGGCGCGATCCGGGGGCGAGGTTGCCGCGGCGGATCGGCCTCGCCCAAGTTGGCGTGGCTTCGCCGCTCAATTGACGGTTGGGTTTCCGTTTAGTAACTCTGTTTCGTCCCCAGCGCTCTTCGCGCGGCGGGCGCACTCGAGGGTGTTCGGACGCGGGACTCTGGCTTGCCTGGTGGCGGGAGCCGTGCTGTGGGCCAACGACGCCTGGGCTCAGCAATGTTCAGGGAACACAGC
>JANODX010000128.1:0-3798 GCA_031412915.1 Vicinamibacteria bacterium | reverse complement strand
GAGGCCGATATCCTGTCGTACTTCGTCTCCGGCTACTCGGGGATCGTGAATGTGTCCCTCGCGAACGGCTTCCAGGTGGCGTTCGGCGCCGGCCGATACGACGTTCCAAGCTTCCTGCTCGAGGGAGATGAGAACTACGAGAAGGCCAGGTGGGAAGCCACCGCCACCTCGATTCAGGTGCTTCGCATGACCTATCGCTTCAAGGGACCGAGAAAGAACGGCCCCGCTCTCGGAGCGATCGTTCTGAATCAGAACTGGACGCTCGGCTCAAAGACCCTGGGCGGCGAGACGAAATTCAAGCAGATCAACGCGGGGATCACCGGCGGCTATTACCTCCACCTCGGGAAGCACCTGTACCTCTATCCGACCGCCGCCTTCACTTACAACAACGTCTATTCCGGCAGCACGTCGGTGAACGGAACGAGCTACACCGTAGCGAAGTTCGCGCCGAACGGGTCGCTGCACATGGGTTGGGAGTTCTGATAGCGGCTTGGAGGGAGGCCGGCCGCCACTTGGATCCGACCGGCAATCCCCGCTGGTTTCACCCACACTCGCCCCCCAAAGGAAACACCATGAACCGTAAACTCACCGCCATAGCACTCGTGACCGCCGCCCTGCTCACCAACGTCGGTTTCATCGCTCTCGGCAGCATCTTCAACTACCCCGACGTCTTGAAAGAGCCGTCCGGGGTGGTCCTCGACCGGTTCCGCGACCATCAATCCAGCGTCTCGATGTGGTTCGCCATCCTGGCCGTGTCCGCTGCACTGTTCGGACCGATCGCCGTTGGAATCGGCAAGCTCCGCACCGACCGGTGGATGCGACTCGCGGTCCCCACCGGCATCGCCGCCGCAGTCGTCCAGACCATGGGCCTCTCGCGCTGGCCCCTGCTCGTGCCCGGCTTCGTGAGCGACGGCGCCCGCGCGACCGCTGCCACGGCGGCCGATGCGGAATCCCACTTCCACACCGCGAACGTCATCCTCGGGACCGTGATCGGAGAAACATTCGGCTACCTCCTTACCGCCGCCTGGACCGTTCTGGTCGTCACCAGCCTCGGCAACCGGTTCGCTGGACGGATCTTCAGAGTGCTGGGAACCGTCTCTTCAGCCATGATCCTCGGCGGCGTGTTCTCGCCGTTGGGCAAGGCCGTCATCGACACCGTCAACTTCGCCGGCTACGTCCTGTGGAGCGTGTGGCTGATCTGGCTCGCCATCGCCGTAGTCCGAGAAGGCCGCACATCCGCGACCATGCCCGATGCCCGGCCCGCCGTCCACAACCCGGCCGCCGACTCCTGGACGGCGGCCCGATGACTGCCCAGCCGGGCACCGCGCCCGAGATGGACGAGCTCACAAACGCTCCTTTCAGTTCAACCTGCACCCCATCCTGTGTCAATGGAGAATTCATGCAACCATCTCTCAATTTTCTTTCAGCCAGCAAACTTGCCGCAATGCTTCGCGCGGGTGAAATCACCTCCCGGCAAACAGTAGAGGCCTATTTCGCGCAAATAAGAAAGCAGAACCCCACATACAACGCCATCGTGACCGTCAACGAGGCGAACGCGCTCGCGCAAGCAGACCAGGCAGATCAAGCCATGCGCGATGGCAAACCATGCGGCCCGCTGCATGGGGTTCCGATCACGATCAAAGACACCTATCGCGTCAATGGCTCGCGCACCACTGCCGGGTATCCGCCGCTCAAGGACTACATCCCGGACAGCGATGCGGTGGCGGTCCAGCTCCTGAAAGAAGCTGGCGCGATCATTATTGGCAGGACCAATACACCCACCCTGGCCATGGACATGCAAACGGTCAACCCCATCTTCGGCAAGACCAACAATCCCTGGGACGTTGAGCGCACATCAGGTGGCTCCAGTGGTGGATGCGCCACAGCTCTGGCCACGGGCATGACATCCCTTTCTCTGGGCAGTGACCTGGCGGGCTCGATTCGTCTGCCTGCGAGTTTTTGCGGAGTCTATGGATTGAAGCCGACCCATGGCGTTGTATCGTTCGAGGGGCACATTGTGCCGCTCCCCGGGGAGATCAATGGCTATCGTACGTTGGCCGTTGCTGGGCCGCTGGCGCGTTCGATTGATGATCTGGCGTTGGCGTTGGACGTACTTACACAACCCACATCCAGTGACAGAAATGTCACCCCGCTGCTGGCGGATCTGGGTGACAACGTCGACATCTCCAAACTCAAAATTGCCTGGACCGATAACCTTGGTGGGGTTCCGGTTAGCGCAGAGATCAAGGACAAACTCCATGCCTTTGTGAACACACTGGCCCAAGCGGGTGCCGCCGTCCGCAAGATTGAACCGCAAGGAATGGACTACAACGAAATCTGGGAAACCTGGGGTAGTTTCGTGGGGGCACAAGGCAATTACGACATGTCGAATGTGAAGCGCTCCATTGGTCATCTATTCTCGAAAAGCACACTAAAGAATATCCCGATGCAAAGAAACATTGTGGGTCCGATTTCTGTGCGGAAACTGATGCAGGCATTTGAACTGCAAAGCAAATACATCACCAAGATGGACAACTTCCTCTCGGAATACGACGTGTGGCTGTGCCCCGTCAGCGCGACCACCGCGTTCAAGCACCATGCGCACAGCAAGATGTTTGGTGATTTCAAGATTTACAACACCCCGTTGCAAGTGGATGGTGCGGACATCCACTATTACGTCGCAACCCAGTCGTACACGACCGTCTTTTCAACCACCAACAGCCCTGTGGTCTCCATGCCCATAGGCTTGGGCCCATCCGGGCTTCCCGTGAACATCCAGGTGGCGGGCAAACGCTACAGTGACCGGCGCTTGCTCAGGGTGGCCAAGGTGCTGGATAACTACCCCGATAAGTTCCTGTACCCACTGCAATAAGCTTTAGGCGAGTAGGCCAAGCAGCTTGGGGTTCTGATGGCCGCTCCAGGAACCAAGGGTTGCGGCGTCGGTCAGGCCAAGCGGAACTTCGCCGGCGCCGACCCCGTCCAGCGTTTGAACGCGCGGCTGAAGGCGGAGAGTTCGGAGAACCCGAGTAGAAACGCCACCTCGGAAGCGGACACGCCGGAAGTCCTGAGATACGAAACCGCCAGGTCACGCTGCGCCTCATCGACGAGCTTCTGGTAGGTGGTTCCTTCCAGCCGCAACGCGCGCTGCACGGTGCGGCTGCTCATGGCGAGTTCGCTCGCCACGTCCTGGAGCGGCGGCACCGCACCCTTCATCTTGTCGCGCAACACCGAGAGGGCGCGACGGGAGAGAGGGCCGTAGCGGTCGAGCGTCGCGGCCAGCGCGTCCGCGCGTTGCTCGAAGGTTTTGAGCAGTGCTGGATCGGCCGAGATCACGGGCGCTTCGAGGTCGCCGGAACGGAAGGCGATGCGGTTCTCCGGAGCCCCAAACTTCGGCTTGAGCCCGAAGATCCGCGCATGTTCGACGATCGAGGGCGGGGCCTGGTGACGAAACGTGACCTCGCGAGGAGCGATCTTCCGGTTGACCAGGCGGGAGAGCGTGATGGTGACGCTCGCCGCGATGACCTCGAACGGCTCACGGGGCCGCCGCTCCAGATAGTTGTCGAGGCCCTCCACCGCCTCGGAAACAACCACGGTAGCGTCGCCGTGCGCGCTGACTCGAACGCGCAGGCCGTCGTTCATCAAGGAAGCGTAGCGAGCGAGACGATCCAGCACCTGAGCCGCGGAGGCACAGCTCAGAATCACGTAGCCGGCCACACCGAGGGCTCCCGGGTTGTAGCTCTCCGCGGTGTGGAGAGCGAGGTCGGGATCGCCGGTCAAGCGCTCGGCTTCGGCCCAAAG
>JANODX010000127.1:0-18888 GCA_031412915.1 Vicinamibacteria bacterium | reverse complement strand
CTGGTGGTGATGCCGTGCGCCATCCAGAGCTTGAGCACGTACTCGGCCGGCGTCCCCTGCTCGCGGCCCCCGAGGTGGCCGTGAAGGTCGACGAAGCCGGGCAGCACGTAGTGGCCCGCGAGGTCGATCTCGTGATCGCCCTTCTCCGCCTTCGGGCGATTGGCCGTGTCGATCGGCGCCCCCGGCGCGCCCACGCTCCTGATGTCCTTGATCAGATTGCCCTCGACCACGATGTCGACGGGGCCAACCGGGGGCGCGCCGGTGCCGTCGATCAGGGTCGCTCCGCGCAGTATCAGGCGCTTCCAAGGCCCCTCGCCCTCTGCTCGGCGCGGCGCGGGCGTAATGGCGAGCTCCTCGTCCTCGGACCAGGAAACGCCGGTCCCGAGGAACAAAACCGCGAGGAACAGTGCGGCCGCGAGCTGCGGGCGCACGAAGATCGTCGGCAATCGCATGGAGACTCTCCTCAAGAGGGGGAACGGTGCGGTCAAGTGTATTCCACGGACGACCCGGCCAGGCTAACGAATCGCCACCAGGCCTTCCTCGGTCCGCCAGTACCATGTGTGGTCGGCGAGCGCGGGTGACGCCAGCGTGCGGGCGCCGTGGGCGTTGACTCGCAGGAGCTTGAACTCCCGGCCGGCCTGAACCACGAACGTCTCGCCCCTATCGTTGGTGAAGAAAACCTTTCCATTCACGGCCACCGGCGAGGCCGAGAAACTCTCCTTGAGCGCCGTCCCCAGCCGCTCCTGATAGACGAGGGCGCCGGTCTTCGCCTCGAAAACGGTGAGGATGCTCTGCATGTCGTTCACGAGATATAGCAACTCATCGACCACGATCCCGGAGGGAACGAAGGGCGAGCCTTTGGGCGAGGTCCAGACGACGTGGGTCCCCGTGACGTCGCCGCTTCCCCCGGGCCGGATGGCAAAGGTAGGTCCCGCCCGGCCCGATGAGACGAACACCAGGTTATGGGCCACGACCGGCGTCGGAATGACTTCGAACGTGTTCCCTTTCACGGTCCACAGTTCCCGCCCGGTTTGTGGATCGTAGGCGGCCACGCGCTTTTGTCCGTGCACGATCAGTTCATCGCGATCCCCAGCGCTGATGACAATGGGCGTTCCCCACCCCACACTTTCGGTCCGCGGCGTGCTCCACAGCGTCTTGCCCGTGGCTTTGTCGAAGGCGGCCACGAAGGCGGTCTGATCCGCCACCGGCTTCTGGTCCTGGTAGAGGAACACCCGGTCTTTGTAAAGGAGGGGCGACCCGGCCGGCCCGTGATAGTTGTCGATATGGCTGAACTTCCGGTGCCAGACGATCCGCCCGTCGAAGTCGAAGGCCACCAGTCCGTGGCGGCCAAAGGAGGCGTAGACCAGCTGGCCGTCGGTGGTGGGCGTCGCGGAGGCGTAACCGTTCTTCTGGTGCACGTGCTCGCTCGCTTCCTGGGGCGCCACGGTCTGCCAGAGGGCCTTCCCGTCGGAGCGGCGGAAACAGAGGAGGGACAACTTCGCTCCGTCATTCTCCGAGGTGGTGAGGAAGATGCGGTCGTTCCAGACCACGGGCGATGAATTGCCGCTGCCGGGAACCACGGTCTTCCACTTCACTCCTTCGGTGGACGACCAGGCTTCGTTGTACTTTCCGGAAACAGCCTGGCCCTGACCCGAGGGGCCGCGCCAGCGTGACCAGTACTTTGCGCCCTCGCCCGTCACTTCCACCATGCGAACGTCGTTCCCATCCGCGAACGCGGATGCGGTCACCGCCACCAGGGCCGCGACAAACCCGGCGCCGAACCAGCGGCGGAGCAAACGCGTCATCACCGTGAATTCTAGACCCGGCCAAACCACAAAGGACCCGCCCCCGGCCGCTTCAACCCCTCGACATGGACCCACTCTCGTGGGGGCCTCAGCGGGGCCTGAAAAGCCTCCCGGCGCGTCCGCGCGCCAGGTCCCGGCGCTCAAGTTCCACCGGAGTCTGGTCGATCAGGCCAAGCAGCGCATCACGGTTGAGAAGACCGCTGTCTGCAGCCACGCGGAGGTACTCAAGGTCCTTCTCACGCCCAGCCATGAGTTTCGAGATGGCGAGATCGTGTGGGTCGAGACATAGACCCACCGCTCCTGCCGTTTCCGGACCTTCGACCCTGACCAGTCTGGATTCCCAGCCGGCCGGCAGAATGGCGGTTTTGGGCCCCACACCGTGCGCGTAGTAGCCGAAGGTCTCGTGAAAGGCCGACAACTCCCCGATGGCTCCATCCACAACCTCGGAGCGTTCCGGATGGTTCCTGGGATAGAGATCGACGTCCTCAGAAACGCAGAGCGCGGGCGGGGCGTCCGGGTGACGGCCAAGGATGGCCTGAGACCCCAGAACAACAATCTCGTGATCGTCAGCGATGCTGGCGGCCGCGCGGATGACGTGTTCGAGTTGGGCGCGGTTCACGAGGGATGGGCCTCATTGTTCCCTTCGGCAAGCCGCGCGGCGCGCCAGACCGCCCAACGCTCTGCCGACCCGAGAACAAACGCGAAGGGAGACGCGCGGCGCAGGCGCTGTCCACGCTCCCCGGGATCGACAATGGCGTCGGCGATCTGCTGAAGCGAGGCATCGAGAAGGCCGTCCCAGGCGTTCAGAAAGTGCGGATGCCGTGATTTCCCTTCGCGCCAGGACTCAATGCGAAGGCGCGCGCGATCCCAAAGAGCAGGATTCTCCAGAAGTCGATGGGCGACGGCCGCATGCAGCGCCAGGCTGCGGGACTCGATGGTCAGGGCGCTGCGCATAAGAAAGGATCTTAGGCCAGTCCGATCGAAGCGTGTCTGCGAGAGCCGCGTCGCGCGACCTTCCCGGCTGTTTACCTGGAGCGCGTCGGGACGAGGCGTTTCCCTTCTTCGAACCAGTGCTGCACAACCACGATCTCGCGGGTTCCAGGCTCACGAACACTAGAGGCCGGGCACATGGCCGGCTTGGAATTCCACCAGCACCTTCACCCGCACTCTAGGAAGTCCGATCCCATGGGCGAGAAGGTCGACTGCGCGAGTGGTCCATTCGAATCATGTCCATTCGAATCATTGACCAAGTAGAGAGCCGGACCTAAGATCGCCTTAAGAGAGGGGTCCTTGCCCCGCAGCCTTAAGGAGGCACAATGCGTCGATTCCTTCGCACACTTTCAATGGCGTGCCTGGCTCTCGCGATCGCCGCGACCGCCCGGACCCAGGAAATCACCGCCACCATCGCGGGAACGGTCACCGACCAGTCGGGCGGCGCTCTGCCCGGCGTCACCGTCGTGGCCCGGAACGTCGGCAAGGGCGTCACCACCGAGGCCGTCACGTCGAACACCGGGCGGTACACCCTCCCCTACCTGATCAACGGAGAGTACGAGATCACCTTCTCCCTACCCGGTTTCAAGACCTACGTCGCGAAGAACATCAACCTGCACGTGAACGACCGACTGGAGGTGGGCGCCTCCCTTGGGGTGCAGGGAGTCACGGAGACCGTCGAGGTCACCGCCTCTTCCCAGGCCATTCAGCCCTCTCCTTCGGTCCAGAACCTGATGGGCGCAACCCAGGTCCAGGAACTGCCCCTCAACAACCGCAACTTCGTGCAGCTCGCCACCCTCGTTCCCGGGGTGAGCAGTTCGCTCTCCGACGAGGTCGGCATCGGCCTCACCAGCACGGTGAGCCTGTCCATCAACGGCGCGAGGCGTAACGCCATAAACTGGTTCGTGGACGGCGCCAGCAATGTGGATGTCGGCTCGAACATCACCCTTCTCAACACCCCGACCCTCGAGTCCATCGAAGAGTTCAAGATCATCACCTCGAGCTACGCGGCGGAATGGCCGCGCAGCGGCGGCGGCATCATCAACGTGGTCACGAAGTCCGGCAGCAACGCCTTCCGCGGCTCCGTCTACGAGTTCTATCGGAACGACAGCCTCAATGCGAACTCTTTCTTCCGCAAACAGAGCTCGACCCCCGCCATCTCCGGCACGCCGGCCAAGCTCGATTATCACAACTTCGGAGCCACCTTCGGCGGACCGGTCATGAAGGACAAGTTGTTCTTCTTCGGGTCGTATGAACGGCGCAAGATCGAGCGGGCGCCGACGTCGCTTTCCGCGAATACCATCGACCCCGCCTGGCTCTCCGACCCGAACAACGCGAACTATGTGGCTCCCGCCCTGCGCGACCCGAACGCCGTCCGACTCCTCTCCGCCTGGCCGGCCCCTAACACCGGGACGAGCCAGTTCCAGTCCGTGGCCCCCAACAAGCAGGACACCACGCAGTACGTCGGGCGCGTCGACTACTACTTGAACCCGAAGTGGCGCCTGATGGGCCGCTACACCTATGACCTGTCCGCGACCACCGAGCCTGGCGGCCTTTTCTTCAACACCGCGATCCCGAACGTGGCGACCACCTTGACCGACGTTCCCGGACAGGTAGGAGTGGCCCAGATCACCACCACTATCAGCCCAAAGATGCTGAACGAGTTCTCGTTCCAGTTCTCGGGCAACGCCATCGACTCCACCTACGGCAGCAACGCCAAGAACAAGCGAAGCGCCTATGGCCTGACCATCCCCGAGCTTTACCCCGAGAACCGTGAGGGACTGATCCCCACCGTGGCCATCGCCGGTCTATCCAGCATCGGCGCGAACCAGCTCTTCCACAACAAGTACCGGAACTACACGGTGGGGGACAACCTCTCCTACCAGCGCGGCAATCACCAGTTCAAAGGCGGCTTCCTCTTCGCCTGGGAACTCAAGAACGAACTCTCCACCAGCGGCACCCAGGGCAGCTTCAGTTTCGGAGTGGCCGGGGGACGCACCGCCTTCCAGAATTTCCTGACCGGCAACCGCGACGGAGCGTGCGGGTCGACCTGCAGCTACACCGAGCCCACCATCGAGATCGCCTCGCAATTCCGGTTCGCGCGTTACGAGTTCTACGTCCAGGATTCGTGGAAAGCGAAGCCGAACCTGAGCATCGACCTCGGCGTCCGCTACTCGCTGCAGCCGCCGGTCAAGGACGTGAACGATGTGCTCACGAACTTCAGTCCCGCCCTCTACAACCGAAGCGCGGCGCCCCAGTTCTCGAGTGCGGCCGCCACCAACCTGGTGGTCGGCTCGGGGAATTTCAACAACGGCATCGTGATCGCGGGCCAGAACTCGGCGAACGGCCGGGGCATCTACGCGACCGACAAGAACAACATCATGCCTCGCGTGGGCTTCTCGTGGGACAAGGGCGGAAACGGTTCGACGGTGATCCGGGGCGGGTACGGCATCTACTATGACCAGGCGCTGATCGGGATCTTCCTGCAGAACGCCTTCGTGAATCCGCCCTTCGTGGCCAACCCACAGGTCCTCAATCCGCAGCTCTCGAACCCCGGATCGGGCACGTCAGCGTCCACCGTGGCGCCTTTCGCCCTGATTGCCTCCAGCGACCCGTTCATCACTCCCAGGACGCAGCAGTGGAACCTCGGGGTGCAAAGGAAACTCTACTCACGCGGCGTCATCGACATCGGCTACGTCGGGTCCGCAGGCGACAACCTGATCCAGCCCGTGGACATCAACGCGCCTCTGCCCAAGGACGTGATGGCCACGAACGGCATCGTCAACACCGCGCGTCCCTACGTCGGCTTCGCGGGAATCAACTTCCGCCAGGCCACGGCCCGGTCCCGCTACAACGGACTGCTGGTCGGCTTCCGTCACGACGCGGGGCGCAAGGGGCTGGTCAGCGTCGCCTACACCCTGAGCCGGACCCGAACGGATGCCACGAACGATCGCGATGCCGTCGACCTCCCGCAGGACCGCACGAACCTGGCCGCGGAGTACGCCGTCGCCCGCACCGACCGAACCCATGTCTTCACCGTGAACTACGTCTACGAGCTGCCTTTCTTCCGGGATTCGACGGGCCTCGGCAAGCAGGTGCTCGGCGGGTGGCAGCTCTCCGGCATCACCCAGTTCTGGTCCGGGCCGCCGATCTCCCGCGTCGTCAACGGTCAGACCAACGGCAGCCGTCGCGGCATCCGCGTGAACCAGGTCAGCGATCCGTTCTCGAACCTGCCCGCGAACACCCCCGGAGGCGTCTACTACTTCAATCCCGGCGCCTTCGCCCCGCCCGCTGACGGCGCTTTCGGCACCACCGGCCGCGCCATCTTCCGCCTGCCCGGGGTCAACCAGTGGGACATCACCGCCTCGAAGAACTGGTACCCGTCGAAGGGCACGCGTCTCCAATTCCGCGCCGACTTCATCAACGCCCTGAACCACACCCAGTTCGATCCGACCTCGATTCAGAACGTCTGCACCGTGGCCACCACCGCCACGGACTGCACGGCATCGACGGGAAACTTCGGCAAGCTCACGGGCACCCGTGCCCCGCGCGAGATCCAACTCGGCCTGAAATTCTTCTGGAACTGACGAACCGACTTCGAGGGCCGAGGCACGCCGGACGCATTGGCGTGGCCTCGCCTCGCCGAGGTCAGGCGGCCAGTCGCTGCTCGTAGGGCACGGTCTCGCCGGATTCGAGATAGCGGCGAAGAAGGCGCAGGTAGGTGGCCCAGCAGAATGACGTCGCTCGGAAGTGCGCGGTGGGCTCCGCCCACCCGGTATGCCAGAACGAAACCTGGGTGTGATCGCCGTGCGGGACCAGGCGAAAACCCACTCGTGTTCCCATCCACTCGTCCATCGCTTCGACCAGCTCGAGTTCGAACTCTTCGTTCCTGACGCACCGGGTGACCCGGGCTTCCCAGTCGTATTCAGGACCGAACCCCAGGGCGTATTGCGCGCCGGGGGCGGGCTGACCCGATGAATAGTGAGTCCACCACTGATCCAGGCCGCCGGGGGTGGTCATGCACTCGAAGACGCGGGACGAAGGCGCCTTGATGGTGAAGTCATGAAGAATACTGGCCATAGCCTATGTCTCCGATGAATTGCGGGCCTAGTGGACCCAGGACCACGATAACCGTATCCGGGGCGGCCCGGTTCGTCAATGAAACAAAGGGCTCATGGCCCGCTCGGCCGATCATGGCCTCGCCCGCGATCGCTCAGCAGGCGATCTTCAACGCCGAGCACAGGAACTTGAGGTACGGCTGGGTCATGGCGAAGGCATCGGCGGCGACCGCGACCAGATTCACGCTTTTCACGTCCGGGACGGTCAGTTGAGTGTCGAGAATGAAATCGGTGCGCTTCAGGTCCTCGATGTTCGGGTGATCGGCCACAAACCCCTTGGGAGCTCGTTTCAAGGACGAGCCGCCCTGCTGCCACTCGGCGGTGAGCCGCGGGTCGTCCACGATCTTCCGCCACTTCGCGGGCGCCACCGCGATGGCGGTGCGCAACGCGTGGAGGGCATCGGGCTCGGGATGCCACATGCCGGCACCGAGGAACAGCATCCCCGGCTGAATATGAACGTACAGGCCGGGAGCGTGCACGTCCTTGCCGGTGCGGTGACGAAACTGAATCCCGAGGTTGGTCTTGTAAGGCGACTTGTCCCGCGAAAAACGGACGTCCTTGTGGACGCGCATGATCGATCCGCCGACCTTGCGATCGTCGGCCACCAACTCGCGGGAGATCTTGAGGAGCCTCGGCGCCATGGCCCGCACGAAGGCCCGGGCGGGCTCGCGCACGTCCGCTTCGTATCGGCTCTTGTTCGTTTCGAACCAGTCTCGATTGTTGTTCTCGGCCAGATCTCCGAGGAAACGGAGGGCTGGACCGAAGCCGTCGAAATCGATTGTCATGGGAGCCTCCGAGGGTCTTCAGGGGGCTCGTCCGGACCACTGATCCCAGTTGCTTCGACCTCAGCGTACATCAGTAGGGTTGAAGCAAGGCCTGGCCGGCTCCGGGGCATCGGGCGAACCGGACTTCCAGTCCGGGGTCACAGGCCGGCGGGGGAAGGAGTGGCTTTGGGCTTGGCGGGAGAGGTCCGGGGCGCGGCCTTCGGGGGAGAAGCGGGCTTCGCGGGGGCGGGAGCGCCCGCCTTCGTGACCGCCGGAGGGGCGAGTGGTGCGGGCTCGGAAATCACCCGCGCCTTGGTGATCAGAACCGGCTTGACCGGGACGTTCTCGTGGGCGCCAACTCGCGTCGTGGGCACCGAAACGATGCTGTCGACGATCTCCATGCCCGACAGGACTTCGCCGAAGACCGCGTATCCCCAGCCGTCGCGCGCGATGCCGAAATCGAGCCCCGGGTTGTCTTTCAGGTTGATGAAGAACTGCGCCGTCGCGCTGTGGGGATCGTTCGTACGAGCGAGGGCCAGAGTGCCCCGCGAATTGAGCAGGCCGTTCCTCGCCTCGTTCCGCACGGGAGAGCCCGGCGTCTTCTCGACCATCTTGGCGTCCATGCCGCCGCCTTGAATCATGAAGCCGGGAATCACGCGATGGAAGATGGTGCCATTGTAGAAGCCGCTCTTGACGTAGTTCAGGAAGTTGCGGCTCGAGCGCGGCGCCTTAGTGGCGAAGAGGCCGACCTGGATCGTCCCCATACTGGTCTCGATGGCGATCACCGCGCCGTCGGGAGTGGGTTTCGCTTCCGGTGCTGGAACCTGGGCGAAGGGCGCAGAAGGGGCGGGGGCGGGGGTCGCCTGGGCGGCAAGAACGATGAGAGAGAGAAAGCTGTAGGTGAGCATGAATGTTCTGGAACTCCTCGATAGAGCGGGGCCTCGTGAGGCTAAAGTCTAGCGAAGTCCTCGCCGTTCCCGCCATGGGCTTAGAATCGTGGCCCGGTCGATACTAAAGATGGTTCTCTTCAACTACTCCACCAAAGAGCTCACCGCCAAGGTTGTGTACTACGGCCCGGGTCTGTGCGGAAAGACCACGAACCTGCAGTGGATCCACGAGCAACTTCCCATCAAGAACAAGGGCAAGATGCTCTCGCTCGCGACCGAGGCCGACCGGACTCTGTTCTTCGACTTCCTCCCCATCGAGCTCGGAACGATCCGGGGCATGAAGACCCGGGTCCAGCTCTACACCGTTCCCGGCCAGGTCTTCTACAACGCCACCCGCCGGATGGTGCTGAAAGGCGCCGACTGTGTGGTGTTCGTGGCCGACTCGCAGGACGCGATGATGGATGCGAACACCGACGCGATGAGGAATCTTCGGGAGAACCTCATCGCCAATGAACTCGATGCCGACAACATTCCCCTGGTCATCCAGTACAACAAGAGAGATCTGCCGAACGCGGCGCCGATCCCGGATCTGAACCGGGTGCTCAATACCCGGGGCGTTCCTTTTGTCGAAGCCTCGGCGAAGAACGGCCAGGGCGTGGAAGAGACGCTCAAGGTGGCGACGCAACTCGTCTTCCGGGTTCTCGCGAGCAAGTACGGGAACGAGGGCATGAACACAGGGTCCGGCGGCCGGACCACGGGAGGGTTACACCGGCCCGCCTTCGCAGGCAAACCAGCCCAGCCTCCTCCTCTATCGCCACCTGCACCGCCGCCCTTCGCCGCCGCGACCAGGCTGCCGCCGCCCACTCGCGTCGCGCCGGCCGCTCCCCCCTCTCTGTCTCCCCAGCCCGCCCCGGCGAATCTCCCGAGCCTCTCGGCAACGGACGATCTTCTCGACTCCCTGGGAGGCCCGGGGCCGGCTCCCAGGCTCTCGCTCGACAGCGAACTGGGCCTCGGGCCCGCGCCCGATGCGGTGGATCTCGGCGACCCACTCGAAGCCCTCTCGGGACCTGCGGCCGAGTCCTCACCGAACGTCGACCCGTTCGGACCCGGCCTCTCCCTCGATTCGTCGGAGGGGAGTCCGAGTCCCGAGCCTTCGGCCGCAGCCGGAGCAGAGGAACTCGATTTGGACCTCGGACCACCCCCCGGGCCCGGGCACCCCGGGGACCCGTTCGGATCGCCTCTTGATTCCGCCTTTTCGCCGGCTCCGTCCTCGAGTGAGCCTGAACCCCTTGGCGATCCGTTCGGCTCGTCGCCCGAGGCCTCTGCGTTCGACTCGCCGGAGCCCGGGCCGAGAGCCGCATCTTCCGCTCCCCCGCCAGATTCGATGGTCGAACTCGGCGCGCTCGGAAGCTCGTCCAGCTTCACCTCGGATCCGGTCAACGTGGAAGCCTCGGTGGACCTCGACGCCAGTTCCCTCAAGGCGGACCCCGTGCACGTCAGCGTGCCCATCGAGCTCGATCTGTCGGCCGGAGGACGCAACATTCTGATCCCGATCCGCCTGCAGTTGAAGATCCGAATTCGCTAGTCCCGGGCCGGCTGACCGAATTCCCCCCGAAGTTCGCCGTGGCCGCGGCGTTGATCCCTTGTTCCGGTTCCAGAGTTCCCCAGGAGTTCACCTTCTTGTCCCTACGCCTCGCCGCGATCGTCAACGTCATCCTTCTCCTCGCCGCCTCCCGGTCGGAGGCGCAGCTTGCTCCTCTGCCTCAGGACCAGGGTGCGGCCGGCCTTGGCCTGGCCCTGCGTCGGCTGCCGGTTTCGTTCAACGTCCTTTACGTCACGGCCCATCCGGACGATGAGAACAATGGCGTGCTCACCCTCCTCTCCCGCGGTCTCGGAGTGAGGACCGGCCTGCTCACCGTCACCCGCGGCGACGGGGGTCAGAACGAGATCGGTCCCGAACTCTTCCAGGCCATCGGCATTCTGCGCACCGAGGAACTCGCGGGCATCCACCGCTACGACGCCGCGGAGCAGTACTTCACCAGGGCGTATGAGTTCGGTTATTCGTTCAGCGTCGAGGAGACGCTCCAGAAATGGGGCAAGGAGGAAATCCTCGGCGACGTGGTGCGCGTCTTCCGGGCCTTCCGTCCCGATGTCGTCCTGACTCTGTCCCTGGAAGCACCCGGGGGAGGCCAGCATCATCAGACCACCGCGCGACTCGCCAAGGAGGCGTTCCGGGTGGCCGCCGACCCGAACCGGTTCCCCGATCAGATCCGCGAAGGCCTGCTCCCCTGGCAGGCCCTGCGGGACTATCAGGGCGGCGTGGGCGGCGGGCAGGAAAGGCTCGAAGGCGAGATGACGACCGTCGCCACGAACGGCTTCGATCCTCTTCTCGGCATGAGCTACGCGGAGTTCGGCTCTATCGCCCGCTCTTTCCACAAGTGTCAGGGCGGAGGTCAGTTGAAGAGCGACCCCGGCGAAGGGCGCGGGACGTACTACATCGTCGACTCGGAGCCGAAGGTGGGGGGGGGCGGAACCTCGATTCTGCCCGAGGACATCTCCCTCGAGGCTCTGATTCGCTTCGCCCAAGGCGAAGAGGACAAGGCTCCAGACCTTGCCCTTGGCCTCGCGGCCATCCAGGATGCCGCGGTTGAGGCAGGCGGCGCCTACGATCCGAAGGCCCTCGGCAAGGTGGTGCCCGCTCTTCGCAAGGGCCTGGGCGCCACCCGTGCGTTGGTCACTCGAGTGACGAGCAGCAGCCTCTCCGCTCTCGCCAAGGCCAATCTTCTGCACCGCCTCGAGCGCAAAGTCGTCGAGTTCGAACAGGCTCTTGTCCTCGCCCATGGCCTGGTGTTCCAGGCCGTGGCCAGCGACGGCAACGTGGTGCGCGGACAAGCCTTCGACGTCCGGGCGTTGGTGGTCAATCAGGGCGACGAGCCGGTGCGGGTCGAGGAAGTCTCGCTCGCCGTTCCGAGCGGCTGGTCGGTGACGGGCAAGGTCGACCAGACCGGCGATCTGGCTCCGGGCCAGAAAGTGCAGGGGACGTTCACGGTCACCACCGGCTCATCCGCGCGCTACACGCAGCCTTACTGGAAGCGCAATTTCAAGATCGATCGGTACGACATCGAAATTCCGAAAGACCAGACCCTGCCCTGGAGCCCCTCGGACGTTCAGGCGCGTTTCGCCTTCGCCAGTGCGGGAACCACCTTCGGCCGCACCCAGGCCGCCCAGTATCGGTATGAAGGACCCTGGGTCGGAGGGGAGAAACAAAAGGAAGTCAACGTTATCCCGACCCTTTCCGTGACGCTCACACCCGAGGTCGTGGTGGCTCCCAGGTCCATGGTCGCGGTGAAGCGCGAGCTTCGCGTGGAAGTGAAGAACGGCGGCAAGGGTGCGGTCGACGCGATCGTGAGCGTGGATGCCGGCAAGCTCAAGGTCGAGCCCGTTTCAGCGCCGGTGAGGTTCCGCTACGAAGGCGAAGAGTTGACGGTTCGGTTCTTCGTAACCGTGCCTCCGGGCACGCCGGAGTCCGAGTTCACCCTCAAGGCCTCGGCGGTCGCGAACGGCGAGACCTTCAGCCAGGGTTACCAGGTCATCGCCTATGACCATACCCAGGAGCGCCATCTCTTCCACGACGCGGCATCCCTGCTCCGCGTGCAGGACGTGAAGGTGGCGCCCGGCGTGCGCCTCGGTTACATCATGGGCGCGGGCGACGAAACCGCGGAGGCGATCGCTCAACTCGGGGTGAGCGTCACCATGCTGAACGCGGATGATCTCGCCTACGGCGACCTCTCCAGATTCACGACCATCGTGACCGGCACGCGCGCGTTTCAGAACCGCAAGGACTTGAAGGCCAACTACGGGCGGGTCATGAGATATGTGGAGGACGGCGGCAACCTGGTGGTTCAATACAACAAGTTCGAGTTCAACGTCCTTGCCCAGCCCGCCTTCGCGGGAGGTTTCTCCGGCGGCCCCGGAGGAGGCCCCGGGGGGGGGACGGCTCGGCCTCCCCAGGATTCGCCTTTCGCCCCGTATCCCGCCTCGATCACCTCCAATCGCGTGACCGTCGAGGAGGCTCCCATTGAAATCCTGGCTCCCAACTCGCGTCTCGTCACCGCTCCGAACAAGATCAGCGCTCGCGACTTCGAGGGCTGGGTGCAGGAGCGCGGTCTTTATTTCTTCGGCGCGCGCGATCCGAAGTATGTGGACGTTTTGAAGTCGGCCGATCCCTGGCCGAAGAATCCGGGCGAGAAGAAGGGTCTTCTGGTGGAGACCACGGTGGGCCGGGGCACCTGGACCTACGTCGGCCTGGGGCTCTTCCGCCAACTCCCATCCGGGACACCAGGGGCTTATCGAATTCTGGCCAATCTGATCTCGAGGCCGCGAGGTGTGGCCGCCCCGGCAAAGCGCGCGGTGTCAAACCAGTGATGTGTTCCAGAACCAGGCCGACACCCAAGCGCCCTGACAGGCCGGTCCCTCAGCCTGCCTGCCGTGAGCCTGTCGAAGGGTGGTCCCTGAGCCTGTCGAAGGGTGGTCCCTGAGCCTGTCGAAGGGATGGTCAGTGGCTTCGACGCCTTGGCCAGGCTCTGAAGCGCCTACCGAGAAGGCGGACCGGACGCCTTCAACTCGGCGAGAGCGGCGGTCGCCTCCCGATTTGCCGGGTCGAGCGCGATCACGCGCGCGAACGCGGCCTGGGCCTTCTCCGTCAGTCCGGCATCTCTGAAGATTCGGCCAAGAGCCGCATGGACGCCCGGGTTGTCGGGTTCGGACCGCGAAAGGTCCTCCAGATTCTGCTGGGCCGCATGCAGGAGAGCGGGATTCCTGGCCTGGGTCTCCCCGACCATGATTCGGATCTCCGTGGCCTGCGGGGTCCCCGCCGCCATTTCCTGAGCTCTGGCGAGGCAACTCAGAGCCTCCCATATTCTCGACTCGCTGACCAGCCTTCTTGCCGCCGCGATCTCCTCATCGATGCCCTCGGGACCTCGGCGCGCGCCCGTGCCGAATCTCCGCGTCGCGCCGGCGGGCGGCGAAGGCCCTGAACCAGGGGGCGAAGATGGAGGTGGGGGCGCAGGGTTTGGAGCAGATCCTCTGGTCGGAGGCGAAGGCGTAGGTCCGGGGTTTGAACCCATATTCCCTGGGGAATGCGACAACGTCGGCCGGAGGGTTGGACCCGTGTGTCTGGGCGGTGGCGCAGGGGTGGAACTCGCGCCTAAGGGACCGCGTCGCTGGGTTTGGTTCGTCCCCACCAGGCGATCGGGCGCTCGATTCCCAAGGAACTCGATGCCGATACGAGTGATCTGGTCGCTCCCTCGACTGACGTTGCGAACGATGGCGCCGGTGGCGAAGTCGCCTCCCACCTCGAGGACATCGATTTGATCCCCCTTTTCGAGATCGGACCAGCTGGTCAGAATCCGCATGCCGGTGCGAGACAGGTCGTGGGCCACCGTTCTCTCCTCTTTCGACGGTGCGCCTCCATGGCCGGGCTTGCGGAGGACCACGTCCGTAGGAAGATCGATCCTCTCTTCCTTCCGAATGTCTTTGTATTGCACCGGCGGCCCCGGAGGGGGCGGGGGCGAAATCACGGCCGGCTCCTCCATGGCGACCAACCGGAGCGCCTGGGCGAATTCCTGGGGCGACGCGAACCGGTCAGCTGCCGCCTTGGCGAGGGCGCGGCGCAATACGGGAACCAAACGGCGCGGAACCCGCGACCCCGGCTCGGCGTCGAACGACGGCATTTCCTGGATCTGTTTGAAGAGTGTGGCCATGGGAGTGGCGGCCTTGATCGGAACGTCTCCGGTCAGGATCTCGAAGGCCACGATGCCGAGAGCGTAAACATCGCTCCGAAAATCGAGAGTGTCGCCCCGACACAGTTCGGGGCTCATGTACTCCGGAGTGCCAAAGGCCTGGCCCGTCCCGGTCTGGCCCTGGGCCAGAAGGTCCTTGGCTATGCCGAAGTCGACGAGCCTCACCACCCCGCGCTCGTCCCGCGAGGCATTGGCCGTCTTGAGGTCGCGATGCAGGATGCCGACATCGTGGATGGCCTGGAGACCGGAGGCAATCTGGAGTATCGCGGAGAGGGCCTCCTTCTCCGGGAGTCCCTGGGGCTGCTCCTTCAGCGTCTTCTGAAGGTCCTGTCCGGAAAGGATCTCCATCGAGATGTAGCCGAGCGGCCCTTCCTCGCCGTAGTCATGGATGCGGCAGACGTTGGGATGGGAGACCTTGCGCGCGAGCTTGATCTCGCCCCGGAAGCGGCGCACGGCTTCGGCGTTCGAAACGAGGTCGGTCCGGAGGACCTTGATCGCCACCTCCTCTTCCAGCAGGCGATCGAAGGCCCGGTAAACGAGACCCATCCCTCCCTTGCCCAGCACCGAGCGCAGTTCATAGCGGGAGGCGAGAATCGAACCGAGGGCCAGTATGGACAAGGAACGGCCGCAGGCGAGGCAAGCCTCGGCGCCGGCTTCAATCGGGGCGGCGCACGACGGGCACTCCAGGTTCATAGGATCGGGCGTAAGGGGCGGGCGGTCAACTGCTCAAGAAGTCGCGCAGATGGTCATGACTGAACACGAGTCAACGAACACCGACTTTACCTTCGGTTGACTATTCCAGATCGCTGGCCCGCACCAGCGCTTTTTTTCCGAACTTCTCCCTCACCTTGTCGCGGAGTTCGTCGATGCGCGGGCCTCGGTCGGTGCTCTCCTCCTCGAAGAGCGATTTTTGCGCCGGCGCCTCGAAACCGGAGACCCCGATTCCCAGAAGCCGGACCTTCCGCGACCCGTGGACCTCATCGAAGAGCCGAGCCGCAACTTCGAAGAGATCCGCCGCGATGTTCGTGGGGGTCTTGCCGGAGCGGGCGTGGGTGAGGGTTTTGAATGTCTCATCGCGGTACTTGAGAGTGATGGTGCGTCCACCCAGGGACTCGGCCCGAAGGCGTCGAGACAGCTCGTCGGCCAGATGCAGCAGCGTCTTTCGCAGGGTCCGAGGATTTCCCTCATCCACATCGAAGGTGTGTTCGACGGAAACGCTCTTCGCCAGCCCGGCGTGCGACACCACCGGCCGGTCGTCGTCGCCCCGGGCCAGACGCTGCAGATCGAGACCATGGGTGCCGAGAAGCTTCGTGACCCTGGCCTCCGCCAGTTGCCCGATCGTGTGAACGCCAAGCCTGGCCAGGCGCTCCTCCATCTTCGGACCGATGCCCCAGAGTCTCCGCACCGGGAGAGGAGCCAGAAAGGCCCGCTCCGTCCCGGGTGGAACCACCACCAGGCCATCGGGCTTTTTCAAGTCGGAGGCGATCTTGGCGATGAGCTTGGCCGCGGCGACCCCGACCGAGGCGGTGAGCCGTGTCTGTTCCCGAATCTGCGCCTTGATCCTTCGCGCGATCGCCTCTCCGTCCCCGAACAGCCGTACGCTCGCGGTCACATCGAGGAAGGCTTCGTCCACGGAGATCGGCTCGACCAGATCGGTGTAGGCCTCGAAAACCGTGCGGATCTCCCTGGACACCGCGCCGTACTTGGCCATGTCCGGCGGAATGAAGATGCCTTGCGGACACAGACGGTAGGCCGTGGAGATGGGCATGGCACTCGACACCCCAAACTTTCGAGCGGCGTAACTCGCGGTCGAGACCACCCCGCGCCCCGCCCCGCCCTTGGGGTCGGCGCCGATAATCACCGGCTTTCCGCGGAGCTCCGGCCGATCCCTCTCCTCCACCGCGGCGTAGAACGCATCCATGTCGACGTGGAGAATCGTTCGCGGTCCGTTCGCTTCCTTGGGAATGGGGGGCGGCATGGCGGGCTTCCTTGGCGGCAGAGGTCAAAGCGTACAATCCCCGCTGAAAGTTTGAGGACCGAGATGAGAACTAGAACCGACAAAGCACGAGTGGCTGTTGCCTCCCTGCTGGCCTTTTCGCTCGCGGGAGCAGGATGCGCCGAGGCCAAGGCGGACAAATCCGCCAGCGCCGATTCAAGCGCCGCGGCCGCCGTGCCGATGCCGACGACCGATCGGATGCCCATGGCGGACTTCCAGAAGCTCTACGCCAAGAACGATGTGGTCGTGGTCGACGTCAGGAACCACGAGGCCTACGTCGGCGGTCATATTCCCGGCGCACTGTCGATACCCGAGGAGAGCATTACCGAGGCCACTGGGGAAAATCTCCGGCGCATGGGCAAACCCATCGCCACCTACTGTTCCTGACAGGCCGAACACACTAGCGCCCGTGCGGCGCAGACCCTGCAGAAAATGGGCGTCCCCGCTCAGGCCATCGTCGGCGGCCTGAAACTGTGGTTTGACGAAAAAAACCCTTTGAAGACCGGACCGGACCCGAAGTAGCCAGGCCCGCGCCGCGTCTATCGTCCCGCGCGCCCGGGAAATGGGGGCGTTCTTTTTTTCGGGCGCGTATCCCCGCCGGCCCTGAGCTATCCTCTGTCCCATCGCTAAGGGTGCCTCCATAAAAGGAGGGTAAAAGGGAAGCAGGTCGAATACCTGCGCGGTCCCGCCACTGTAGCCGGAGAGTCGCTTCTCGATTCGTTCGAGTCACTCGCGCCCACAAGGCTCGGGGAAGGCTTAGAGAAGCGGTGAAGACCCGGGAGCCAGGAAACCTGCCTCGAGCGAAGTCGGCAATATCAACAACGAGGCTTCTCGCGGAAGAAGGCCACGGTCGCTCATCGAGCCAGGTCGCACCGGCGTCATCCGGGGCGCACCGCCGCCTGAGCCCGCTTCCTTCCTCCGTCAGGGCTTCATCCTCGAGGAAGGATTCCCACGTCATGTCGCTCCACCGGTCCAGCCGCAATCTCATTCTCTCGTCTCTCGTCGCCGCTCTGGGCGCATCCGTTCTTTCCGCCGCTGAAATCAGCGGCTCGGTCAGGACCCAGAACGGACTGTACGTCTCGCAGGCCATCGTCCGACTCAGCAGTTCCACCACCTCACGGGAAGCGGTCACCGGATCGCAGGGCGAGTTCAGGGTCGACCTGCCCGACGGGTCCTACATCGCCACGGTGCGCGGATTCGACGTCGATGCTTCGCCCATTCTGGTTATGGGGCAAAATGCAGTGCTCGAGATCTCGCTCCGGCCCGCGAAGATCCGCGAAGAGGTGATGGTGACCGCCACGAGGTCGCACACCGCGGTTTCTTCGATCGGCGTTTCGGCCAGCGTCCTGGACGCCGAGGACCTGAAGGAACGCCAGACCCTGCGCCTCACCGACATGCTCGTCGAACTGCCGGGAATGGTGGTGGCCACCACCGGAGGGGTGGGCGCGCAGTCATCTTTGTTTGTTCGAGGAGGCGAATCACGCTTTGCCCGCGTCCTCATCGACGGCGTGCCCGTGAACGAACCGGGCGGCTTCTTCAACTTCGGCACCCTGCTCACTCCCGACGTGGCAAGCCCGTCGCCAAGGCCATCGAGCTCGGCAACCAGCGCGCGCAGCTTGCCGAGCTCACCGCCCAGCACGCGCTCACCGAGAAGAGACTCAAACGGCTGGAAGCCCTCGAAGGCAGCGTGCCGCAGAAGGAGATCGACACGGCGCGCGCGGAACTGGCGAGCTTCGCGGACAGAAAGGCGGCCGTCGGCGCAAGCCTCTTCAACCGCGAAACCCTGATCGCGCCGGTATCGGGCGTCATCAGCGCCGCGTCGGCCGTCGCCGGTCAGATCGTTGAAGCGCGCGAGGTGCTGTACGAGATCGTGGACCCGCAGCGCCTCATGGTGGAGGCGCTCGCCTACGATCCAACGGTTCTCGCGGAGATCGGCGCCGCGAACGCCGTGCTGCCCGGTAACACTGCGCTGGCGCTGGTGTTTGTCGGTGGCGCGCAGCAGTTGCGCGAGCAGGCGCTGCCGCTGCTGTTCCGCATCAAGCCGCCCCTGCCCGCGCTTGCGGTGGGCCAGCCGCTCAAGGTGGTGGCGCAGACCAAACGCACGCTCAAGGGCGTCGCAGTGCCGCTCGCCGCACTGACCCGGACCAGCGCCGGCGACACCGTGCTGTGGGTGCACGCCGGCGCGGAAACGTTCGTGCCGAAAAAGGTACGTCACCAGGCGCTCGACGGCGCCAACGCCGCGGTCACCGAGGGCATCGCCGCCGGCGAACGCGTGGTCACCCAGGGCGCCTCGGCCCTGGCGCAGGTACGTTGAGAGGGCGCCATGTTCAACCTGATCATCGACGCGAGCCTCAAGCAGCGCCTGCTGGTGCTGGCGCTGTCGCTGGTACTCATTTTTTACGGCGGCCTCACCATCAAGCAGATGCCGGTGGACGTATTCCCGGATCTCAACAAGCCGACCGTGACCCTGCTCACCGAAGCGGGCGGCATGGCGCCGGAAGAAGTCGAGCAGCTCGTCACCTTTCAG
>JANODX010000126.1:0-8094 GCA_031412915.1 Vicinamibacteria bacterium | reverse complement strand
GGTTGTCCGCCATGGGCGAGAACGGGCGCGCCCTGTATCTGCGGCTGATCGTCACGATCGACATCGTGTTCCCGCTCGCCATGCTCGCCTTTCTGCTGGTGTTCGCGTGGTTCGCGGGGCAGCGAGCCGACCTGGCGGAGTGGACCTCACGTCTGTTGGCGCTGCCGCCGCTCCTGTACTTCAACCTGGACCTGCTGGAGAACGCCTCGGTGCTGGCGATGCTGCTTCAGTATCCCGATCGTCTCGATGGCATCGCTTCAATCGTCGGGTACCTGACGCGCGGGAAGCGCGCCTCCATGATGGTGGCCTTCCTGGCGCCGACGGTCGTGATCATCGTTTCGCGGGCGAAAGCCTCGCGGTCGGGAACGGATCTTCGTCGCTGGCCCCGGCTTCGGTCGTGGTGAGGCGAGTGTCCAATGGGCTTGGTCGTTGTGGGATGGGGTTGCTTCGTGGCCGGGCTGCGCGCTCGCGGTACCTAACGAAGGCTCCTGCTGAGAAACCCGTGCGAGTACGGCCCATTTCAGGCGGTTTTCTGAGGTCGAGGCTTTGGGCGAGGAAGGAGCGTGGCCGGCGCTGCGGTGGGTCGCAGGCGACGGGGCGTTGGGCGCGAGTCGCAGGGGTCCGTCCGCGTCGTTTGCGCCCAACCGAGCCGAGCAAGGAGGCACACCATTCCGAAGTTCCGTAGACACAGTGCCGACGCGGGAGGCGTACCCGGCGCCGCGAGCCCACCGCAGTGTCCGGCCACGCGGGCCTCCACTACCAAGCTCACGAGATGGCTTCGTCGGACCCCCCTTCGATGGGCCTCCTCGCCATGACGGCCTGGGGTTTCTTCCACTCGTCACGGACGTAGTCCGTGAGGGGCTCGCAATGACGCGAGGTCCAATTGGCTTGGTAGGAGCGTAGATCTTTCCTTCGTAGGTTCTTCGTTTTTCGCGAAGATGTTGCCACAGATCAAGCGGCGGTTGCGAAGAGGCTGGGGTAGGCGACCTCTCTGAGCTTGATGGCGGTGGCCATGGTCCGTCGACCGGCCAGGGAAACTCGCCAGCGTCGCGAGCGTGGGATTTTGGCGATGAGGCCGTGGGCATGGAGCCGGCGGAACAACCGAGTGACTTGGGCTCGGTCGTCTGTCTTCGTCGGGTGCGAGGGGATAAGAGGTGAGTCCCAACTTCTGGCGCACATCGCGGTTGGTGAAACCGTGCAAGGCGTGTTCCCCCGCCAGGAGCACCTCAAAAAGCATCCGCTCGTTTCGCGACAGGGGCTTGAAAGCTCTGACCGTCCTGCCGTCCTTGGTCGGTGCGTTGGTGGTCAACGCATCGAGATCCCGCACCGCTGGAGTGGGATCTTGAACCTGGCTCAAGGCCTCCAGGTATCTGACATTGCTTTGGGCCGAGATCTCTCGATATCGGAACAACAACGTCACGCTCTTTCGTAGGGGAACCCATGCCATCACATCCCGGCCTTGGCGACGTACTCGCCGCCGCACCCGAAACTCTTCGGGGTTGTTGATCACTGTCTCTACTCGCAGCACGGCCCCTTTGTCGTACATCTTGATCCAATTCATCTTCATCCGATGTTTCACCCGCCGGCCAGGTATTCGCGAGCCTGGAACCTCCACTTCGCGCTGGTCGGTCACCACCTCGCCCAGGAAGTGGCCGGTGAGCTTGCGGCCGAGGAAGGTCATCACGTCGCTGGCGCTGAAGTAGAGCGCGCTGTACTGGCACAGCCGGGGCATCAACTCCTCGAGATCCGCGCGTTTGCGAAACAAGATGTCGGTCGAGTACTCGGACTGGGCGGTCACCCAGTAGTACTGCATCGAGTGGAGAACACCCCCCTGCCGGAGGAGAGGATTGACGCGCAGGGCATACCGGCCGAGCACATGAATCCAGTCGACCCGCTCGAAACTGTCGGCCAGCTCTTGCGATCGCTTGACGTCGCTCAGACGCACGAACGCGTTGTCGAGCTTCATGTACTTGAGGTGGTGACGATCAAGTTGCCGAGCCAGCCATTCGTGGCCGTTGACGTAGATCTGGATCTGACACGGGAACCAACTCTGGAGCTTGACGTGAATGAGCCCCAAGTCCTTGTCCAGGAAGTAGTAGTAGAAGTGGAGACACTTCCGCCTCGCCGACTGCACGTAGGGTGAGCGACCGTTCCAGACCAGGGAGAACGTACGGCACGGTTCCACCACCGACAGCACGCAAACCAGGCCCTCGGCAATCTCGTCGCGCTCGGCGATCTTCCGGGCCAGATCCTCCTTCTTCGTCGCGTGACTCAGGTACTCGTAGGGGCGGCCTTCTCTTGTGCACAGATCCAGAGCGTGCCTTTTGAGCCGCTCCGCCTGATCGAGCAGGAACGACTTGAGGGTCTCTCCCCAGACCTCCCGGCTCTTGAGGAACGCGGCCATCGCGGCGCCGCTCATGAGGGGCAGGTATCCCCGGAACAGTACCCGGTCAAAGCAACCCAGAGTCCCGCTGATTCTGTCTGCGTGCTGTTCGATGAACTTGTCCATGAACGCGATCAAAACAGCCGGAACTGTTGCGGTGCAACTACGGGGGTCGAACGCAGGACCGGGCATGGGGCGGAGCCCTATTTGGTTGCGGCCGAAGGTCCGCGGTAGGTGAAACAAGCGCGGTTTGCCAGTCAGTTCCCACGACCGCGGGCGGTCGTGGCGCGCCCGGGGGGCACGTCGGCCGCCTGTAGGCGCGCCCGTGCGTTGCCGTCGAGGGGCGTCCGACGGCGCGGAGCCTGGCCACGCCAAACCTTCGCGGCTCGCGGGCTTCGCCCTCGTGCGGTGCAACCGCATCTTCGCCTTCGCTTCTTACGCTGCCTCGTCGCCCTCGCCGTGGTCTGAGCCGTCGCTACCGAGCGCCTGTCGTCGAAGCACGCGACTCTTCCAGTAGGGTGGGCCGCGACCCGGCGAGCGGCTCGGCATGGCCCAGGCCAGGCTGCGCGCCGTCGATCAGCTCGCCCGCCGCCGCCAGGTAGCGGGCGATGCTCAAGGGATTCTTCGCCACGGCGAGGAGATCTCGGCGGATCAATTGGGCCGAACCACAGATGGACGTTCGCGGGGATCGGAGGCAGGGTGCGAGGAGAAGTCCCCTTCGCAGGGACAGTCGTCGCGCCAGCAAAGCAACACGGCAAGCGGTGGTGAAACTGCAGGCGCTCCTCCCTCGGGTCGCGCTTCTATGCGCGCGCTCTACGCCCTGCTGCGGGGACTTCTCCAGGACAAGCTGCCCAAGGCCCATGAGGGTGAACTCCCCCATGGCGCGAAGGTTGAATTCCCCTTTTACCGCGTCGTAGGTGTTCGGGCCGATGACGACGAGGCCCCCCTCGGAATTCACCACGTAAGTTGGAACCAGCGAGCCTGCCGGGGCGCGGTTGTGGCTCCAAGCGCCTGGCAAGGGCGTCCGGACGAACGCGCCGAGCTGGACTTGATGGGAAAACCCCGCTTGTTTCGCCTACACTCTCGGTGGCGACATGGCGGGTGAGCGGGCGGTCCGGGCTGTTGGCGCAATAGCATGAAAGTTCCTCGTGTACAGAGAAAAGGCAAGGGCCTACAATCAATGGCACAACGAGCAGCCCGCCGCGAGGAGATCGGCGGAGCCGTGGTGCGGTTCGCAGTTGACGACGAAGTCGGATGCGAGGATACCGGCGCTCACCAGAAAGATCGCGACACGCGCGTGGGCGAGTGCCTTCGCGACTTCTCATCCCACGTTTGTCCGGGCGCAATTCGCGAATCAACCCAGAGATCAAGGGCGGTTCGTCGCACGAGGGGGCGAAGATGGACCTTGAGGCGAGCGAGTCAGCTGCGTCTGCATGGCAGCCGGGCAAGGCGCGAGTCGGTGTCCAGGGGCCCCGGCGAAACAGCAACCCGGCGCCAGAGGGAAGGGCCGAGCCAGGCGGGCACTGATGAGTAAACTGGTGGGTTTCGTCCAACTGGCCTTCGCCGCTCTTGTCGCCCTCGTGGCCGGCATGATGGCGCTCGTGGCCGTCAGCTTCCGCGGCGATCCCGGCTACCAGGAGGCGACCAACACCACGCAGTTGATCATGCTCGGGTTTGCCGGGTGCCTGGCCGCTCTTGCGTTTGTGATCGCGCGCCAGGGAGTGCGGCGCCTTCGCGCCCCGTCCCCGCCGCGCTGACCGCAACTGTTGCCTTCGATAGGAAGGCTGCCGCCACCGCGCGCCTGTCGTCTAAAGTCATAAGACCTCTCTCTGGCCGAATTCGGCCGCGAAGATCGCGTTGCAAATGCCGGCGAACTGAGGCGGCTTGATCTCACTCATCTCGATCTTGAGCGGGAGGGCCGTTTGACCTTGACCGTGCCGGTCTCGGTGATCGCACGGCCAAGCGCGCCCGAGCGATAGGTCTGCGTGAACTTGGCGGTGAAGTCGCGGATCTTGAGACTGCGGGCATCGAGGCTCTTGAGGAGCGCATGAGCGTCCTGAGGCGCCGCGGGCGCCGATCTCGGGGGACCGGCCTGCGCGGGGACCGCAAGGGAAGCGGCCACTATCAAGCTCAGACTCACGCCTTCGATGATAGACGAGGGTCCTCGATAGACTTCGGCCCAAACCCATGAACGCCTCCCTGTTGGTCGCCGCCTTGCTGGTGCTTCTCGTTTCCGGAGCCCACTCGTACCTCGGTGAGCGCTACATCCTGACCCGGCTGTTCCGGCGCGCGGAGCTTCCCAAACTCTTCGGCAGCGACGAGTTCACGCGGAAGACACTGCGTTTCGCGTGGCACATCACGAGCCTGGCGTGGCTCGGACTCGGGGGCGTGATGATTCTGATGGCATTACCGCGAGGCGTCACGCCGGCCGGCCTCACTCTCGTGATCTCGCTGACCTTCGGCGTGACCGGCCTCGTGGCTCTGCTGGGCTCGCGCGGCCGTCACCTTTCCTGGATCGTGTTCTTCGCGATCGCGGGCCTTGTTTGGGCGGGGTCGAGTTGACACAACGACGCCGAGAAAGCGTTTCCAGCATGATCCACCATCCATCTTTTAGCCGATGGACCGCCAGCGCGTACTCGTCCGGGCTGAGTCCGGATGGGGCGCGGAACTGATCAGAAGGCATGCCCGGTTCCGGGAGGAGGATCATGAGCAGGCGCTCGTCCTCCGCATCCCGGTGCCCGACCCAGAGCATCCAGCCGACGACGCCTATCAAGACCGTTCCGACAACGGCGACGAGGATCCCAAGCCAGGCTTGCGTACGGAAGAGCCAGACCAGAACCACGAAGGTGAGTCCTCCAGACGCGGCGCCCCAAGCCGGAACCTGGATAGGCTTCCGAGAATCCTTTTCTGCAACCTTCTCCTCCATGAGGTAGCCACCCTTAGGTGAGAGGATCTGTGCGCTTCTTCCTGCCACCGTTCGAGCCATCGGAATGCGGGCTGATAGGTTGTCCCCCCATCATCAGCGGGAGGCCAAACGCGGCCGCGATTCGCTTCCCGGCGTCGACGATCTCGTCCTTCTCCGGACCGCTGACGAGGTTCGGACCGCTCGCTCCCCGTCGCAAGGCCCATCCCTCCGGGTTCTTCACGATCTCCAGAAAATCAGGTTGGGGCATAGACTGCCCGGCTCCGGGGCCGCCGCCGGCACTTTGACCTCGGCGTGTGACATTTTCGTGACTTTTCCACGCGCTCGCCGGTTCGCCGAGTTCCCCTGGTGTGAACTTCTTGCGTTCGATCGCGTGAAGCATGGCAACGTCACTGGAATACCTTGGCGGGCTCCTAAAAGGAGGCGGAGGTAATCTCATGAACGTCGACGATCTCATCCGGGAGGCCACGGCTTCACTCGGTGACGCGGGCCGACTGGCGGACACGCTCCCGTACGAGCATCAGGCCGCGATTCGCGCGCTGATCGCGGGCATGGCCGTCGCCGTCCAGGCTGTGGCGGAAAGCCACCGCGACCTCGTCTCGAGAGTCGGGTCCCGCGAGGCGCAGATTTCGCTCCAGCGACTGCAGCCGCCAACGCTTGCGACCGGAATGGAATGACGGTTCGGGGTCTAACGATGCGAACCCCTCGGGCCGCTTGCCAACGCGCCGGGCAACGGCACGAACCAGGCTCAGCTGGGCCAGAGCGTTCACTCAGGCCGCCACTGGTAGCACTTTCGGTCTTCGGCGTTCGACGGTCGGGACCACTGTGGACCTCGGCGCCAATCGCCAGATCCAACTCGCCGCGCGCGTGAGCTTCCAACCGCCAAGAGTCCCAAGACGCCGACTCCGGGGAGCGGAGACCAGAGCGCGGCGGCGCTTCCGGGCGTCCGTCTTGTCCCGCGTGATATCGTTAATCGACGATAGACGATAGCCATGAACTTCACACGTCCATCCGTTGCCGCTTGCCCGCCCGACGATCGACGGTTTGCCAAAGAGAATCTGGGCCCAATGGACGGCCCCCGGGCCGATGCGGATCTGGCGGCGTTTGCCAAGGCGGTGGGCCATCCCGTCCGAACGCGGATTCTCCGGATGCTGGCGCGCAAGGACGCGCATATGTGCAGTCATATCGTCGACGAATTACCGCTCGCTCAATCCACGGTGTCGGAGCATCTGCGCATTCTGAGAAACGCGGGCCTGGTCAAGGCGAACGAAAAGGGACCGCGAGTGGGCTACTGCATCGTGCCGTCGGCCTTGAAACGGTTCAAGGTGCTGCTCAACGGAGTTTGAGAGCGGAAAGAGGAAAGGTCTCTCATGAACACCGCCGCTCCCGTCTCCTTGCCCACCCTGGCGGCGCCCAAGCGACTGGGCATTTTTGAGAGGTACCTGAGCCTGTGGGTCGGCCTTTGCATGGTCGCCGGGGTCGCGCTGGGTCGGACTGCGCCCGGACTGATGGATGCGCTGCGAAGACTCGAGTTCGCGGAGGGCAGCCAGATCAACATCCCCATCGCCATCCTGATCTGGCTGATGATCACGCCCATGATGATGAAAGTGGACTTCGGAGCGATCCGCCAGGTCGGTCGACGGCCGCGCGGTCTCTTCATCACCCTCTTCGTGAACTGGCTGGTGAAGCCCTTCTCCATGGCCGCCCTCGCGTGGCTTTTCTTCCGCTACGTCTTCAGCGCGTGGATTCCTCCCACCGACGCTGATCAGTACATCGCGGGCTGCATCATTCTCGCCGCCGCCCCCTGCACCGCGATGGTGTTCGTGTGGAGCTACCTCTCGGACGGCGACCCCGCCTACACCCTGGTCCAGGTGTCCGTGAACGACCTCCTGATGCTGTTGCTGTTCGCGCCCATCGTGCGCTTCCTGGTCAGCGGCGCGTCCTCGCTGCAGGTGCCGTTTTCGGTGCTTCTCTACTCGGTGATCGTGTTCATCGTCATCCCGCTCGTCGCCGGAATTCTGCTGCGACAGTGGTTCATGCGCGCCCGAGGCCGAGCCTGGTTTGAAGATGTTCTCCTGCCGAGGTTCGCGCCCGTCAGCATGTTGGCCCTTCTGGCCACCCTCGTCCTGATCTTCGCGTTTCAGGCCGGCAACATCCTGACCAAGACGCTGCACGTCGCCTTGATCGCCGTCCCCATACTCATTCAGGTGTACTTCAACTCGTCGCTGACCTATGGCCTGATGCGTTTCTTCCGGGTCGAGTACGCGGTGGCAGCACCCGGCGCTCTCATCGGAGCGAGTAATTTCTTCGAACTGGCCGTGGCCACCGCCATTGCCCTCTTCGGCCCCGAATCCGGCGCCGCCCTGGCCACGGTGGTGGGAGTGTTGATCGAAGTCCCCGTGATGTTGTCGGTCTGCGCGGTCTGCAACCGCACGCGTCACTGGTTTCCCGCGCCCGCAAGCGCATTTTGAGCTACGCGATCAGGGCCGCCCCGGCGTGGTGATCGACGGACAGGTGGTGCATGCGGGGGCGGAGTGCCCAGCCGTCAGAAAGTCGAAGGCCGGCTCGCGACCGCGTCCGCGTCATTGTTTCCGTTGAAGTCCGAGGAGTCCCCATGAACCGTGTCGTCTTTGCCTGCGTGCACAACGCCGGCCGTTCCCAGATGGCGGCGGCGTGGTTCAACCGACTCGCGGATCCCGCGAAGGCCCGCGCGATCTCGGCAGGCACTCAACCCTCGGACCACGTTCATCCCGTAGTCGTCGATGTCATGAAGGAGAAGGGCATCGAC
>JANODX010000125.1:0-8741 GCA_031412915.1 Vicinamibacteria bacterium | reverse complement strand
CGGGAGGAGATCCTTCATGTTCGAGATCTTCTTCTCGAACGAGAGGATGTACGCGTCCTCGAGAACCGCTTCCATGCGCTCGGAATCGGTCACGAAGTAGGGGGACAGGTAACCACGGTCGAACCGCATTCCCTCGACGACCTCGAGCGAGGTCTCCATGGAGCGCGACTCTTCCACCGTGATGACGCCGTCCTTGCCGACCTTCTCCATCGCTTCCGCGATGATCTTGCCGATGGTCTCGTCGCTGTTGGCGGAAATGGTCCCCACCTGCGCGATCATCGTGCCCTTGACCGGCTTGGAGAGCTTCTTGACTTCCTCGACGACGATCTCGACCGCCTTGTCGATGCCATGCTTGATCTCCATCGGGTTCATCCCCGCGGTGACGCTCTTGATGCCCTCGCGATAGATCGCCTGAGCGAGAACGGTCGCGGTGGTAGTACCGTCACCGGCCACGTCGGACGTCTTGCTCGCGACTTCGCGGACCATGCGGGCTCCGAGATTCTCGATCGGATCCTTGAGGTCGATCTCCTTGGCGACGGTGACGCCGTCCTTGGTGATCGTCGGGGAACCGAACTTCTTGTCGATGATGACGTTCCGGCCCTTGGGACCGAGGGTGACCTTGACCGCGTCGGCCAGGGCATTCACGCCACGAAGGATCGCGCTGCGCGCGTCGTCGTGGTAAACAATTTGCTTTGCCATAGTTTCTTTTCTTTCCTCTTTCTCTTAGCCGATTAGCCGACGATCCCGAGAATCTCGTTCTCTTTGAGGATCAGATATTCGTCACCGTCGATCTTGACCTCGGTGCCGGACCACTTGCCGATGAGCACCTTGTCGCCAGCCTTCACGTCGAGCGGCTTGCGCTTGCCGTTGTCGTCGTACTCGCCGGGGCCCACCGCGACCACGTCGGCCTGTAGGGGCTTTTCCTTGGCGGAGTCGGGGATGATGATCCCCCCCACCTTCTGTTCGCCTTCTTCGACGACGCGCTTTACGAGAACGCGGTCGTGAAGGGGCTTGACACTGATCTTCTTCGCCATCCCTTGTTTTCTCCTTGACAGTGACCTGACGCTTTGTCGGTCGGTTGATTGTTGAATTCGGGGGTTACTTGTTGTGACGGTGCGAGGCGCGTACGGCTTGTGGCTTCGCGGTCTTGTACCCGCCGCCCCCCAAGGCGACGGTTCAACTGAAAATTGTTAACTGGCTCGAGCGTCCGGGCCGGGCTTGACTTCGTACTCCGCGTCGACCACGTCGCCCTTGGGTGCTCCCGAGCCTGGTCCGGACCCCTGACCGTCGCCGCCCGCCTGATCACCGGAACCAGGGCCGGTCGGCCCGGGGCCCGCGGGTCCTTGGGTCTTCTTGTACAGGTCCTCGGCCAGCTTGTGCGACACTTTTTCGAGCTCGGACAGGGCGGACTTGAGGGCCGCGGCATCCTCCACGTCGCTGCCCTTGCGGGCCTTGCTGATCGCCTCCTCCACCGGCTTAGCATCCGTTTCGGAGATCTTGTCCTTGTTTTCCTTGAGGAGTTTCTCGATGTTGTAGGCGAGTCCGTCAATCTGGTTTCTCAGGTCGATGACTTCGCGCTTCTTCTTGTCGGCCTCGGCGTTGCTGGAAGCCTCGCGGACCATTCGCTCGACCTCGTCCTTGGCGAGGCCCGAGGACGACGTGATGGTGATCTGCTGGCTCTTGCCCGTGGCCATGTCCTTGGCCGTGACATTCACGATGCCGTTGGCGTCGATGTCGAAGGTGACTTCGACCTTGGGCACGCCGCGGGGCGCGGGCGGCAGACCCACGAGGGAGAAGTTGCCCAGGGTGCGGTTGTCCTTGGCGAAGTCACGCTCGCCCTGGAGGACGTGCACATCAACCGAGGTCTGCGAATCGGCGGCGGTGGAGAAGACTTCCGACTTCTTCGCCGGGATGGTCGTATTGCGTTCGATCAGCTTGGTCATCACGCCGCCCAGGGTCTCGATGCCGAGCGAGAGCGGGGTGACGTCGAGGAGCAGGAGGTCCTTGACGTCCCCGGAGAGGACGCCGGCCTGGATGGCGGCTCCCACCGCCACCACTTCGTCGGGATTGACGCCCTTGTGGGGCTCCTTGCCGAAGAAGTCCTTGACCTTCGACTGGATGAGAGGCATGCGAGTCATGCCGCCCACGAGAACGACCTCGTCGATCTGAGCGGCCTCGAGACCGGCGTCCTGCATGCACTGCTTGACCGGGCCCATCGAGCGGTCGATGAGGTCCATGACGAGCTGCTCCATCTTGGCGCGGGTCAGTTTCAAGGAGAGGTGCTTGGGTCCGGAGGCGTCCGCGGTGATGAAGGGCAGGTTGATCTCGGTCTCGACCGAACTGGAGAGCGTGATCTTGGCCTTCTCAGCCTCTTCCTTCAGGCGCTGCAACGCCATCTTGTCCTTGGAAAGGTCGATGCCGGAGTCCTTCTTGAACTCGGCGATGATCCATTCCATGATTCGCTGGTCGATGTTGTCGCCGCCGAGGTGGCTGTCGCCGTTGGTGGCCTTGACTTCGACCACACCCTCACCCACCTCGAGGATCGAGATATCGAAGGTGCCGCCGCCAAAGTCGTAGACCGCGATGGTCTCATCCTTCTTCTTGTCCAGGCCGTAGGCGAGGGCGGCCGCGGTGGGCTCGTTCACGATCCGGAGGACCTCGAGGCCGGCGATCTTCCCCGCATCCTTGGTGGCCTGACGCTGGGCGTCGTTGAAATAGGCAGGAACGGTGATGACCGCCTTGTCGACCTTGGTTCCCAGATAGTCTTCCGCGGACTGCTTCAGCTTCTGCAGAATCATGGCCGAGACCTCAGGCGGAGAATAGACCTTGCCGCGGATGTCGACGCGGGCGAGGCCGTCCTGCTCAGTCACCTTGTAGGGGACGAGTTTCAACTCGTCGGAGACCTCGCTATGGCGACGGCCCATGAAGCGCTTGATCGAGTAGATGGTGGCTTCGGCGTTCGTGACGGCCTGGCGCTTGGCGACCTGGCCCACGAGACGCTCGCCGTCCTTGGTGAAAGCGACGATGGAAGGCGTGGTGCGCGCGCCCTCGGAATTCGCAATGACCACCGGCGCGTCGCCCTCAAGGACGGCCACGCAGGAATTTGTCGTGCCGAGATCGATGCCTATTACTTTGCCCATGATTTGATTATTTCTCCTAATCGACGAGCGAAGGATATGTCACTCAGATGATGTTTGTCAATGCATTTTTTATGAGTGTTTGTGAATCATATTTATGCGCGTCGAGGGGCCAGATGGGTGGCGATTGCCGATATCAAGGCAAAACCAATCAGGTCGAAGACTCTTGGGAATCGCCGATTGCGGCCGAGTACGGGAACGTGTACGTGTACGGTCGCTCGACCTTCTGCGCCCTTGTTCGCGACTGCAGTGATGTTTGTCCCGCACTCACGAGGGCCGCCCGCCCGTCCCTGAGCGATCAACTCGAACGCGCCTCCGCTTCGATCGCGCTCAACCTCGCGGAAGGCTGCGCTCGCCGGACGAAGCGCGACCGGCGCAACCGGTGGCTGAGCCTGTCGAAGCCACCGATGATCCCCTCGACATCGCCCGCGACCAGCGCGAAGCCTCCCTGGGGACGGCCTCGCCGACGTTGACGTGAACGCCGCGCGGCTGCTGATACTCGTGCTCTTCACCATCCGGCGTCACCACCAGGACCTTGCGGTGGGACTTGGTGACGTCGCCGAACTTGACCAGACCGTTGACTTCGGAGATGACCGAGGGCTCCTTCGGACGCCGCGCTTCGAAGATCTCGACCACGCGCGGGAGACCGCCCGGGATGTCCTTCTGCTTTGGCGGTTTCGCGCGGGATCTTCACCAGCACGTCGCCGGCGTCGACGGTCTGCCCGTCCTGGACCATGAAGTCTTGGCAAAACGTGGACGAGCCGAAGTGCTGGTTCCACGTGAACCTGGTCCTAACGTGTGGCTGCGCACGTCGACAGACGTTGAGTCGGTACGATCGGTCAGTCGTTCGCGGCGCGGCCCTTCAAGATCTCCAGCGCCTGTTTCGCCGCCACGAGTTCCGCTTTCTTGCGGGACGGCCCTTCCCCCCGGCCGAGCACTTCCCCACCGACCAGGCACATCACGCGATGGCGCTGCCGGTGCGGGGGGCCTTCCAGAGCCTCGACCTCGTAGACGGGCAACTCCTCTCCGCGCGCCTGAAGGAACTCCTGGAGCGCGCCCTTCGCGTCCTTGGTCGCGAGGGATCCCTGGTTGAGCCGGGCCTCGAAGAGCCGAATCACCACCGCCCGCGCGGCTTCGATACCACCGTCGAGATAGACCGCGGCGATCAGAGCCTCGACCGCATCCTCCTGAACCTTCTCGTGCGTCCGTCCGTCGTTCTTCTCCTCGCCCGCACTCATCCGTATCAGGGATCCGACATCGAAAGACCGGCCGATGCCGACAAGGGTGGGCGTTGAAACGAGCCGCGCGCGAATGCGGGTCTTGTCGCCTTCGGCGCCCGAGGGATCGCGTCGGTGCAGCATCTCCGCGATCATGAATCCAAGGACCGCGTCGCCCAGAAATTCGAGGGGCTCGTTCGAAGCGCCGGCCCGCTGTTCGGCCAGAAGACTGCGGTGGGTGAGTGCTTGTTCGACGAGTTCGGCGTTCTTGAACGTATAGCCCAGCGCTTGTTCGACGATCGCTCTGGACTTCGGATCGAGAGTCACGGTGTTCGCGGGGGCGTTCGTTCGAAGACCACGCGTCCGCCCACCATGGTGAGGTCCACCTCCGTGGTCAGGATCTGAGGAGGCTCGAGTTTGAAGAGGTCCCCGGCGAAGACGGCGAGATCGGCAAGCTTGCCCGGCTCCAGCGTGCCTTTGCGGTCGTCCGCGAACTCCGCGTAGGCGGAGCCTCGGGTGTACAGATCGATCGCCTGGTCGAGCGAGAGGCGCTCTTCCGGATAGAAGCCGTCCTTCGGTCCGCCCTCGACGAGTTCACGGGTGACCGCCGCGTAGAGCCCGAGCCGGGGGTCGAGAGGCTCCACGAACCAGTCCGTGCCGAAGGCGACGGGGACGCCGGCATCGAGGAACGACTTGAAGTTGTAGGCCATGCGGCAGCGGAGGGCGCCAATCCGCTTCGGCGCCCAACGCATGTCGTCGATGCAGTGGGACGGTTGGATGGACGCGACCACGCCGAGCTTTGCGAAGCGCGCGAGGTCGGCCCTGCGCACAACCTGGGCGTGTTCGATTCGGAAGCGACGATCCGCCCGAGGTCGCGCGGCCGCGGCCTTCTCGAAAGCGTCGAGGACGAGGGCGTTGGCCCGATCGCCGATGGCGTGGACGGCCAACTGGAAGCCCGCTGCATCGGACTCGTCGATCATCCGGTCGAGTTCTTCGACCGGGTAGAGCAGAAGGCCGCTGGTGGTGGGCTCGTCGGCGTAGGGCTCGAAGAAAGCGGCGGTGCCCGCCCCCATCGAACCGTCGGAGAGGATCTTGATCGCGCCGATGCGAATCCAGTCGTCGCCCAGGCCGGAGCGCACCCCCGCATCGATGAGCGGCTTCAAGGCGGCCGACGGCCGCCACACGTTGATCCGCGTGAGCAGGCCGCCTTCGGCCCGGATCTGCTGGTACGTGGGCAGGGCGTCGATGGACGAGTTGTCCTGAACGCTCGTGACCCCGAGGGAGGCCGCGTGGGCGAGGGCGGCTTTGGCCGCCCGAACATTCATCTCGCGCGTCGGCTCGGGCACCGCCTTGTAGAGCAGATCCTGGGCATTGTCCTTGAGGATCCCCGTGGGCTCTCCCGAAGCGTCGCGCACGATGGTACCGCCGAACGGATCCTTGGTGTTCCGATCGATGCCCGCGGCGCGCAGGGCCAGCGAGTTCGCGAGAAGCATGTGGCCATCGAGACGGTTGAGGGCGACCGGATTGTCTTTGGTCACGCCGTCGATGAGCGCCTTCGTGGGCAGGGCCTGACTCTTCCAGCGTTCGTGATCCCAGTTGCCGTTCAGGATCCAGACGCCCTGGGGAAGCGAGGCCGCGTATTTGCCGATCCTCGCGGCGAAGTTCGCTTCGTCCTTCGCATCGCGCAGATCGACGGAGAGCAGGCCGAAACCGCCGTCGATGAAATGGACATGGGCGTCGTTGAAACCGGGGGTGAGGAGCCGGCCGCGGAGATCGACAACCCGCGTGGTCCTGGAGGCGAGGGCGGAAACAGCGGCGTCGTCTCCCACCGCGAGGACCCGGTCGCCCGCGACCGCGAGTGCGGTTTCGAACCGGCCCTTTTGAACATAGACGCGGCCGTTCACGAAGATCGTATCCGCGGACTGCATGGCCATGGCCGCTCCCAGAATGAAACCCAGCATCACAGACCTCCCCTTGCCTTAGACGACTTTGACGATGACCAGGGTCATATCGTCGTGCGGACTCTCGCCCTCCGCGAACGTGCGCACTTCATGGAGGATGCGCTCCTTCAGCTCGTCGCTCGACAACGTGTTGGCGTCCTTGAGAATGGAGGCGAGACGGCCTTCGCCGAAGAGTTCGGCGCGGCCGTTCATGGCTTCGGAAATGCCGTCGGTGAAGAACAGGAACGAGTCCCCGCGCACCAGGGGCAGCTCCATTTCCTGAATGACGCTCTTGAATTTCTCGCCGGCGTCGAAACCAAGGGCGAGGCCGGGAGGCGAGAGCAGGCGAGTCAGCCCCGTGCGTCCGTCGAAGTGAATCAGAGGGTTGTGGCCGGCCCGGGCCAGACGCAGGGTTCGCTGCCTCGAATCGATGATGGCGTAGGTCATGGTGACAAACGATCGCCGGTCGAGATTCGAAGCCAGGATTTCGTTGAGTTCGGCGAGAAGGGCCTTGGGCGATGCGTGGTTTCTCGAGAGGGACAGGATGAGGCCCTTCAGTTCGGCCATGTAGAGCGCGGCCGACGTGCCCTTTCCGGAGACGTCGGCGATGAGAACGCCCAGGCGGTGATCCGAGAGCGGCAGCAGGTCGTAGTAGTCCCCGCCCATCTCGTTGGCGGGGAGACACACCGCGGCGATCTTGAGGCCTTCGACCTCCACGTACTCCTGGGGCAGAAGGCTCATCTGGATGTTCCGCGCGACCCGAAGGTCCTCCTCCATCCTCTCCTTCTCACCCTGCTGCTCGAGCAGATCCTCGATGCCCTGCGACATGGAGTTGAACGATTGGGCGAGATCGCCGAGCTGGTCCTTGCTCCTTACGATGATGCGGTGCGAAAAATCTCCGGCCTGGAGTTTCGAGGTGCCCACACTCAAAGCGTGCACCGACCCGGTGATGGAGCGGACGAGGGCGGTTCCGAAGAGAAGGGCCACGAGGTACACGAAGGCGAAGATGATGGCCACGGCGACGAGGGCGATGAACAGAAGCTGGGAGATTCTCTCCCTTCCTGGAGTGAGCGAGTCGTAGAGCCTGGGCGGGTTCACGCTGAAAGGGATCGTCTCGGTGGACCGGGCTCCGGTTTCCCAGTCGAACTGGTCGTGGGTGGCGATGAACGTGTTCGAGGAGGACGTCTGCCGCGCCCCCCCGGCTCTCGACCTCCGGCCCGGGGTGGGCCCCGAGCTCGCGGCCGCCTGGCCGAGGTCGACCACGATTCCCGAATCGTTCTCGAGGCCGGCAAAGAGCGAGGTTTCGTAGGGAACCTCGACCACCGCGAAGGACGTCCCCTTGCGCGCCACCGCCCTCAGGAACTTCCTGTCGCCGTCCCGCACCAGGCCGGCAAAGCCTTCTCCTTCGAGCCAGGTTGGAACCGCCTTCGGAGCCGTTCCTCGGCTCGACAGAACCACGCCGTCGCGCGCAACGATCCAGGAGGGAGAGGCGTGCTGGGTCATGGTGGCGGCGAAGGCGGCGTCGAGGTCGGCCTTCGAGGCCGTCCCCGAACCGGCGACACTCAATGCGGTGGTGGCCGCGGCCTGAAGTGTGGACTCCCGCCGGTCGAATTCGTTGGTCACCAGGCGGGTCGAGAAGGCCAGGAAGAGAAGCAACCAGGACACGACCGTGAAAAGGATGCCGAGCACCAGGGGCAGGAGGGCGGTGAGGGCATAGGCCATGAGCAGCTTCGCCCGGACCCGGTAGAACAGGGCTCGGACCAGGCGGGCGACGGGTCGCCGGCCGTAGACGATCAGCAGCGCGAAAAGTGTCGTCTTCCAGGGGAGCGGGATGCTGACGCCGAGGGCAGCCTCCGCAACGCCGCACAGGGCGGCGAGACCCATCACCCGTCCGCCCCAATCGTCCTTCAGGAACCTGAGGAGCCGCCGCCAGGCCGGAACCTCCGGACGGATGGACCCGGCGCCGGGAAGAAGGTAGTTGGGCCGAGGGATGATGCGCGCAGTGGCCGTCTCCGGTCGCGAACGCACGATCTCTCCCGTCTTCGGTCTGGGCGCGAGACTCACATTCACGATGTTATGCGGTCTTACGCACCAGAGATCGCTTCGGCCCAGGCCCCGGCGTGAAGGACCTTTGGTCGAAGGGCGTGGAGTAGGGCGCTGGCGCGGTATCCCGTAGGCAAGGTCTTGGCTGTGTCCGCCGTTTCCAGCTTCGTGCCACGTTGAGACCAGCCGTAGACCCGTTTCCAGCGCCCCCTCATCGAACCGGACTTGCAGATTTCCCGCATCCGGCTCTCCGAGAGTCTTCATCGTCGGCATTCAGCGCGCATACCGCACGGTCCCGCGTAACGTCACGAGACCCTCACTCCGATACAGGGCGGCCGGGCTGGTGTGAAGAACCCGGGTGCGGGAATGATGTTTCAGCCGCATCCACCGTGTGAGCTTCTGCC
>JANODX010000124.1:0-10445 GCA_031412915.1 Vicinamibacteria bacterium | reverse complement strand
CTCGCGCGTCGAGTGGGGAGCGAGAGCGAAATGTCGATGCGGTCGAGACCGGAGGCTCCCGAGTCTGGCCGCGACTCGAGTCGCGCCACGCCAAAGGCGCCGGCGGCATACAGACCGCCGGGCAGGGCCACCACGGATTCCGCGTCTTCACTCCCCCAGAACGGAAGCGGTGACCGCTCGGAGACGGCCACGAACTCGACCGGCTGTTCGCCTCCGGGCTGGACCTCGAGTGCCTGGTCAACGCGCCGATTCAGCACGAACGCAACCAGAAAGGCGGCCACGAGGACAACCACGACCCCGACGCTCGCGAGTTTGCCGGGAGACCGGGCGGTCACACTCGGCCTTTGCCGCAGGCTGGGCGAGCAGGCGGCCCGTCCGCGCAACCCTCACGTATCTGCGAAAGCATGGGGACGAAAGGGTAACACCAGGGCTTCCCTCGACGCCCGCGCGAATCCGTTTAGGATCACCCCACGTGACCGCGCAGGCCTGGACCGACGGCAAAGACCAAACCCTGGGACGCAGGCTCGGGGCCGGACTCTTGCTCGCGACTGCCCTGCTTGCCCTCTTTGCCTCGCTCCTTGACCTCTCGGGTCGGTTTCGACAACCCATCATCGTGGACATCGGTCCCTCAACCGGACGATACGGCTCCGGCTTCGAGGACAGCGAGGAGACGCCGCCCACCACGTCACGGTGGACGCGTCAGCACGCCGAGTTCGATATTCCGCTCACCGTGGACGCGTCGATGACGCGTTTCTCGGTCCGAGCGGGGCGTTATCTCGACGACCCGACCCGGATCACGGTGACCGTGGATGGACGGCCGTTCGCGTCCTTCGAGCAGCCGCGCGGACGCCAGCGCATCCAGGAGGTCGAGGCCCCACTCCCGGAAGGCCCCCTGAGCCTTGCTCTCATCAGCGACGATCCGACGCTCGGGATAGCGCTCGACTGGATCCGGATCGACGGAGCGCGATGGAGGATTCCCTTCCGCGAATGGACGATCTTTGTCCTGCCCCTCGGCCTGTTCGGCGCGCTCCTTCTCTCCGGGGCTTCTCTGGGCCTGGCTGGGGGCGCCACCGCGGTCATCTCGGCCGCACTCGCAACCGTCGCCGCTATCGACCCTTTCGGCTTCGTCCACAGCATGCGCGATGTCGCGGCGCCGGCCGTGGCCTTCTCCTTTCTGGCCGCTCTCGTGTTTCGCGGCCAGACCGCTCTGGTCCTCGCGGTGACCGCGACCGTCCTGCTCAAGGGCGGCTTCGTCTTCCATCCGAGCTACTTCTACAACGACGTCCGCCAGAACGATCGCTACGTGGGGGCCCTGCGCAGCTACGAAGGCTCGATCATGGAGAGGTCGAGGCGGGCCCAGGTCGACCTTGGAGTGGGGTACCCCAGGATCGTGGCCGGGAAGAAGTACGCCTTTCCCTATTCGCCGATTTTCTACGCCCCTTTCACCTGGCTCCCGCCGGACCGGGATCTCGTGGTCAGGGCGATCAAGCACACCGCCTTGGCCGCCGCCGCGCTTGAAGTGGCCCTCGCATTCGTCCTGGCCCGAAAACTGCTGCCCGAGGCGGCGGCGGGGGCGGCGTGGCTGACTCTGGCGTTCCCCATTCTCACCAGTCGAATGTTGTATGCGATGTGGTCCACGCTCGCTGGTCACGCCCTCGATCTGGTGGTCATCGTGGTGGCCCTTTGGGCGGTGGAAAGACCCGAAGACCGGAAACGTCCGGGTTGGCTCTTTCTGGCCGCCACCGCGACCTTTCTCACCTATGTGTCCAGCCTGTTCAACACGAGCGCCTTCCTGGTCGTGCTGGCCCTGCTGTGCGCGCGTCTGCGCTTCAGGTTGCTTCTCTTGTGGTTCGCATCGGCGTTCGGCGTCATCATGGCCCTGTACGGTCCATTCACGATCACGTTCTTCCGAGAGATCCTGCCCGCCCTTCTCGGGGGAGGGGCTAAGGCCTCGGGGGCTCCCGGGGTGGGCGATTCCGAACCTCTCCTGGGCGCGTTCGCGCGAATCGTGTTGTTCTCCGGCTACGGTTTCCCTCTTCTGGCCCTGACCGGGCTCATCGTTGTTATTGTTTCGCGGCGCCGCGATCCGGCGGCCACGGTGATCAAGGCCTATTCTTTTGCTTTTCTGGGCCTGGTCGTCCTTCGCGGGATTTCCCGCGGAATCTTTCGCGACCTCAAGGAGATGGAGTATGCGGGCCCCGCATTCGGCATCCTGTCTTCGGTGGGAATCCAGGGGTTGAGCCATCCCGGGGCGCGCAGACTCATGGTCGCCGGTTTGGTCGCCACCGGACTGTGGATGCAGTTCGGCTATTTCAAGGCATGGAGCCGACTGGTTCTTGAGTAGAGTGACGGGTTCGATCGCCATGCCCAAGGTTCCCATCGAGAATTCCTCGTTCGTCGTCACCGGGGGATGCGGCTTCATTGGCGCGGCCGTGGTGCGTCAACTCCTCGCCCAGGGAGCGCGCCGCGTCTTGATCCTGGACTCGCTCAAGGCGGGCCGACGCGAACGCCTGCCCGAGGACATTCGTATCCTCTTCAGGGAGACTACGCTCGGCGCTCTCGCCGTGGAGGATCTGGCCCGGCACTTGGGAGGGGTCGACGGTGTCTTCCATCTCGCGGCCGAGAAACACCGGCCCGCCCTGGATTCGCCTCGTGATCTGGTGTTGACGAACGTCCTCGGAACCCGCGATGTCGTCGAGGCCTCTCGCCTGGCCGGGATTCGCAAACTGGTTTTCTCATCGTCCCTCTATGTCTACGGCCGGATGTCCGGCCCGCCCATGATCGAGACCGAATCGTGCCACCCCCACACGCTCTATGGCACCACGAAACTGGCGGGGGAGCACCTGGTGGACGCGGCCTGTCGCGCGGGGGCCTTTGCCGGAGTCTCCCTGCGTTACTTCTTCGTCTATGGACAGCGACAGTACGTGGGCACCGGCTACCGGAGCGTCGTGGTGGCGAACTTCGAACGGTTGCGCCGGAACCAGCCGCCCCTCATCCACGGCGACGGCGAACAATCGCTCGATTACTCCCATGTCGACGATGTCGCTCGCGCAACCTTGCTGGCCATGTCCCGCGAAGTCAACGGGAGGGCGCTCAACGTGGGCTCCGGCCGAGCGCTGTCCGTGAAGGAACTGACCGAGGCCATGATGCGGGTTTCCGGCGTTCGCCTGGAACCTCTCTTCGACGATGCCGACAGCACCGCGGGAAGCTGCCGCGTAGCCAACACCGGTCACGCCGAGAGCCTCCTCGGTTTCCGCTCGCACGTGACCCTCGAAGAGGGCCTGCGCTCCACCTGGGACTGGATTCGCACGCAGGCGTGAACGCGGTCGAACTCTCGGTCGTTGTCCCCTGCTACAACGAAGCGGGAAACCTGCCGGAACTCGTGGCTCGACTACTGAGTGTCTTCGAGAAACGGAAAGTCAGAGGCGAGATCGTCCTGATCAACGACGGCAGCCGCGACGACACCGGGAAGGTCGTTGATTCTCTGGCCCAGACGCACCCCGAGGTGGCGCCGGTCCATCACGAGAGAAATCGCGGCCTCGCCGCCGGATGGGATTCGGGGGTCGCCAAAGCGGCCGGGATCTACGTCTGCCTGATCGACGCGGACCTTCAGTACCAGCCGGAAGACGTGGCCCGGCTCCATCGGGAGTTGCTGCACGCGCGCGTCGATATGGTGCAGGGGTACCGGAGTTCCATCGGACGGCAGCGGGATTCGCGTTACCGCCTGTCGAAGGGTCTCAACTGGCTGCTCAACACCTTGTTCGGAATGCGACTCCGCGACAACAAGTCGGGTTTCGTGATCGCCCGGCGCGAAACTCTCGCCGACATCCTGCATCGACGATTCAAGTACGCCTACTTCCAGACTTTCATCGCGGTATCCGCGCACGCGAAGGGCTACTCGATTCGGGAGATCGAGACCGTGTTCGAAACGCGCCTGGTCGGTCAGAGCTTCATACCGAGTTTTCCCCTGGGCTTGATCAGCCGGGTCTTCGCCGACCTCCTGAAGGGATTCGTCGAATTCCGACTGGCCCCCAAGCAGGAGAGCCTGGTCGCCGACTTCCTGATTCGACATCCGCCCACCCGCGCGGACCCGGAACCGTCATGGTCGCGACAAGTCCGACGCACCGTCTATTTCCGGACCATGCCCCTGCACGCGTGGCTCCTCACCCGACGCACCGAACTCTATTATCGTGAACTGAAGCAAAGCCAGTGGTTGACGCTCGGGGAAACGCGCCTCCTGCAGGAGGAGAAACTGCGGCGGCTGATCCGTCATGCCTACCATCACGTCGGCTACTACCGCGAGCGAATGGACGCGCTCGGCCTTCAGCCCGAAGACATCAGGACCCTGGACGATCTGACCAGGCTGCCGCTGCTCAGCAAGGCCGAGGTCCGAGAGAATCTTCACTTCGACCTGCTTTCCGACAATCACGACAACGACCGGATCCTGCGCATCGCGACCTCGGGCTCCACCGGCGAGCCATTCGTCTGCTACGCGGATCAACACCAGCTGGAGATTCGATTGGCCTCGACTCTTCGCGCCATGGAATGGGCGGGCTGGAGGTTCGGCGATCGACAGGCCCGACTGTGGCACCAGACCATGGGCATGAGCCTTTCGCAGGTGGTGCGCGAGCGGCTCGATGCCTGGCTTCTGCGCCGTCTGTTCGTGCCCGCGTTCGAGATGTCCGAGGGGGCGATGGCGGACTTCCTGAGGCGGTTGGCCGCGTTCAATCCGGTCCTGATCGACGGCTATGCGGAGTCCTTCAACTATCTCGCCGGCCATGTGGGTGCGACCCAGAACCGGCCGGGCCTGCGGCCCCGGGGCATCATCTCCTCCGCTCAGGCGTTGCCCGAGGAGAGCCGGCGCATCATCGAAGACGCTTTCGGCTCACGGGTCTTCGACAAGTACGGGAGTCGCGAGTTCTCGGGGATCGCGTACGAGTGCGACGCTCACCAGGGGCATCATGTGATGGCCGAGAGTTACATCCTCGAAATTCTCAAAGACGGTCGTCGCGCCCGCGCGGGCGAGGTGGGCGAGGTCATCATCACCGATCTCAACAATCTGTGCCTTCCCTTCATCCGCTACCGCGTGGGCGACCTGGCCGAGGCCATGGACGAGACGGAAGTCTGCGGGTGCGGTCGGGGCCTGCCGCGAGTCGGTCGAATCGAGGGCCGCGTTCAGTCGCTGGTCATCGGCGCCCACGGTCGGGTGATGCCCGGAACGTTCTTCTCGCACCTCTTCAAGGACTTCGACTATCTCGTCCGCCAATATCAGGTGATTCAGGAAGAGCGCGGAGCCATCACCCTCAAGGTCGTGAAAGGAAGCCGGTTCGCGCCCGAACTCTTCGAGCGGGAGATCCTTACCGTCCTGCGACGTTATCTCGGGGAGGAAACCCGAATCGACGTGCAGTTCGTCGATCTGATTCCGCTGGTCCGCACCGGCAAGCGACAGGCGGTGATTTCGAGGCTGAGCCTCGACTTTCAGAAGCTCCAGTATCCGGATCGCGAACCCTGATGACGGCCAGGCCCCGCCTCGCCATTCTTCTGGCCGGACTGGCGGCGGCTGCGTTTCTCACCTGGCCCGGCATTTCCATCAACCGAGAGGGGAAATGGCGCACTTTTCTCGCCGGCTTCCAGCTCCAAAGAGAGACGGGCGACTTCATCGGCGGACCCCGAACCCTCATTCACTTTCACGTCCTCGATGGACGTCCGGGTCGCGTGCGTTTCACCATCGCTCCCCGGATCGAAGGCGACGAGATCGAGGTGGAGATCTCCGGGTCGGCCGGCGTTCTCCAGATCGTCCGGGCCAGGGAATGGGTGGAAGTTGAGGTGCCCATCAATGAGTCGCGTGATCTCGAGTTGATCCTGAAGGCGACCGCGGCCAGCAATCCGCGGCCGTTACGGCTCTCCCGTCTCCGCATCGATCGCCAGAACACGACGGGATCACTTGCCCGATCTCTGCTCCCCATGCTGCTCGGGGGGCTCTGCTTCGGCCTTCTGTCATTCCGAGAATCAAAACGCCAGGCCGGGAGCTTCGCGCTCTTCGTCGTCGCCGCGTCCGCGTGGTTCGTGGCGGCCGCCTCCGACCCGGTTCGGATCCTGAGCCTGCCCACCACGGTGGGGGAGGCGCTGCCTCTGGTCATCGCTTTCGGATTCGCGACCGCGGGCTTGAGGGGCGCAGGATCCCGTTCTGCCCTCATGGCCCTCGTGGGCGTGAGCGTGAGCCTCCATCTCGAAACGGTTCATTCCGGTTTCGTCTACGACGATCGGCTCTGGGCCAGGCCATGGACACTTCCCGAGCTCGCTTCCACCTTCCTCGGGTCGGAAGACCCGCGCGGGATCTCGGGTGACCAGTACCGGCCCATCCCCAGCCTCACCCACGCCGTGGACCACGCCGTGTGGGGATCGAGTTCCTTCGCATTCCACGGCACCAACCTGGCCCTGCACGCAACCTCCGCGTTCCTGCTCTTTCTCCTGCTGCAGCGCTTGCGACTCCCTCGGGGTCCTGCCCTTCTGGGCGCCCTGACCCTGGCCGTTCATCCGTTGGCCGCCTCGAGCATCGGGTGGATCAGCGAACGCACCGACACCCTGACCGACATTTTCATGCTGGCCACCCTCCTTTTCTTCCTCGGACCAAACGGAGCCCGGACCATGAGATTGCTGGGGGTGGGGCTCCTCGCCCTGTGGAGCAAAGAGACCGCGGTGATGCTCCCCGTACTCGCAACCCTGTTTGCGTTTCTGACCCTCGACGCCGAGCAGCGGAGAACGCGGTTCGCCGCCCTGCGCGCGCTTTTCGGCCTTGTCTTCCTCTACGTCGCGGTGTGGGTGTCCCTTTTCCCGGAGAAGACGGTCGGACGGCTGCAGGCTACGGCGGCCACTCTTCAGTCCGAGCAGAGCGGGTGGACGGCTCTTTACGGAAGTCTCTTCGGCCAGCTGTTTCATCCGACCGGCTACGAGACCTGGCGCGCGACGCGCGAGGGCGCGCCCGCCCTGTGGGTGGTCCTGGCCTTCGGGTTGGGCATCGCTTCTCTCCTCGCTTCCGTCCTCGACTCCGCCCGCGCCACCCCCTGGCGCCTCGTAGCTTCGGGCCTCGCTTTCTCCGCTCTGGTCGTTCTCCCGTTTCGCGGTCATGACGCGGTCGACGTCTATCGGCTTGGCCATACGCCCACCGTCGGGTTCGGCCTGGTGGTCGCGGGTTTGGCCACGATCCTCACCTGTCTGGCTCCGTGGCGCGAGTTGGCGCTCGCGGCTTCGTTGCTCGTCTACTTCGGCCCGGTCGCCCGCGAGACCTCGGCCGCGTGGGGATATCCGGGTTTTCAGTTTCGAATGGCGTTGCGCTTCAACCTGGAGAACCCGGCCTTCCTCGCGGGCCTGACCCCGGAGATGAAGCAGGATCTGGAGCGGGAGAGCCTTCTTGTCGCTCACCGGGACGAACCGCTGAAGATCCCTTTCGAGCCTTAGCGTTGGGAAATCGCACCGCTATATCCTTCGGAGCGATCCATAGGCTGCCGGCACGACGGCCGGACACGGAAGGCGAGAGGGAAGCATGAGGCTCGGACGATGAAAGCGATGAAAAATGTCGTTCTGGGACTGACCCTCCTCGGGGCCGCGATGGGGCCGCTCGAGGCAGCGCCGGCGGTTCCGATGCCCGCTCGGTTGCCCTCCCTGCGCGAGCAGGACACGATTCGCCAGGAGTGGCTGAAACTGCGACTCGAGCGCGTGCTGCCCACCCTGATGCGACGCCATGGGGTCTCGATGTGGCTCGTCATCAATCGCGAGTACAACGAAGACCCGGTGTTCCGGTCCCTGATTTCTCCGTCGGTGATGTTCGCGAGGCGCCGGACCATTCTGGTCTTCTTCGACCGCGGGGGGGACAAGGGTATCGAACGCCTGTCCCTGGGCGGCGGCACCAACGGTGGTCTCTACGAGGCGTACCGTGACCCCGACAACCCGGGCCGGGAAATCATGGGCGACTCGCAGTGGCAGACCCTGCGCAAAGTGATCGAGCAGAGAAAGCCCAGCACCATCGCCATCGACATCTCCCACACTCACGCTTTCTCCGACGGTTTATCCGCGGGAGAACGCGAGCAGCTCGAATCGGCACTCGGGCCCTGGACCTCGAAGCTGGTTCGCGCCGAGAACCTTCCCCTCGAATACATTTCCGTCCGCCTGCCGGAAATGGACACGCACTATCTGGCCATGATGAAGATCATCCACGCCCTGATCGCCCGCGCCTTCTCGAACGAAGTCATCACTCCTGGCAAGACCACGTCGCAGGATGTCGAGTGGTGGCTTCGTCAGAGCGTCAACGATCTCGGTCTCGGCGAGTGGTTTCCGCCCACCGTCTCCGTCCAGCGTCCGGAGAAGAAAGCGACCGAGTTCGCGGCCACCGCTCATCCCGATGCCGAGGTCATCCAGCGTGGCGATCACCTGCACGTGGACTTCGGCATCCACGCCATGGGCCTGGCCACCGACACCCAGCATGTGGGCTACGTTTTGAAGGAGGGCGAGAAGGACGTCCCGGCCGGATTGCAAAAGGCCCTGGTGCACTCGAATCGGATGCAGGACATCGCGTTCGAGGAAATGCGACCGGGCCGGACGGGTAATGAGGTCCTTGCCTCGATGCTGGCGCAGATGAAAAAGGAAGGCGTCGAAGGCACCATGTATTCGCATCCCATCAACGACTATGGCCACGGCGCCGGTCCGCTGATCGGTTTATGGGATCGCCAGGAAGGCGTGCCCGGTCGAGGCGATGTGACCCTGCTTCCGAGCACGTGGTTCTCCATCGAACTTCAGGCCACCACCCCCATCCCGGAATGGGGCGGCCAGAAGATGCGATCCGCCCAGGAGGAGGATGCGATCCTCGGCCCCGACGGCAGAATGCGCTGGGTCCTGAGCCGTCAGACGAAGTACCACCTGGTGAAATAGCGCGGGCGGAAAACCCTCAGAGCCCGGTCGCAATCGCCGCCGTCACCGCCAATGCGCCCAGCGCCAGCAACGCCCCGAAAAGGGGCAGGGCGAAGCGAATCCACTTCTCGAACGGGACATTCGCGGCGGCGAGGACGGCCATCATTCCGCCGTTCGTCGGGGTGACGATGTCGGTGAGTCCGGCGCCGTACTGGTAGGCGAGAACCACAGCCTGCCGGGGGATGGACACCAGATCGCCGACCGGGATCAGCACCGGCATGGTGAGAACCGCCTGCCCGCTGACGCTCGGAACCGGCACGTGGACGGCCACATGCAGGATCAGCATCCCGAGGGCGGAGGCGTAGGCGGGGAGGGCGGCGAGCGGCGTCACCAGCGAGAACACCAGAGTGTCGATGACGTGGCCCTGGTCCAGAACGACGGAGATCGCGCGCGCTGTGCCGATCAGCATGGCCGCCGAGGCCATCGAGGCGAAGCCTTCGGCGAAGGCGAGGGCGGTGCCCGAGACTCCCAGGCCTCCGACCAGGCCGGCCACGATTCCCATGGCGACGAAGGGCGCCGAAAGTTGATCGAAGTCCCAGCCGAACTTCATGATGCCGACCACGAAGACCACGAACGAGATCCCAACTGTTGCCAGGATCATGAGATTCCGGCCGTCCATGGCCCCTGCCGCTGCATGCTCCGCTGCGGGCTGATCCTGGGGTCCTCTGGTTCGGGCGGCATAGCGCATGGTGGCCACGATCCATCCGGCCACCGCGACCAGTAGAAAGGCGGTGCGGAACCCGGCGCCCGAACCAGGCTGGAGTTGAGACAGCTTTTGCGCGATCAGGACCTGAAACGGATTGAGCGGGCTGAAAGACGCGCCCACCGCCGCCGATCCAGCGCTCATGGCCACCGCGACCAGGGGGTCGAGCCGGAGACGCCGGGTGAGGAGCAGAAGCACGGGGATGAGGGCGATGATTTCCTCATCACGCCGGTCTCCCGCACCGCTGATCACGACTATGCGGCGCTTGGCCGGCATATTGTCAATCGCGCTGACCAGGGCAATAATCGCATCGGGATTGTGTCCGTAATCTGCAATCAGCGTTGCACCGCGGTAGTCATATACGTTGAAGCGACCCGGTGCAGTGGCCGCATCATTGATGAAAGTGGCAACACCCGCGCGGATAATTTTCCAGTCTATGCCGAGAGCCCAGGCAGCGCCTATAGCTGCCATCGCATTTTCTATCTGGAAACCAATTGTGCCATTGCGCGTCAGCGGAATATCCCGCAGCGCGATCCTCTGCTCCAGCACACCTTCGGCTGCCACGATCTCCTTGCTATCCAGATAGACCACCCGCTGTCCCTTGGCGCGATGCGTGGCCATCACCGGATGATGACAGTCGCTGGTGAAAAATGTGACCGATCCCTGGCATGCACTGGCCATTTTGACCACCATGGGGTCAGCCGCATTGAGCACTGCAGTGCCGGTTGGGCCGACGCTACCAAGCCGTTCGGCAGACCGACAACGAGGATGGCCGCGG
>JANODX010000123.1:0-145618 GCA_031412915.1 Vicinamibacteria bacterium | reverse complement strand
TGATGAAGAGCCGCGAATTCTAGTCGGTCGAGGCCTATCCCGCATGCCACGAGGGTGTGCGACATGGTTGTGGGGCGACCCTGCAAGACCCGGTGGATGCCGGTGGCTGAGCTTGTCGAAGCCACCCCCAACGCCGGTCCCATCGACGAGCTCAGGGACCGGATGCGATCGGCTTCCCCCGAACGTCGCCGAGTACTTCAATACGGACCTCCCTCAGCGACCGCCCGACAGCCTCGTTACTATCGGACCGCCTCGCCTGGCGCGAACTGACGCTCTCCACCCACAAACATGTCGCACACCCGGCGCTGCGCCCGGATTTGTGCTTAGCGCTAGGCCAAATTAACCTCGGGTGGTGAAGCTGAGCGAACTTGCGAGGGCCCTTGGACAGCGTGGGGGGCGCGCGCGTGCCGCGCGCCTGCCTTCGGACGAGCGGCGAAGGATCGCCGCGACTGGAGGGCGGGCCCGTCGCCTGTCTCTCGAGGCCGCCAAACGCATAACGGACAATTTGCGCTACGCGGCCGCCGCTCGGGCGCTGCGAGAGCCGCCTCCGGTTGAGCGTCTCTCCACCTTCGAGGATCGCCTGCCCCAGATCGACTCTGTGAAGTCATGAGATGAGCGACCCGGGCGATATGCTCGACGAGGTCGGAGCCATCACCAGGCAGTTGGGTAGCCTTGGTTTGCTCCCGGTCCTTGTCGGCGGCATGGCGCTCGTGGTCCTCGGCTCGCGGCGCGTGACGAGGGATTTCGACTTCGTGGTCGCCCGCCCTGGACCGCGTCTCAAATCGGTCGTCGCTGCGCTGTACGAACATGGCCTGCAACTGGCCGCGCGCGTGAACGAAGACGGGGACATCACCGCGGCGATTGGCAATCGCCGCGTGGCCGCGGCACGCCTGCAGATCGACACGCCGACGAGTGCCTTCTTCCAGAACCCGCACACCGGTCTTCGCATGGACTTACTGTTCGATTTTCCCCTCGCCGCGATCGATCTTGCCGCACGCGCGACGCCGATCAGGATTCGTTCTCACCTCTTTCATGTCGCTTCGGCGCGCGACCTCTTGAACCTGAAACAGATTGCCACCGCCGCCAGGTCGGCGCCTGGCGACGCAGAAGACCTTGCGTACCTGCAGCGGCTGCTTCGAAACCAGTAGCCTGCGGCCCTTGGACTATTCCGAGCGCCTACGCTTGTCACAGCCCCCCAACAGGAGATGGCTTCAGGGGGCGACGTCCCCGGGGCGAGCCCTATACTCGTGCGACCTATGAAACTCTCCGCGATTCCCGCCTGCGCCGGCCTCATCCTTACGGCGGTTGTTGCGCAGGCCCGGGTCGTCGAGCTGAGGATAGAGCGGCGGGAGCCTGTGCTGGCCGGGAAGCTCTTCGGAGCTGCCGGCGCGTACGAGAAGCTGGTGGGAAAGGTGGAATTCGCGCTTGATCCGAAGCATGAACGGAACCGCGGAGTGATCGACCTCGACCTTGCGCCCAGGAACGCGCGGGGCGAGGTGGAATTCACCGCGGACTTCTACATGCTGCGGCCCGTCGATCCCGCGAAGGCCAACGGACGGCTGCTGTACGAGGTGGGGAACCGCGGCGGCAAGGCCATGCTGGTCACGTTCCAGAAAGCCGCGGGGTCGGCCGATCCAAAGACCGCGGCGGAGTTCGGCGATGGGATGCTGATGCGAGAAGGCCTCACATTGCTCTGGTTGGGCTGGCAGTGGGACGTGCCCGATGGACGCATGCGCATGGACATGCCGATCGCCACCGATCACGGCGCCCCCATCACCGGCCTGCTGCGTGGCAACTTCATTCTGAACACCCGCGCGGCCGTAGCACCGCTGGCCGACCGCGCGCACCGGGCGTATCCGGTGGCCGATCTCAAGAGCCCGGATGCCCTCATGACCGTCCGCGACGCGGTGGCGGAGACACCCACCCGCATCCCGCGGGAGAAGTGGAAGTTCATCGACGACAACACGGTTGAACTCGACGGAGGCTTCGAGCCCGGCCGCATCTACGATGTCGTGTATCGCGCGAAGGATCCCCGCGTTCTGGGCGCCGACCTCACCGGCCCGCGGGACCTGGTCAGCTACATGAAGAGCTCCGGCGGCATCAAGTACGCGTACGGCTGGGGCGTGTCGCAAAGCGGCCGCCTGCTCCGCCACCTGCTGTATGAGGGCTTCAACGAAGACGAATCGGGCAAGAAGGTTTTCGATGGGGTGATCGACGAGGTCGGCGGCGCGGGGCGCGGATCGTTCAATCACCGTTTCGGTCAGGCCTCCCGGGATGCGGAGCAGTTCTTCAATTTTCTCTATCCGGTCGACATGTTTCCGTTCAGCGACGGGCCGGAAACCGATCCCGAGACGGGCCTCACGGATTCTCTGCTGGGCCCGGCGGAAAGACGCGGCGTGACGCCGAAGATTTTTCACGTGCTGAGCAATTCGGAGTACTTCAACCGCGCCGGTGCGCTGGTGCATTCCGATCCCACCGGCACCCGCGACCTGGAACTGCCGACGGGTTCACGAATCTACGCGATCGCGTCCGGGCCTCACTTCATCGGGCCTTTTCCACCGCTGAAGCCGGACGCCAATCTAAGGGCGCCCCTCAATCCGCTGAACCGCAACGTGGTGATGCGGGCGCTTCTGCGGGCGATGGATGCGTGGGTCACCGAGGGAGTCGAGCCGCCGAAGAGCCAGTACCCGAGGATTGCCGACGGAACACTGGTCGCGCGTGAAAACGCGGGATGGCCGAGGATTCCCGGCGTGCGTTTCCCGCCCCCTGCGCTCGTTACCTATCGCATGGATTTCGGTCCGAAGTGGAAGGTCGGGATCGTCGACTACGAACCCCCGCATCTGGGCAAGCCCTATCCGGTGCTGGTGCCGGCGGTGGACGAGAACGGCAACGCCCGCGCGGGAATTCGCCTGCCCGCAATCGATGCTCCCCTGGCCACCTATTCAGGCTGGAACTATCGCGCCAAGGGCACGGGCGCGGAGGATCAGTTTTCGGGCGAAGCCGGGAGCTTCTTTCCCTTCGCGCGCACCGGCGCGGAGCGAAAGGCCGCGGGTGACAGCAGGCTGGCGGTCGATGAACGGTATACGTCACGCGAGCAGTATGTCGGGCGCGCAGCGCTTGTGGCGGAGCGCCTCGTGAGCCAGCGCTACCTTCTGGCCGAAGACGTGGCGGATTTGATCGAATTCGCAGGCCGCCAGTGGGATTGGGCGGTGTCCCCGACCCGCTGATCAAGCAGCCGCGGCAATTGATTCCCGGGGCCGTCGCCTCCGGCGCGGGTCGCGTTCAGCGGCCTTTCGGGCCGCAATCGCGCGTTGGCAGATTCTCCCTTGCGACGCGTTCGCTGACCTCGCGCATCTCCGTCCCGAAGACGGCCTGCGCGCGAGCGATGAAGGTCTCGGTTCTCTTGAACGCCCAGAACTTCTGCAGGACGGGAAAGCCCGCGTTCAGGGCCTCCGTGATCTGCGTGGGTGAGGCGTCCGGCGTCGCGGTCGCGAGGTGAAAACGATAGTCCTCGAACCAGAGGGTCCGGAGGTCCTGCTCCTTCTTGACCGTCATGCCGAGGTTGTTCCGATCGACGTTTCTCGCATCGGCGATGACGGGCGCTTTGAAGAAGGGAGCGGCGCCGAGCATCTTGTTCGCTTTCCCCATCTCCAGATCCGGGCCGCCTCCGAAAAGGGAATCTTCGAGGTTCCCCCGCTTGCTCTCATCCGCCATGTCCTGGACCGCGAACGTGGAGCTTCGATTGCGAAACTGGTGGTCCTCGAGAACGAGGCCCAGGCGGCCGAACTGGCCCGGTGTTTCCGGAGGGGTTTCGAACAGGATCCTCGTCGCGGTTTCGAAGAAAACCTGAAGGGCGGCATCGGCGGCTTCGGAGGACGGGCTCTCGACGTAGGCCGTCAAGCCTCCGACCAGGGCCCCGTCCGATGTCGTCGGAAAGATCGCCCCACGCTCCTGGGCGGGGGCCGTCGTGCGTGGCCGTCTCGCGCCGCTCGAAGGCTTCGCGGCGCTTTTGCCTTCGAGCCCATCGAGCAGGTCGTCGAGAGTCCGCTCGCCGATCGCGAAGGCGCCGCGTTCGATCGATTTGAAGAACGCCGCCTTCCCAAGAGACAGGAGGCTGTCGCCGGGCCGACAGGGCGGCCCCGTCTGCGCGACCGCCTGAGCGCTCAGGACGAGGGCAAGACCGACTTCGTGCACGGCCATCACGGTCGAGGCTAGCATTCCAATCGGGCTGCGAAAGAACGCGGGGGTGTGGAGTGGGGCTGTGGGGCGCTCCGTGAACGCCCGCAAGATGATTGCCTCGGAACTCGTCCTCTGCCCCCACCCAAGTGCCGCACCGAGTCTCTCCGACCGTCCCCGCAGGGGCTATAGTGTCCGCCCCGCTTTTCAAACGGAGCCAAACCACATGGTCCTCAGTAAGTCCGAACTGATCGCCGCCCTTCAGAACGAAGTCCGCATCGTGCTCCACCTTGCGAGCAAGATCGACCGGTCGAAGCTCGATTACCGCCCCACTCCAAAGCAGCGCAGCATCCTGGAACTGCTGAGGTACCTGAGCATGATGGGACCCACCATCGTCCGGTACATCCTTGCCGAACCCCCGGAGATGGAGATCTGGACGAAGGCTGACGAAGCCTCCAAGGCGCGGGATTTCGATCAGGCCGTAGCGGCGATCGGAGCACAGCGGGATCTGTACGCGACCCTTCTAGGGGACCTCCCCGAGTCCGCCCTCCGCGCCGAAGTCACCGATTTCGAGGGGAACAAGACATCGCGCGGCGCTTTCATTGTCAATCTGGTTCTCTGCGGGAGTGCCGCCTACCGCATGCAGTTGTTCCTCTACCTCAAGGCGTCGGGCCGAGAGGATCTTGACTCGTCGAATCTCTGGTCCGGCGTCGATGGGGCGGCGGGCTAGATCAAGCCCCTGGGTGATCCGAGCCAGGGCCTTTTTTCTTTTGCTTCCACTTGGCGCCTTAATGCGGCTCCCGATCAAGAAGATCCTTGCCGGTCTGTTCGCTTCAGCCGTCCTGGCATGCGCTTCGCGCCCGCCCCTGGCCGTGCATGGAGAGATTGCCTTTCCCCGCCCCGACAAGGAGTCCTGCGCTTCTGGAGGCCGTGCCCCCTATCGTCTCTCTGTCCGCCTGCAGGATGAGCACGGCGCCGCCTTTCCCGGAGCCAACGTCTATCTGTTTCCGATGGGTCCCGGAGAAGAGACCCTGGTCACGGCCCAGACAAACGACAACGGGGTTGCGGCCGCGGTCGTGACCCAGCCCGGGGTCTACGCGGTGACGGCCGCGGTTGGCGGCTACGAGCCTCAGATCCGGGCGCTGACCATGCGAGGGAGTTGCAAGGGCTCGGTCACATTCACTCTCAAGCTCGGCCCGGTAGCGAAGTAGCGCCCGCGACCCGGGCCGCCTCCGGTCGTCCTTCCGGGGCTCGGGAGGCCGATTACGGTGGGTCAGCCGGCAAGAACGACGGGGGCCTCATGCTGACGTTGCGCCGCCAGCCTCGATACACGGGTAGGCCGGCCAGGATCAGGAGCAATCCGAGGAGCGACTGCCGCGGTGACTGGTAGAGCGTGTTCACGACCACGGTCGTGGCGATCAGAGTGAAGCCGGCGGCGCACATGCTGACGAGCCAGCGCTCCCCCCGGCCGCTGAAGAAGAAAGGGTCGCGGGCGGCGAAGACGAAGACCGAACCCCCGATGAGCGCGAAGAAGATCCACTCCGAGAACATCGCGTCCTGCAGGAGTTGACCGTACGTCTGTGAGACCAGCAGCACGCTGCTCCAGCCCGCCTGGGCCAGGATCGACCAGACCGGACTCGAGTAGCGCGGGTGGAGTCTGGTGGCGGCCTGGAAGAACAGACCATCCTCGGCCATCGCGAAGTAGAGCCGCGACCCGGCCAGGATGAGGACGTTCACCACCGCCGGGGCCGAGATCAGAACCAGAATCGCGATGAAACGCGCGCCGGGAGGGCCGAGCACGCGCTCGGCCAGCAAAGCCGCGACCGCCGGCGACTCGGCGATCTCGCTGACACTCAGCACGCGCGTATAGGCCGCGTTGATGAGCGTGTAGGTCGCGATCACGATGGTGAGGCCCAGGACGATGCCGATGGGCATCGCGCGCTCGGGCTGCTTCAGATCCCCGGCCAGGAAGGTCAACGTGTACCACCCGCCGTAGCTCATGAACACCGGCAGCAATGAGAACAGGAACGTGCCCGCATCCGGCGCATCGGCGGTCTGAGCGACCACGGGCAGACCGGATGTGCCAAGGGCCAGCAGGACCAGGAAGGCGATGGCCCCGAACTTGACGAGGGCCAGCAGGTTCTGCACGTTGCCGGCGAGCCGCACGCCGCGATAGTTCACGAGGGCCAGGAGGATCACGAGGAGGAGAGCGACGGCCTTCTCGGAGCCCCCGAGCGAGGGGATGGCCACCGCCGCGTAGCGAGCGAAGGTCAGTGAGACCGCGGCGATTACTCCCGAGAAGACGGCAAGGAGTGTGGTCCATCCATAAAGAAAGGCCACGGCGGGGTGGTAGGCCTCGCGCAGGTAAACGTACAGGCCGCCGGCCCTGGGCAGGAAGCGCCCAAGTTTCGAGCAGGCGATGCCTCCGAGCATGGCCGCAAGCCCCCCCAGCACCCAGGCCAGGAGGATCGCCCGGGGCGAGCGCAGAGTGCGTGCGACCTCGGAGGGATTGACGAAGATCCCCACACCCACCACGACGCCCGCGACCATCATCACCGCGTCGAAGGCCGACAGGCGGCGGGGGAGGGTCTGACCGTTGGCGACCTTGGGCTCGTCGATCATGAAGGAGGCAGGACGCTAGAGTCCGAACACTCGTCTGGCATTGGCCGACCGGACGTCGTCGCACTGAGCCTTCGGCAACCGGGCGGTGTTCGCGAAGGCGCCCAACGTGTCCTGCACCTGATGCGGCCAGTCGGTGCCGAACATGACGTGCTCGGATCCGACCACCGAGATCAGGTATTTCAGGGCGTCGAGGTTGTAGGTGATGCTGTCGTAATAGATATGGCGCAGGTAGTCGGTGGGCTTGCGCTTCATCCGGCGCCGTGACGGAATCTCCACCTCATCGCCTTTTTCGAAGCGGCCGACCAGGTAGGGCAGGGCGCCGCCGCCATGCGAGGCGATGATCTTGAGGTTGGGGTATTGATCGAAGAAGCCTTCGAAGATCATCCTGGTGATGGCCAGGGTTGTGTCGAACATGAAGCCGACCGACCAGCTCAGGTCGAACCTGGTCATGTCCATCAGGTCGACCCCCGGCGGGTCGGTGGGATGCACGAGCACGGGCAGGGCGCGGCGGTCGATCTCGGCCCAGATGGGCGCGAACATCGGATCCGTCAGGCTGCGGCCGGAGACATTGGCCAGAACCATGACCCCGGCCGCACCGTGGCCACAACTCCGGGTCAGCTCGGCGATCGCGGCCTGCGGATACTCCCAGGGCAGCGAGGTGAACCAGCGGATGCGATCGGGATACTTGGCCTGCGCCTCGGCCATCGTGTCGTTCGACTCCGCGGCGGCGCGGCAACTGACGTCTTCATTGCCCCAGTACACATTGGGACAGGTGAGCGAAACGATCGACACATCGATGCCGGAGGCGTCCATGTGCTTGAGGCGCAGGTCGTAGTCGAAGTGGCCTTCTTGCGGAATCACCACGGGCGTATTGCCACGGAAGACCTCCTGCTGACCATCGGGCCGGGTCTTGATGTTGTAGAGGCCACCCTCCTGTTTGAGAAGCTCCAGCCACTTGGCCGTGAACATATGAGTGTGGACGTCGATCACCGTCATGGTTTTGGTCTCCCGATACCGCCCGGCCAGTCCTTGAGAAACTGTTGCCAGCGCAGTCTATGCGGCGAGTTCCACCCACGTCTGCAAGAATCTGCCGGGGTCGCGCGTCTTGCCCATGAAACCGCGCAACCCTCCGACCAAAGGACAAGGAATCCATGAAAAAGAAAACAATCGCCGGTGTTCTCGCTCTCTCCCAGGCCACCTTCGCCGGTCAGGTGACGTCCTCGGGCGACCACCGTGTTTCGGTGGCCGTCACCGTCTACAACGACGGCCGGGGCCTGGTTCGTGAGGAGCGAAACATCGATCTCGCCCTGGGCGTGAACGAGGTCCGGTTCATGGACGTGGCCGAGCAGATCCAGGCCCCGACCGTGCGGGTGGCCCCGATCGAAGGCGCGCCGTTCAACGTCCTCGAGCAGAACTACGAGTACGACCTGCTCTCCCCGGCCAAGCTGCTCGACAAGTTCGTGGGCCAGACCATCACCTTGGTCCAGCAGAAGCTGATGAACAACTCCACCGTCGAAGAGTCGGTGGACGCGAAACTGCTGTCGAACAACAACGGCACGGTGTGGGAGATGGGCGGAAAGATCGTGGTGAATCCGCCCTATTCGCGGATGGTCTTCCCGAACGTCCCCGAGAACCTGATCGCGAAGCCGACCCTGGTCTGGCAGATCGGCGCGCCCACCGCGGGGAAGCGGAGGATCGAGGCCTCGTACATCACCGGCGGCATGCAGTGGAGCGCCGACTACGTGCTCTCCCTGGATCCGACCGAGGAGAAGGCCGGGCTTCAAGGTTGGGTGACGATCAACAACAACTCCGGCGCCTCCTACAAGGACGCGAAACTGAAGCTGGTGGCGGGCGATGTCCACAAGGCCCAGCCGGACCGGCCGCAGGCCCTGGGTCGCATGGTGGCGGCGGAGATGTCGATGGCCAAACAAAGCTTCGCGGAAGAGGGCCTCTTCGAGTACCACCTCTACACCCTCGATCGTCCTTCCACCATCAAGAACGCGCAGACGAAACAGATCCAGTTGCTTCAAGCCGAGGGCATCAAGATCAGCAAGGACTATGTCCTGAACGGGGGCATGCACTACTTCCAGTCGGTGTGGTCGGGGCCGGCGTCCAAGGAGAAGATCGCGGTCTTCATCAGCTTCAAGAATTCGGAAGCCACCCCCGGTCTGGGCCAGCCCCTGCCCAAGGGCATCGTCCGTGTTTTCAAGAAAGACCGCTCGGGTTCGCCGCAACTCATCGGCGAAGACAACATCGACCACACTCCGCGCAACGAGGACGTGAAGCTCGAACTGGGCAACGCCTTCGATATCGTCGCGGAGCGGCGCCAGACGGACTTCCGGCATCTGACCGCGCGCCCGGGAACGGTCTACGAGTCGGCTCACGAGATCAAGATCCGGAATCAGAAGGACACGGCGGTGACGGTGCGGGTGGTGGAACCCCTCGGCGGCGAGTGGACGATGATCGAGACCTCGCACCCCAACACGAAGACGGCGGCCTTCGAGTCGCAGTGGCAGGTGCCGGTGGCGGCCGGCGGTGAGACCGTCCTCACCTACCGAGTTCGCGTGCGGTACTAGCCGGTCGCTGTCTTTGGTAAGCGCGGGAAGGCGCTGGGGCTTCCGACGCAGCGATCCTACGGGGCCTGGTCCAGGTGGCCCGCGGATCCCAAGGGCGAGACGGACATGCCCTCCAGCGGGACCGCTCCTCACCTCGGGCTGATCGGTGAAGAGCGGAATCGCTACTCGGCTCGTCGCTTACTGGGCCCCGAACTCCGCGAAACGGAGTCCGGCGACTCGGGCCCAAAATCCCGCAGGATGGGCATGTCCGTCTCGCCCACGGGATCCACTCCATCTTCGCCAAATCACCGGGCGGTCCCTTCGACGCTTCGACAGGCTCAGCGCAGGCTGGCTCAGGGACCGCTGGGCCGCGTCTCTTTCAGCCGTCACGAACGAAGTCCGTCCGCGGCGCGCAGTGACCATGGGCCCCATTCCCGTTTAGCATTGCGAACCCAATTCAAGGAGCTAGAAACGCTTGTCCAACTCACCGATCCGAAAGATACAGGCCGATAACCTGCCCAAGCCGGTGGGGCCATACTCCCCGGGCACGGGGTTCGAGCGTCTCGTATTCGTCTCCGGCCAGGCGGGTCGCGACCCCGTCACGGGTCTCACCGCGGCCAGCGTGGAGGCCCAGACCGAACAGACCCTCAAGAACGCCGAGACGATTCTGAAAGCCGCGGGAACCGACCTGCAGCATGTCCTGCGTTGCGGCGTCTTCCTCATGGACATGAAGGACTTCCCCAAGATGAACGCGGTTTACGAGCGGATGTTTGCGGGACACAAGCCGGCCCGCACCACGGTGCAGGTTGCCGGACTCCCCGGCGAGGATCTCCGCGTCGAAATCGACTGCATCGCGGTGCTGCCTGACAAAGCCTGACGTGGAAGGCCGGCCCCTGAGCTTGCCTGCGCTGAGCGTGGCCGAAGCGTCGATGGGACCGTCGGTGGCTTCGACGCTGCGGCGCTTCGACAGGCTCAGCGCACGCAGGCTCAGCGCAGGCAGCCTCACCCAATGAACGCCTTGCCAGCAACTGAACTGATGGAAGGGCGGTCCCTGAGCCTGTCGAAGGGACCATCGGGACCGCTTGAATTGAGACGCTCCTCTTGATCGCCACGACCGAGACACTGTATCGCGCGGCGTTCGTGTTGCCGGTGACGTCCGCGCCGATCCGCGATGGGTTCGTGGCGGTTCGAGACGGTGTCGTCACCTTCGTGGGGGCGACGAGCGATCGACCTCGCGGCAGGGATATGACCGAGATCGATCTCGGCCAGACCATTCTCATGCCCGGCTTCGTGAACGCGCACACCCACCTCGAACTGTCTCACCTCGAAGGTGCTTTGTCCGCCGATCGCGGTTTCGTCGCCTGGATCGAGGACCAGTTGCGGGTTCGCGCGGAGCGACCCGTTGGTGAGATACCGGTCGCGATCCGGAAGGCCGTGGTCGCACTGGAGGCCGGCGGGACGGTGGCGGTCGCCGATGTGACGAATTCGCTCGCCGCGGTCGGTCCGCTCGAGGAGTCGTCCCTCCACGCCCTCGTGCTTCACGAGATTCTCGGCTTCGATCCCGCGAAAGCATCCGCGGTGTTCGAGCAGACGAAGACGATGCGCGCCGCCGCGAACGCGAAACCGAGCCCGCGCGTCCGCATCGAACTGGCGGCCCACGCCCCGCACTCGATCTCCCGCGAACTGTTCGAACTTCTCATGATGGATGGGGGCGTGCGGTCCATTCACGTCGCTGAATCCCAGCCCGAGGACGATTTCCTCCTTGGTGGCGGGGGAGACTGGCGCGAATTTCTCGATCGCCGGGTCGGGCCCATTCCGTTCAAAGCCCCCGGGATGTCGCCCGTCCGGTATCTGGACGAGCTGGGCGTCCTCGCTCCGGGGCTGCTGGCCGTCCACTGTGTCCGCGTGAGCGAGACGGACGCGAAGCTTCTGGCCGAGCGAGGTGCGGTCGCCGTGCTCTGTCCGCGCAGCAACGAGTTCCTGGGAAACGGAGTGCCGCCCCTCGCCCTGCTCCTCGGAACCGGGGTCCCGCTCGCGCTTGGCAGCGACTCTCTCGCGAGTTGTCCCTCCCTGGATGTTCTCGAAGACGCGCGGCTCCTCGCCCGGAAGTTCCCGCGTATCCCGAAGACCGTCCTTCTGCATGCCCTCACGCGGGGAGGAGCGCTCGCCCTTGGCTTCGACAGGCTTGGCGAGATCCGCCCGGGCGCCCCCGCGAGATTCGCCGCCCTGCCGTTCGCCGGCGCCGCCCCGGCTGATCCCGCGGCGTTCCTTCTCCACGAAGCGGTCCCGGCTCGAGGTCTCGCATGACCGGCGGGCCGAACCCCAGCGTCCAGCCCACATCTCCCCTCGGCCGCATCGTCACCTTCGGCCGGATGATCAAGTTTCCACATTCGATCTTCGCCATGCCCTTCGCCCTGGCCGCGTTCGTCCTGGCGTCGCGGTGCGAAGGGTTTGATCCCGGGAAGCTGCTCTGGGTGATCGTGGCGATGGTCGCGGCGCGCAGCGCGGCCATGGGCTACAACCGGTGGCTCGACTCCGACCTTGATGCGAAGAATCCGCGCACGGAAAAGCGCGAGATCCCCGCCGGCATCCTGTCCCGGCCCCAGGTCCTTTCTTTCGTGATCGCGGCGGGGGCGGCCCTGGTCTTCGCGGCTTCACGCCTCAATCCCCTGTGCCTCGCTCTCTCGCCCGTCGCCCTCGCCATCGTCTTTGGTTATTCCTGGACGAAGCGCTTCACCATGCTGTCGCATGCGGTTCTCGGCCTGTCCCTGGCCATCGCCCCCGTGGGCGCGTGGCTCGCCGTGCGCGGGCAGTTCGAGTTGACGCCCATCCCCATCGGCCTCGCCGTGCTCTTCTGGGTGGGCGGCTTCGACATTCTCTATTCGTGCCAGGATGTTGAGTTCGATCACACGATGTCCCTGCATTCGATTCCGGTCCGCTTCGGCATTCCCCGAGCATTGATGCTGGCGAGAGCGGCCCACGTCCTCGCCATCGTGTTCCTGGTCGCCGTTGCCCTGGTGACTCCTCTTCACTGGTCCTATTTCGTCGGTCTGGCCCTGATCGCCGCGCTTTTCGTTCACGAGCATTCCCTGGTGAAGGCCGATGATCTGTCGAAGGTCGACGCCGCGTTCTTTACGGTGAACGGCTGGATCGGCGTGCTTTACCTCGTGACGGTCCTGATCGCGAGTTTCCTCAAGTGACCGCCACCGCGCCGACCCCGGGAAGGCCCGAGAAGGACAACGTCCGGGCGATGTTCGACGCCATAGCACCCAGGTACGACCTCCTGAACCGCGTCCTGTCGGCCCGCATCGACGTTGCGTGGCGGCGGAAGGCCGTGCGGGCCCTGGAGGTCAAACCCGGGGACCGCATCCTGGATCTCGCCACCGGCACCGGTGATCTGCTGCTCGAGGAGTTGAACGCGGGCGCCGCGAGCAGCGTGGGCGCCGACCTGTCACTCGGCATGTTGCGTCTGGTGCGACCGAAGTTCGCGGCGTTCGGGCACAAAGAGGCCCGGGTCTGCCAGGGCGATGCCGAGCGTTTGCCCTTTGGCGACGACTGCTTCGACGGAGCTTCGATCGCGTTTGGAATTCGGAACGTGCTCGACCGCGCGCATGGCGTTAGGGAGATGAGCCGCGTGGTCAAGCCCGGCGGACGGGTCGTGGTTCTCGAGTTTCACGATACGACGGGCGTCGTGGGCACGATCTTCCGTCTCTACTTCAACCACATCCTGCCGCAGATCGGGGCCCTGGTGAGCAACCGTGCGGCTTACTCGTACCTTCCGAAGTCGGTGGCCAACTTCGAGACGCCTCAGGGCTTCGGCGCGCTGATGCGGAAGGCGGGGCTCAACGATGTGAAGTCCCAGCCCCTGACGTTCGGCATCGCGTGGCTGCACGTGGGCGTGGCTTAGCCGGTGCAGTCCGCCGTTTTCCCGCAGCACGGCCTCCCTATCGGCTGGAGCGGCTTGTCCTGCCCCCCGAAGGGCGCGAGACTTCAGCCGTGCTGACCCTGGCGGAAGCCCGCCGCATCGCTCTTTCCCTTCCCGAGGCCACCGAGGAGGATCATTTCGGAATGCCTTCCTTCCGGGTGAGGAAGAAGATCTTCGCCACGGTTCCGGACGGCCGAACGATTCGGATCATGCTCGGACCCGATGAAGTATCGGCCGCCACGTCCACCGATCCAGGCGCGTTCGCGGAATTGTGGTGGGGCAAGAAGCTCGCGGGCGTGACCGTTCATCTTGCGAAGGCCGACAAGAGACAGGTTGCGGATCTTCTCGGCGAAGCCTGGCGCGGCAAAGCGCCGAAGGCCTTGGCGAAAGCCCTTGCCACCGGCCGGGCAAAGACGTAAGCCAGGCCCCGACGCTTGGGCGGCTTCGACGGCCCGGTCGCGTCCACGTAAACTCGGCGGCGTTTGATGATCATCCCAATCGCCCTGGCGCTTCTGGACTTTGCGCCCGTCTTCTTCCTTTCGCTTGGGCTCTTCTTTCTCGCCCGGCTCGTCGATCGGCTCGACTCGCGCTGCCGAAGCATGGCGCTCTCCGGCTTCGTCCTGGTCATGCTGGGCGCTCTCGCGGGTGCCTGTTCGAATCTCGCCCTGGCGGTTTCGGGTGAGGCGATCCCGCTGCTGCAGACGAGTCTGTATGTCTTTTGCGGCCCGGGATTCACATTGATGGCCGGGGCTCTGTTTCGGGGGTGGGCGACGGTTCAGGGGCACAGTCCCGCCCGAGATCCGTGGATCGCGCCGACGGGGATCTCGTGGCTTTTCCTGCTCGCGGCCTTGTACCTCGAGGCGTCTTTGGGTGGCGATGCCTGGAAAACAGCCCTCGTTGGTTTCGCCCTGGCCGGCTGTGCGGCCACGTGTCTTCTGGCCGCGGTTCTCGGTCTGAAGCGGCAGCTGCACATGGCGGCGGCACTCTTCATTCTGAACCTCGGGGCGATGATAGTCGTGGCCGGCATGCGGAGTCTGATCTCTCAATCCGTTTGGATCCAGTTACTTGATGAGCTACTGAGCCTGGCCGCCCAGTCTGGTTTCGCCTTCGCGGCGTGGCGCGTGGCCGCGGAATACCGCGCGCGTGTGGGGCCAACCGCCGAGACCTAGGCAGGAGAGAGCTTGCCGGAGTGACCGTCAGTCATTAGAATGACCGACGGTAATCAGAGTGACCAGACAGTCAGATACGCGGGAGGCTCTCCTCGAACGATTTCGCGTCGAGTCCATTACCGAGGGTGCGCTTCGCGCCATCGCTCGCAAGGGCGCAGGCGCCACCATGCAGGACATCGCCGACGAGTCCGGCATCGCCAAGGGGACCTTGTACCTCTACTTCAAGGACCGCGATCAACTCCTGCAGCGGGTGAGCGAGGCGGCACTCTCGCAACTACTGGAGAAACTCGAGGTGGTCTTCGCGCGGGGTCTGCCGTTCGAGGAAACGATTCGGGAACTCGTGCTCACGAAACTCCGCTTCTTCGACGAGCGCCGAGATCTGTATCGCGTTCAATTCGAAGTGCGCTTTCCCGGAGGCTTCGATCCTTCATGCGACGCCCGGAGGGAAACGGCTCCTCCCCAGAAACAGATGTACGTGGATCGACTCACCCGCTACTTCGAGGAGGCCGGAGGATGCGGGGAAGACTCGCACCGCCTCGCCCTGTTTCTCTCCGAGACGGTGGCGGCCGTCATCTACCGGCGGATTCCGGAGCCTGCCGGTCCTAAGCTCGAGAACGACGCCGAGTTTCTGTCCGACCTCCTCTTGAACGGACTTTCAGGGAGAAGAAAGAAGTCATGATTGATTTGATACTGGCCGCAGGCCTCCTGGCTCAGGCCCCCACTCCCACCGAGCCCGGGCCCCCGCGTCTGACTCTTCGCGCGGCCCTGGATCGCGCGTTTCTGCTTTCGCCCTCGGGCCTGCGCGCCCAGGACGAGGTCGGCGCCGCCATCGCTCAGCGTGACGCCACGAAGTCGCTCGTCCTTCCTCGCGTCAGCATCACGGGAAGCCTCGTCCGCAACTCGGACGAGGCCGCCTTTGGGTCGGGGCTCGATCGCCGGGTCATCCTCCCGGGAAACGACTGGAGCACGCGGGTCACTCTTCAGCAGCCGGTCTATGCGGGCCGGCGCGAGTTCCGGCTCTACAACCAATCGAAGGAAGGCGTCACTCTGGCCCGCGACGCCCAACTCTATAGCCGGGATCGCATCGCTCTGCGGGTCATCGCGGACTATGCCACCGCGGTCCAGTCGCAGGCCCTCATCGACGTGGAAAAGCAGGCCGCGGTGCTGGCCGAGAAGCGAATCGAGCAGGCCCAGGCGCTGTTCGAGGCCGGGGAGGTCACCCGGATCGACGTGCTGCGCGCCGAAACCGCCTACAAGTCGGCGCTCCGGCAGGTGTCGAGCGCCGAGGCCGACCTCATTCAGGCGAGATCCCGCCTGCGCATAGCGCTCGCCATTGACGGAGGTGAAAGCGAACTCGGACCTCTCGACGAGACCACCGAGATCAGCCTTCCCGTCCTCGCCCAGGACACCCTCGAAGCTCGCGCCCGCACGCGCCCGGAGGTCAAACAGGCGGAGACCACGGTTCGGATCGCCGATCTGGAGGTCCTGAAACAGCGGGGCGCCTACCTGCCAGTCGTCTACGCCGACCTCGGCTACATCAAACAGAAGTCGCGTTTTCCGTCGGATGGCTACGGCTATGCCGCCCTCCGCTTCACCATTCCCGTCTTCCAGGGCGGGGAAGTGGGGGCCAAGGTCAGGATCGCGTCCGCCCGCCTTCACCAGGCGGAGGTGAGCCTGGCCGAAGCGAAGCGTCAGGCGAGTGAGGACGTTCGCCAGTCTCTCGCTCTACTCGAAGCGGCGCGCCGATCGAAGCTTCTGGCGGACGACCAGTTGAAGGCGGCGGAGGCCGAGTACGCTCAGGCCCGCGACCTGTATGAGCAGCGCGAGGCCACCGCCCTCGATCTTCAAGTGGCCGAGTCCGCGCTTTCCGAAGCGCGACGGGGCCTCATTGAGGCGAAGTTCGCCGTGCTGCGGGGCGAGGCCACGGCCTGGCTCGCCGCTGGTTCGCTTGCCGATGTCGCATTGGAGAACTTCAAATGAAAAATGAAACAGGGTTCGTCCTCGCCGCCGCCCTCTGGCTGGGGACGCCTTCCGCCGTCGCTCAAACGCCTCCGACCTCCACTCCTCCCCCGAGGGCCATGCCGAGGGATGTCCGTGAGCTCGCGGCGGCCGTCGAGAAAGCGGGGCAGGACTCGGCCGCGCTCTCGTCGCGATACTCGGGAGAGTTCGTGTCCGCGCAGAGGTCGGAGCTGACGCCGCGCATCGGCGGACGGGTGAAGAGCGTGATGGTCGACGAGGGCTCCCTGGTCCAGACCGGCACCGTCCTCCTCGAACTCGAGACGGAGTACCTCGATCTGGACGTGAAGCAGGCCGCGGCCGAGGTGGCGCGCGCCCAGGCCGCCCTGCACGAAGCGGAGCGCGATGCCCAGCGGAAGACGGAACTGGTGGCCAAGGGTTCCGTCTCGGAGGCGGCCAGCCTTCGTTCGGCGAGTGTCTTCGAACAGGCGAAGGCGCAACTCGACGGGGCCAATGCTCGTTTGAGCCTCGCCCAGACCCGTCGCAACGATTCGGTGCTGAAGGCGCCGTTTCAGGGGGTGGTCGAGCGGCGGCGCGTCAATGTGGGGGAACGACTGGCCGAGGCCACGCCGGCTTTCGTCATCGTCCAGCTGGCCCCCCTCAAGCTGCGGTTCCGCGTACGCGAGACCGACCTCACCCTTGTTCGCAAGGGCCAGGGTGTCGAAGCCGAAGTCGACGCCTATCCGGGAGTGAAGTTCGGGGGCGTGATTTCGGTGGCGGGCGGAGCGATCGATCCTCTCACCCGCACGTTTCTGGCCGAAGCGCGTTTCGACAATCGCGACCTGAGACTCCGGCCCGGGCTCTTCGCACGGGTTCGCGTCCTGACCGGCAAGTGAGATCCCATGCAAAAGCTCGCTGAAATCTGCATCGATCGGCCGGTCTTCGCGACCGTCCTCATCCTCACTCTGGTCGTGGTGGGCGCCTTCGGCTATTCGACTCTGGGCCTCGACCGGTTTCCCAACGTCGACTTTCCTTTTGTCACCGTGACCACCCAGTTCCCGGGGGCGGGCCCTCAGGAGATGGAGACCGACATATCGGAGAAGCTCGAGGACGCGGTCAGTTCGATCTCCGGGGTCGACGAACTTCGATCTTTCTCCTCCGACGGCTTCTCCGTCGTCACCGTGGGCTTCAACCTGGAGAAGGACGGCAATGTCGGCGGTCAGGAAGTGCGCGAACGCGTCGACGGAGCGACCTCCCAGCTTCCCCGCGGCATCGAGTCTCCGGTGGTCGAAAAGATCGTGGCCGACGCCACCCCGGTCATCGCGATCATCCTCTCGGGCGACGCAACGCTGCGCGAACTGACGGAGTTCGGCGACAAGGTTCTCAAGCGCAATCTCGGCACCGTCCTGGGGGTCGGGCAGGCCAGGATCATTGGCGGCCGCGCCCGTCAGGTCCGGGTCATCGCGAACTCGGGCGCTTTGGCGAGCCTGGGACTTCCGGCCGCCCAGGTCGTTCAGGCCATTCAATCCCAGAACCTCCAGCTTCCCGGCGGCCGGGTGGAGCAGGGCGCGCGTGATCTCTCTCTGCGGACGTACGGCCGTGTGCAGTCGATCGATCAGTTCGGCGAGATCGTGGTGGCCACGAAGAACGGCGTGGCGGTGCGCCTCAAGGATGTGGCCCGGATCGAAGACGGCCAGGAGGATCCGGAGTCGACGGCGATGTGGAACGGGAAGCCCGCGGTCACCATCCTGGTTCGAAAGCAGTCCGGGTCCAACACCGTGACCACGGTGGCGGCGGTCCGCGAGAGGGTGGAGTCCCTGCGTCCGCGCCTGCCCAAAGGCTGGCGGATGGACTATGCGCGCGACCAGTCCGAATTCGTCAAGACCTCCATCGCCGCCGTCCAGGAGCACCTGGTCCTCGGTTCAATTCTGGCCGCGGGTGTCGTCTGGATGTTCCTCCGGCGGGCGCGTCCCACTCTTATCGCCGCCCTGTCGATCCCCGCCTCGATCATCAGCGCCTTCGCCGCGATCAAGTACATGGGCTACACCCTGAACACGATCACCCTGCTCGCCCTGACCCTGGTCGTGGGGATCGTCATCGACGACGCGGTCATCGTGATCGAGAACATCTTCCGACTTCTCGAAGACAAGCGCCTTCCCCCTCGCCAGGCCGCCATCGAGGGGACCCGTGACATTGGCCTCGCCGTCCTCGCCACCACTTTGTCGCTGATCGCGGTCTTCCTGCCCATCGGCTTCATGGGAGGCATCGTAGGCCGGTTCATGGGCAGCTTTGGGATCACCATGAGTTTCGCGATCTTCATTTCCCTGATCGTGGCTTTCACGATCACGCCCATGCTGTGCGCCCGCTGGCTTCGCGTTCCTCGCGAGGGCGACGTGGTTGTCCCCGTTCATGGTCTCAACGAACGCGCTCCCGGAATCTACGGGGCGGTCGAAGCGGGTTACATGGCGATGCTGCGCTGGGCCATGGGGCATCGCTTCGCCATGCTGGCGATCATCGCCCTCACCGTCTTCTCCAGCATTCCCCTGGGACGGATGGCCAACAAGAACTTCCTGCCCACTGACGACGAGGGTCAGTTCGAAGTGCTGGTTCGGGCCCCCGAGGGCTGGTCGCTCGAGTCCGCGAAGACCCTGATGGAGTCGATCGCCAAACAGGTGCGCGCCCTCGACGGGGTGGAGGCGACGCTCACCACCATCGGCGCGGACCAACTTCGCACCCAGAACTTCGGGAGCATCTACGTGAAGATGAAGGGCCTCGAAGAGCGCACGGCCAGCGTGTTCGAGGTCCAGACGAAAGTGCGCGGCGAGATCCTGACTCAGTATCAGGATCTGAAGATCCGCGCCTCGGTCTCTCAGGTGAACGTTTTCGGAGGGGGGAACAACGCGAACATTCAGTTCTGGGTGGGTGGGCCCGATCTCAGGAAACTCGAGGAGTACTCGTCGGTCCTGCTCGCCGAGATGAAGAAGGTTCCCGGAGTGGTGGACGCGGATACCGACCTTGTCACCGGGAAGCCGGAACTCGGCGTGCTGATCGATCGCGAGAAGGCGGCCGACATGGGCGTCCGGGTGGTCGACATCGCGTCCACTCTCAACGCCATCGTTGGAGGGACGAAGGTCACCGACTACTACGAAGGGGGCGAGCGCTACGACGTATGGATCCGGGCCGAGGGTATCGACCGAAAGGACCCTTCGATGATCGCGGAAACGCGCGTGCCCTCGTCCCGGCTCGGCTCGGTCCGGCTCGGGGATGTGGTGCGCTTCGAGGAATCGAAGGGCCCGGCGGTGGTGAACCGGATCGGGCGCACGCGCCAGGTCCTCATCACCTGCAACGTGAAGATTGGTTTCTCGGAGCAGGCGGTCATACAGGCCCTGAACGCCAAGGCGGCTTCGTTGAACATGCCCACGGAGTACGCCTACGGCCTGACCGGCCGGTCGAGAGAACAGGGTCGCGCCGCCCGGGCGTTCCTGCTCGCCTTCATTTCTTCGGGCATCTTCATGTACCTGGTCCTGGCCGCGCAGTTCGAGAGCTGGCTCCATCCCGCCACCATCCTGATGGCCCTGCCCATGACCGTGCCCTTCGCCCTGCTTTCGATCGTGATTTTCAATCAGTCGGTCAACATCTACTCGGCCCTTGGGATCATGGTCCTTTTCGGCGTGGTCAAGAAGAACGGAATCCTGCAGATCGACCACACCAACAATCTGCGGAACCGTGGCCTGGATCGCGCCACCGCCATTCTCCAGGCCAACCGCGACCGCCTCCGTCCCATCCTCATGACCACCCTGGCCTTCGTGGCGGGCATGCTGCCCCTCGCGGTTTCGAGCGGCGCCGGCTCGGCCACCAACCGTTCGATAGCGGTGGTCATCATCGGCGGTCAGACCTTCGCCCTGCTCCTGACCCTGCTCGCCATTCCCGTGCTGTACGCACTCTTCGACGACTGGACGGTGGCCCTGCGGCGCGTCTTCCGCCGCGGCCAGCCGGAACCCGCCCCCGCTCCCGCCGCCTAAGGGCGAGACCCAAGGTTCTGCGCAGGTTTGTCAGGCACACCCGGCTCCCTTGGTCGGGTTGCTCCGTCACCATCACAGGCCCAACCCGCGGTTCCCAAGGGCGAGGCGGGCATGCCCTCCAGCGGGAGCGCTCCTCACCTCGGGCTGAACGGCGAGACTCCGGAATCGCTACTCGGCTCGTCGCTTATTGGGCCCGAACACCGCTGACGGAATCCGGCGACTCGGGCCCAAAATCCCGCAGGATGGGCACGCCCGCCTCGCCCCCGGGAACCGCTCCATTCTTGTGGCTGGGGCTCTTGACCAACCCGCGAGGCCAAGGCAGCAGGGACCAACTACCACTCCGACCCGGTCCGCTGTTCCCATTCCCAGACGAGTCGGCCTGCAACCTTGTCTATCGGGGGTCTTCCAGAGGCACCTCGGAGGTGCATGTCCATGACAAGTTCGGCGACGCCCGCATCCTCGGCACTGAGAGCGTAGCCCATGACCATATAGCGGCTGGTCGTGGTTCCCCGGGTGAGGCGTGCGTTCAGCACCTCAAAAACGTGGTGAGGCGTTGGAAGGATCTGCGTTGTGAAGAGCTCGAAGAGGGTGATACCAAGCGAGTAGACGTCGCTACGAACCGTGACGTCTTTCGGGGCAAGAGCCTGCTCAGGCGACATGTACTTGAGTGTGCCAAGGCCTCGTTGCGTCGTAACCGTCAAGGTCCCGCTGCTGATCGAGGCTTGGAAGTCACCCCATTTCATAATCCCGAAATCGCCAAGCTTGGCACGGCGGCGGGAGATGTCGTTTACCGGCGGCAAGAAGATGTTGGCGGGCTTGACATCGCGATGAACCAGCTTCTTCTGGTGCAGATAGCGGAGCGCACCCACGACTTCGATGGCGATCGAAAGCCTTTCGGGCGTCACGAAGAAGCTCCTACGCTCGTTCTTCTCAACGCGCCGTCGCTCCTCCCTTCTGATATGGCTTTCCAGCGTGGAGCCTCGCACCCATTCCATGACAATGAAAGGATTGCTCGGTCGCCGAAGAGCGAACGCGCTGCCGTTGGCATTCTCAACGTACGCCTCTACCCCCACGAGACCCCGGTGTTCCAGCTTCGTCCCACGCTCGCCCTCGCGTTTGAATCGGGCGGCAACGTCGTCGAACGCCTCAACGTCGATGTACTTGGGATCTGGTGCCAGCAGCTTCATTGCGAAGCCACGACCATCGCGTTGTCGCCGGACCTTCCGTACGAGGCCCACAGCGCCATTCCCGAGTTTGCCTGCGACGAGGTAGTCGTCCCCGCCAGCTGCAAACTTCTGGCCGACTGCGGGCTTGCAATTCTTCCGGCTGAGTGGGTGGTTCATTGACGAGCCCCAATGACTATCGTACGCTGAATCCTTTCGATCACCGTTGGGTCGATGCTCGCCGGCCGCCTCGACTGCTTCCTTGGTGCTATCTGATCCTCGTGCCAGCCATGAGAATGGAGCGGGTCCCGTGGGTGAGGCGGGCGTGCCCATCCTGCGGGATTTTGGGCGGAGTCGCCGGTGTCTGTCTGAACCTTCCGCCCAACTAAGCGACGAGCCGAGTAGCGATTCCGGAGTTTCGTGGTTCAGCCCGAGGTGAGGAGCGGTCCCGCCGGAGGGCATGCCCGCCTCGCCCTTGGGACCCGCGGGTTGGGCCTGTGATGGTGACGGCAATTCGGCATAGGTGGGTTGAAGATGCTTGTTGTTCACTTGGAGATCCCTCCGCTCCTGAGAAACACCTCCGAGAGCCCTTCGACAGGCTCAGGGTCCACCCTTCGACGCTTCGACCAGCTCAGCGCACGCAGGCTCAGGGTCCACCCTTCGACAGGCTCAGGGTCCGTTGGGCCGCGTTCTTCCAAACAGTCACGGACATAGTCCGCCCTGCGCTCGCAATGGGAGCGGAGGAGCTACGGCTGCAGCAGCTTCACCGTCCAGCCGTTTCCTGCCCGGGTGTAGATATCGCGCTCGTGCATCCGGTTTTCCTTGCCGAACCAGAACTCGATCGACTCCGGCGTGATTCGATAGCCGCCCCAGTGGGCGGGTCTTGGAACCTCGTGGCCGGCGAAGCGCCTCTCGACCTCCTCGAACTTCGCGAAAAGATCCGCCTTCGACTCGATCTCGCGCGATTGATCGGAAGACCACGCCCCGAGCCGGTGCCCGACCGGGCGGGAGTCGAAGTAGGCGTCCGATTCTTCGGCGCTCACCCGGTCCACCGTGCCTTCGACTCTCACCTGCACATGCATCCCGGGCCAGTAGAACGTCATCGCGGCCTGGGAATTGGATTCGAGTTCCGTGGCCTTACGGCTTTGATAGTTGGTGAAGAACACGAAGCCGCGGAGATCGAAGTCCTTCAGCAGCACCATGCGCAGGGAGGGGCGCCCGTGCATGGTCGCGGTGGCGAGCGCCACCGCCGTCGCGTCGTTGGCCTCCACCTTCCTGGCTTTTTCGAAGAGTTCGAGAAAACGATTCAGAGGTTCGTCGAGAGGGGCAATGCGGGCGGTCATGGATCTGCAGTATCTCCCACTCCGCACAACAGGACGCTTAAACCATTCGCCTCAGGGGCGCCGGAGAACGGGGCCGGGCCGCCGTCCAGGAGGACTAAACTGAGAGGTTCATGGCCGCCCCCCGCAAGCGAACCCTCACCCGAAAGCCCAAGGACGACGCCCCCCCGCCGCCCAAGGAGTTGCCCAAGCCATTCGCGGCTCTGGACCTCGGCGCCTCGGCGGTTCGCCTGATCATCGCCGAAGGTGAGGGCGACTCCATGCGGATCGTCGAAGAGGCCTCACGCGGCGTTCTCATCGGCAAGGACGCTTTCACCAGCGGCCGCATCGGCCAGCCCACCGTCGAAGCGGTGCTGAAGGCCATGGAGGGCTTCCGGGCGATCATGGATACCTTCGGGGTGGTTCGGTACCGCGCCGTCGCCACTTCCGCCCTCCGCGAGGCCACCAACCGCGACACCGTCCTCGACCGTATCCGGGTTCGGACCGGGATCGACGTCGAGGTCATCGATGGCTCGGAAGAGAACCGGTTGACCTACCTCGCGATCCGCGAGTCGCTCAAATCCATGCCCGAGATCGCGACCGAAACCTGCCTGGTTGCGGAGGTGGGCGGAGGCAGCGCGGACCTTTCAACCCTGCATGAAGGCGAGCCGACCCACTCGGGAACCTACGCCATCGGATCGATCCGATTGCGACAGAGCTTCGCCGCGTTTCAGGGCACGTCCGCGCACTTCCAGCGGCTCATCCTTCGGCACATCAAGAACGTCATCGCGGACATCCGCCGCGAACTCCCGCTGGACCAGGTGAAACACTTCATTGCCCTGGGCGCCGATGCTCGTCTGGTGGCCCGGGTGCTGGGATCAGGAGAGGCCCAGCCGTCGTCGGCCATTCCCCGCGAGGCTTTCCTCAAGGTTTGCGGCGAGATAGCGGCCAAGGACGTCGACACCATACTCGGCGCGTACAACCTGTCCCAGGCCGAAGCCGAGACCCTGACCCCGGCCCTCCTCGTCTACTCGGAACTCGTCCGAGCCACTAAGGCTCTCACCATCACGGTTTCGAACGCCACCCTGCGGCATGGCCTGATCTTCGATCTCGCCCGCTCGGAGGCAGGGCTTGGGCTCGAAGGCTTCTCCCGCCAGGTTCTGGCCAGCGCTCATGCCCTGGGGGAGAAGTACAACTACGACGCCAGGCACGCGCGCCACATCGCCTTCGTGTCCCTGCGCCTCTTTGACGAACTTAAGTCGGAGCACGGTCTCGATCCGCGCGATCGCCTTCTCCTGGAGGTCGCCGCCCTCCTCCACGACATCGGACTGTTCGTGAACCTTCGGGCCCATCACAAGCATTCCCAGTATCTGATCTCGGCTGCGGAGATCTTCGGGTTGTCGCGCGACGATCTTCTGGTGGTTTCGAACATCGCCCGCTATCACCGGCGGGGCCTTCCCCAGCGCTCCCACATTCCCTACATGGCCCTCGATCGGGAGGCCAAGATCGTGGTCAACAAGCTGGCCGCCATCCTGCGCCTCGCCAATGCCCTCGACTCCGACCATCAGCAGAAGGTCAAGAACCTCCGGGTGAGGCAGGAGGGCTCGGTCATCGCCCTGGAAGTGGAAGGGGCGGGCGACCTGACCATGGAACGGCTGGCCACACTCGCGCGCAGCGACTTCTTCCAGGATGCTTTCGGCCGGCGCGTGATCTTTCGGGAAGTTGCGAGGGGGGAGTCGTGATGAAGAGCAAGTCGAAGCTCCGGCGAAAGGCCCAGGATCCGGAGATCTTCTTCAACCGCGAGCTTTCGTGGCTTTCGTTCAACTCCCGAGTCCTCGAGGAGGCGGAAGATGCCGCCACGCCGCTGGCCGAGCGGGCCAAGTTCATGGCCATCGTCACGAACAATCTGGACGAATTTTTCATGGTCCGGGTGGCTTCCCTCAAGAACGCCATTGCCGAGGGCGATACCACGCCTGATTCCGCCGGGCTCTCGCCCGCCCAGCAGTTGGCGGTGGTGAAGGAGATGGCGGCTCTGCAGCTGAAGCGTCTGCATGAGCTCTCCGAACGCGATGTCCTGCCCAGCCTGGAGGCGATCGGGATTCGCATCGTCGACTTCGCGGATCTCGACGCGTCCCTGCGGCCCGGGGTGGTGCGTTTCTTCAAGGACGAGGTCCAGCCCGTGGTGACGCCGCTCGGGATCGACGCCGCGCGACCCTTCCCGATGCTGCCTTCCCTGTCGATGAATATCGCGGTTCTCCTCGAGCCGGAGACGACCGGGGGCGACCCCAGACTCGGGGTGGTGCCGGTGCCGGCCGTTTTGCCGCGTCTGGTCCGGGTGTCGGGCGCCGAGTCCACCTACGTCAGGCTCGAAACCGTCGTTTTGTCCCAGTTGAGTGCGCTCTTCCCCGGCCAGGCCGTGCGAGATGCGTGCGCGTTCCGGGTTCTCAGAGACGCCGAACTCGACATCGACGACGAAGGCGGCGGCGACGACTTTCTCTCCCTGGTGGAGGACGAAGTCAAGGGCCGGCGCCGATCGCAGGTGATCCGTCTCGACATCGATGCGAAGGCGTCGGAGGGGCTGCTCGCGCAATTGACGGCTCGATTCCCCGGCGCCGAGCCCCTCGTCTACCGAATCAGCGGTCCTCTCGATCTCCGGCTCTTCTTCCAGATCCTCGACCTTCCGACCCTCGACTCCTTCCGGGACCCCGCTCAGCGGCCCCAGGTCGCCCTGGTGCCCTCGGAATCGGCCGACCTGTTCGCTGTGCTCTCCGGCCGCGATGTGCTCCTGCACCACCCCTATGAATCGTTCGAGACGGTCATCGATTTCGTCCGGCAGGCGGCCTCCGACTCCCAGGTGCTGGCCATCAAGCAGACCCTCTATCGCCCGGCTCCCGATTCCGAGGTGATCAAGGCGCTCGCCGCCGCCGCCGAATCGGGCAAGCAGGTGACGGTGGTGGTGGAACTGACCGCCCGCTTCGACGAAGCCTCGAACATCCGCTGGGCGCGAAGGCTCGAGGATGCGGGCGCCCATGTCATCTACGGCATCCGGGGCCTGAAGACCCACGCCAAGGCCACCCTGGTCGTGCGTCGCGAACCGCAGGGGATCAGGCGCTATGTGCACCTGTCCACCGGCAACTACAACGAGAAGACCTCGAAGCTCTATACGGACATAGGCCTTCTCTCGTCGGACGAAATCCTGGGGCGCGACCTCTCGGCCTTCTTCAACGCCATCACGGGGTTTTCCGACCCTCCCACCATGCAGCACCTCACCATGGCCCCGATGGCCCTTCGCACCCGCATTCTCTCGATGATCGACCGGGAGCGCCGTCGCGCCGAAGAAGGCCAGGCCGGCCTCATCCGGGCCAGGATGAATGCCCTCGTCGACGAGGACATCATCCGCGCGTTGTATGCGGCCTCGAAGGCGGGAGTGAGGATAAAGCTCAACGTGCGGGGCATCTGCTGTCTGCGGCCCGGACTCAAGGGCATCTCCGAGAACATCGAGGTGGTTTCGATCGTCGACCGATACCTCGAACACTCGAGGATCTATCACTTCTCGAACGCGGGGGATGAGGAGCACTACATCGCGAGTGCCGACTGGATGCCGCGAAACCTGGACCGGCGCATCGAGTTGATGACGCGCATCACCTCGAAAGAGGCGATCGAGCGGCTTTCCACCGTCTTGGACTGGGTGTTCGAGGAAAACCAGAAGGCCCGCGTTCTGGAGCCGGACGGGACGTACCGCCGTCGCAAAGCGGGGAAGGGCGAGGAACCCTCCCGTGCCCAGACCAGGCTCTACGAAGACGCGAAGGGTCGGGCCGACAAGCTCAGGGCGGCGCCTCTCACCCTCGAGCCGATCAAGCGCGACAGCAAGGCGTGACCTCGTCTCCCTCCCGAAGGGAGCTTGGAATCGCGGCCCTTCTCTCCGTTCCGCTCGCCCTGCTCTTCACCTGGACCCAGGTCCTCCCGCTCGACGGCCTTCCCGTTCTGGGCACGGACTACGGGCAGCTGGTGTGGAACATGTGGAGCGTGGATCGGGCGATTTCTTCCTTTCAATCGCCTCTTCATTCGGACATCGTCTTTCACCCCGTCGGAACCTCGCTCGCCGCCCACGTTCTCACCCCGGCCTTTTTTCCGGTCACGGCGATGGTGAAGCTCTGGCGCGGGTGGACGGAACCTGTCCCGGGGGATCCGGATGACCTCCTTTATCCGTTGATCGCGTACAAGGTCGCCATTGGCCTGTGCTACGTCGCGATCACCTTCGCCACCTATGCCTTCCTCCGAAGGATCGGGTCCGGCGCGCTCAGCGCCCTCGCCGTCACCATCGGCTACGCGTTTTCGCCTTTCAATCAGCTCCACGCCCCGCACCTGAACCATCTTGCCGTGGCCGCCATCCTCCCCCTCGTCGGCCGGTGCCTGGTGAGTCTGTGGGAGCGCCCGAGGATGGGGCCGGTTCTCCTGGTGGCGTTCCTGTTCGGCGGCGGTCCCTATTTCGGTGAGCTGATCGCCTTCGCCTGGGCGGCGTTCCTCGTCATGGGCGCGATTCTGCTGGCGCGCGCGGGAACGCGCCTCGAGGTGTCCACGCGTTTGCGCGCCCTCGGGCTCCAACGCATGTCTCTGGCCCTCGCTCTGGCCGCGATCCTTGTTTCGCCTTTCGCCGTCGCCTGGGCGAGCAGCGGGGCTCAGCCGATGAACGTGCGACAGGCGGGGTTCTGGTCGGCCAACCTCGCCGCCTTTCTCGTCCCCGATCCGGTCACCCAGCCGTGGCTGTCGTTCATGGCTCCGGTGCATGGCTGGATCGGAAAGGGTGTCGGCGGCCGGGAGGCCTTTCTGGGATTCGTACTGGCAGGCTCCGCAGTCTTCGGTCTCATCCGCTTCCGGGACTTCTGGACCCGGTTGTGCGGCGGGTTCGCCCTGGGGTTTCTGGTCCTGAGTCTTGGACCGTCGCTCAAGGTGTTTGGATCCGATCCCGGTATCCCGATGCCGTACTCCTTTCTGATGTCCGTTCCGCCCTTTTCCATGGGGAGGACGCCGGTTCGCTGCGTGCTGTTCGCCTTGTTCTTCCTGACCATTCCCGCAGCCCGGCTCCTGTCCCAGGTCGAGCGGAAGAGCCGGCGAGGCGCCGCTCTGGTCGGCCTGCTTGCGGTGGGCGCCGGCCTCGAAATGTGGTCGCCCCGGTCGCTCGCGAAGCCCTTCGTCTCCCCGCTCGACCTGACTCGACTCGTGCCCGGAGAGGTCTGCAACATTCCCCTGACCACGCTCGATGGTTTCGCCGTCCTGCTTCAGACCCAGCACCGAAGGAAGATCGTGACCGGTCTGGTGTCGCGGCGATCTCAAGCCCTCGCCGACCACGTGAATGGCCTGGGTGATCTGCTCGACCATCGGCCCGAGAGGTTCGCGGCCACCCTTCTGTCCTGGGGCGTCACCAACGTGATTCTGGAGCCGGGCGCTCCCGATGGCCTGGAAATCAGCCTCCCGAAACTGGGCCTCAACGTGATCGATCTGCGGCGGAGCGAGGGAAGAGTCCAGTAGCGGCAGCCCTTCGGATCCCTTCTTGAGAGCGAGGCGTCCGGCATGGTCTCTTCTGCTAAAACCGCAATCCCATGATTGATACAGGTCTCAAGAACAAAGTTGTCGTGATCACCGGTGGAGCGGCGGGCATCGGCCAAGGCGCGGCCAGGGCCTTTGCGACCGAGGGATGCCGGGTGGCGGTGTGGGACGTGAAGGGCGACGAGGGGGCGATCGTCTCCGAACTGAAAGCCGCGGGAGCCCCCCAAGCTACGTTCACGCGCGTCTCCGTGGCGGACGCCGCGCTCGTCCAGGCCGCGACCGCGAAAGTGCTGGAAGCCTTCGGTCAGATAGACGTCCTGATCAACAACGCGGGGATTCTGCGTGACGGCATGCTGGTCAAGGTCAAGGACGGCCAGGTCTCGGTCATGTCCGACGAACAGTTCGACCTGGTCATCGACGCCAACCTGCGCGGCGTTTTCCTCTGCACGCGCGCGGTGGCCCCCCACATGATCGGGCGAAAGTCCGGGGTGATCATTTCCGCCTCCTCGGTGGTCGGCCTCTACGGAAACTTCGGCCAGACCAACTATGTCGCCACCAAGGCCGGGGTCATCGGAATGACGAAGGTCTGGGCCCGGGAGATGGGGAAGCATGGCATTCGTGTGAACGCGATTGCGCCGGGGTTCATCGAGACCGAGATGGTGCGGCAGATGCCTCAAAAGGCGCTGGAATCGATGGTCCAGCACACCCCGCTCGGTCGCATGGGCCGGGTCGAGGACATCGCGGCGGCCTACGTGTTCCTGGCCAGCGACCAGGCAAGCTTCATCAGCGGGCACTGCCTTTCCGTCGATGGTGGTGCGGTGCCGGGGACGTAGTTTAGGTAGGGGGGGCCAGACACGGACCCGGCCCCCCCTACAACCCCCCGGCCTCCGCCTCGTCGAGTCGTCATCATGCTCGATCCGCCCGAGTGAATCAGGCGGATCGACTTCGGAGTCGCCGAGGCTGCGGCCAAGTGTCCGGGCCCAAGGGCCAGACACGGACCCGGCCCCCCCTACAACCCCCCGGCCTCCGCCTCGTCGAGTCGTCATTACGCTCGATTTGCCCGAGTGAATCCGGCAAATCGATTCCGGGGTCGCCGAGGCTGCGGCCAAGTGCCCGGGCCCAGGGGCCAGACACGGACCCGGCCCCCCCAAAAACCCCGGCTGCATCATGACAAGGAAGCGTTTGAACCATTTCATGCGAAGGTGTCCGGAGGCATAGTCCGTTGGACGACAATCGTTCGCCGGCCTCACCTGGCCGGCCATGGAGGGATCCATGAAATGGCTTTTCGCAGCACTTCTCCTGGTTCATGGCCTCATCCACCTGATGGGGTTCGCGAAGGCGTTTGCCTACGCCCAACTCCCGCAGCTCAAAGAGCCCATCTCCCGTCCCCTGGGTTTCGGCTGGCTCCTGGCGACCGGCCTTCTTCTCGCCACTCTCGGCGCACTCTTTGCCTGGCCACGGACATGGTGGATGGTCGGCGCCCTGGCCGTCGCCGTCTCGCAGGTTGTGATCATGGCGTCCTGGACGGACGCGAAGTTCGGGACCATCGCCAACATCATCGTCCTCGCCGGAGTGATTTTCGGCTTCGCTTCGCATGGCCCCCTGAGCTTCCGTGCGGAGTTCGAAAGGCAGGCGCTGGCCGGTCTCGGCCGATCCGCACCGCAGCCGGTCCTGGCCGAGACAGACATCGCCTCCTTGCCGGCCGCTCTTCGGAAGTACCTGGCACTCACCGGCGCCTTGGGCCAGCCCCGAATTCAGAATTTTCATCTCACCTTCAAAGGCCGGATCCGCAGCGGCCCCACCGCGCCGTGGATGAGCTTCACCGGCGAGCAGTACAATTTTCTCGATCGGCCTGCGCGCTTCTTCATCATGGACGCCTCGATGTACGGCATTCCGGTCCAGGCCCTCCATCGCTTCGAGGACGGCACGGCCAGGATGCGGGTCAAGGTGGCGTCGATCTTCTCCATCGTCGACGCAAAGGGCCCCGAGATGACGAAGGCCGAGACCGTCACCCTCTTCAACGACATGTGCGTCTTCGCTCCCGGGTCGCTGATCGACCCGAAGATCCAATGGCGGGAGATCGATGCCCAAAACCTCAGCGGCGCGTTCACGAACGCCGGCGTCACCATTCAGGCGGTGCTGACTTTCAACGAGGCGGGCGAACTCGTCGATTTCGTGTCCGACGATCGGCTTGCCGGGTCCGCCGACGGGAAATCGTTCACGGCCATGCGGTGGTCGACCCCGCTCGGCGGTTACCAGACCTTCGGCGCTCATACCGTAAGTGCCTCTGGCGCGGGCCGCTGGCATCCCGAGGGAGGCGATCCCTACGACTACATTCAGCTCTCCCTGACCGACATCGGATACAACCAGCCGGCCGTGCCACGGTAGACGCCCGTCGGGCCCGCGCATCGTGCCTGGTGTTAACGTCCTCGCGGAGACGGCCCGACTCTCAAGGAGACCCTCATGTTCGGCAAGCCCCTGACTTACTACCTCGGCCTTCAGGCGCCGGCCCTGATCGCCATCTTCGTGGTCTTTCTCATCCGCCTCGTCATGTCGACGGGCGGCGTGCCCGACTCCGCGGGGAAGATCCTCAGCATCACCTTCGTCCTGATCCTGGCGCTTCCCTACTACGCCCTCGTCGCCAAGCGCGAAGGCCTGACCTTTAAGCACCTCTACGCCATGTGCTTCGTCCAGGGTCTGTTCTCGCAGTCCCTGGTGGCGCTTGCGATCGTCCTGGCCATCTTCACCGGCCACGACAACATCTACACGGTCCCCGACTTCTATCCCGCTTCTGAAGGGGGGACGCCGCTTCCCATCGATGGGAAGAACTGGGCGCACGCGGCAGCCCATGTCCTTTTTGCGGGGGCGCTCATCCTGCCCCTTGCGACCTGGGCGGCTTGTTCCGCCCTGCTCGCCGTCGCCCGCAGGGTGAAATCCTGGTGAGCACCCGCCCGACGGTCCCAAGGCGCTAGATTCCGCCCGTGCCTCTGCCCCGGTTGTCCCGCCGCCTGTCTGCGACCACCATCTCCGTCCTCGTGGCTCCCGCGATCGCTCTGTTCGCTTTTCAGGCCCGGCCCGATCCGCGGACGCCTCGGTTCAGCTTCCGAGTGGTCAAAGCCTTTCCGCACGATCCGACCGCCTTCACGCAAGGGCTCGTCTTCGCGGACGGGATCTTCTACGAGAGCACGGGCCTGCGCGGGCATTCGACCTTGCGCAAGGTGACTCCGGCGACGGGCAGGGTGATCCAGCAGATACCCGTCGAGGCTCAGTACTTCGCGGAGGGTCTGGCCCTCGTCGGCAACGAGTTGCTCCAGCTGACCTGGGAGGAGAACGTGGGCTTTGTCCACGATAAGACCACCCTGAAGCGCCTGCGAACCTTCACCTATCCCACCGAAGGATGGGGCATGGCGTCCGACGGAAAGTCGCTGGTCATGAGCGATGGCTCGTCGCGGCTCTTCTTCCTCGACCCCAGGACCCAGAAGCCCGTGCGCAGTGTTCAAGTCCTCGAAGGCCAGCGGCCGGTGGAGCGGCTCAACGAACTTGAATTCGTGCGCGGGGAACTCTGGGCCAACGTCTGGCAGACGGACCGGATCGCAAGGATCAATCCCCACACCGGACAGGTCAAGGGCTGGATCGATCTCACCGGTCTCCTCCGTCCGGAAGCCCGCGGTCCCGAGGGAGACGTCCTGAACGGCATCGCCTGGGATAAAGCCGGCGATCGAATCTTCGTGACCGGCAAGAAGTGGCCCTGGGTGTTTGAGATCGAGGTCATGCCTGTTTCCTGACTCCCGGGCCGCGGCGTTTTCGGCCGCTCCCGCCTAGACTGAAGTGCTCCATGTCCAAAGACCCTACCTTCCGAGTCCTCGTCGACGCGCCCAGACGATCGAACGTTTACGAGGCGTACCGGCAGGAATGGGATCGTCGCGAAACCGACCTCGATGCCTCCGACCATCCGGTGCACGCCGACATCGAGACCGTGGCGGTGTGCGATCTGCGCTGCGGCAGCACCGAGGAAGACCCGAAGGGGTTCTGCCAGATCTGGACCCACGAGCACATCCGCATGCAGGGGATGGAGGACTTCTCCTACCAGCGGGGCTACATGGACCCGGTTCTCTACGGCCGTCTGATCCAGCAGTGCGCCGACATCGGCGTCTCCTCGATCAAGTTCAACTATCGCGGCGAACCGTCGCTCCATCCGCGCATCGTGTCTTTCATCCGCGAGGCGAGAGCCCTCGGCTTTCCGGATCTGATGATGAACACGAACGGGAACGGCGGGGCGCGCAAGAACAAGAAACTCTTCCGCCAGGTCGTCGAAGCCGGCATCACCGATCTGATGTTTTCCGTGGACGCCTGCGATGAAACGACGTACCACCGGCAGCGCGTGGGCGGGCAGTGGGACATTCTGCTCCACTCGGTCCGCGAGTCGGTCAACGCCCGCAATGAGGGCAAGGGTGCTAAAGATCTCAAGATCCGCGCTTCGGTGGTGCGCACCAAGATCAACGCCGATGATCTCGACTCCGGCCGGATGGAGGAGTTCTGGCGCAAGGAGATGGGCGTCGATTGGATGTCGGTTTCCGAGTGCTACCTGCCGGCGGGGGCCCAGCACTCGTGGCAGGCCGCGCACTGGACCGATCTCAGCGCCGCCGAGTTCCAGTGTTCCGATCCGTTCCGGCGGATGGTGGTGACCTGGGACGGGCGGCACACCATGCCGTGCTGCCAGGGGTTCACTCTGGAGATAGACGGCGGTCCGGTCGTGGCGGGAGCCGACGCTCCGATGACCACGGTGCAGAAGGCCTGGCTGTCCGAGAATTTCGAACGCCTGCGAAACGCGCATCGCCACCGCACTTGGGACAGCAAGACCGGGGGCGAGCCGATCTGCCAGTCCTGCGCCGTCACCAAGAAGCCGACCCCGATTCAGTTTCCCAAAGACGGTCGCGTTCATCTTCGGGTCCTGACCTCTTAGTCGAGACATGCTCGGGGCTCCATGCCTACACCCATGGCCGCCCACATTCGAAAGGTCCTGACCGGACGCGGCGAGGACCGAATCGCGAGGGACTCCTCAAGACCCTTGGGCGGAGGCGTCAGAGGACACCCGACCGAGCTGATTCGGCGGGGTCAGGAGGCCAGATTCAAATGAACTATTGACCGGCGGTCCCGTCGATTCTAGTTTTGGTGCGATGAAGACCGTGGAGACCGATGTCCTCATCGTGGGGGGCGGCACTGCGGGCACGGCTCTAGCCTGCGCCCTCCGCGACAGCGGGTACTGGGTCGTTCTCGTCGACCAGCGGAAGGGCCCGCTCGACACCGCCCTCGGCGATCACCTGCAGCCGTGCAATGTCGATTCCCTCGCGCGGTGGGGCGTTTTGGATCGCTTCCACGCCCGCGGCGCCACCCACCGCAATGGCCATGAGTACCGCACCTGCTGCGGAGAGCCGCTCCTCAAGGCCGACTACTCCGAACTCCCCATCCCCTATCCCTATTTCCTCGTGTGCAACCATGAGTTGCTCGCCGACATCTTCCTCGAAATCGCTTCGGAGGGTTCGAATTTCGATCTGTTCAAACCGGCGGTGGCCCGGGAGTTCAAGGTGGTCGACGGACGGATACGCTCGTTGAAGATTCACGCCGGCGATGAGGAGGTCCTGATCAAACCCCACATCGTGGTGGGCGCCGATGGGACGAATTCGGTCGTCCGCTCGACCCTCAAATTCGCCACCTTCGAACACCCCTACCGTCATCCGATGGTCGCTCTCTTCGGAAAACGCCCCGCTCGCCTGAAGCCCGACGACAATCTCTTCCGCTACTCCGGTCCTCACGGCGTCCTGTCCATCCAGCAACGCATGGACGACGGCATCAAGGTGACTCTCCCCGTCGGAGCCGAGGGAATTCCGTGGTGGAAGAAGTCGACCAGGGAAGGACGGGCGCAGCTTCTGGGTCGGCGCGCAGACGTCCTGAAGAGCTTCGAATCGGAGATCGCGGGTTTCTACCCGGTGCGAATGATCCATGCCCTCGACTACGTGAGCGGCAACACGGTTCTGGTCGGCGACGCCGCGCATTCCGTCCATCCCGCCCGCGGGCAGGGGCTGAACATGGGGCTTTTGAGCCTGCCCCGTCTCATCGACTGTCTGCCCTCGGTGGCCGAGGTCTCGGCTGCGGAAAAGGTGCGGCAGGCGTTGCTCAACTATCAGAAACTGCAGAAGCCTCTGTTCGATCGAATCATCGCCCGCAATCATCAGGCGGCCCTCGAATTGGAGATGGCGGCCGAGGAGAACTCAGCGGCCTTTATCGAGAAGCAGAACGAGCAGATCCGGCAGATCCACGCCCGGCCAGAGTTGAGGAGGATGCACCTTCTCGAAGTCACGGGCTACCCGTTCGGCGCTCCCGCCGCGATGGAACCGGACTACCTGGCCTAGGGCTAGACCATCTCCGTCTTCCACAGATCGTGGAGGTGGATCACGCCCTCGACGCGCCGGTCGGCGTCGACCACCACGAGAGCGGTGATCTTGTTCGTCTCCATGAGGTCGAGAGCGCGGGTGGCGATCTCTCTTGCGGCGATGACGTGAGGCGTCCTGGTCATGCCCTGCTCCGCGGGAAGGCCGAGAACCGAGGCGCCGAACCGCTCCATCAGGCGGCGGAGGTCTCCGTCGGAGATCACGCCAAGGAGGAGGCCGTCCTCGTCGGTCACCGTGGTCATCCCGAGCCGCTTGGTGGTCATCTCGAACAGAACGTCCTTGAGCGGCGTTTTCGGCCGCACCCGCGGCGTGTCGTCCCCTTTGTGCATGATGTCCTCGACGCGCAGGAGTTTGCGACCCAGCCGTCCGCCGGGATGGAGGTCCGCGAATTCCTCGACCGTGAAACCGCGCCTTTCCGTCAGGACCATGGCCAGAGCGTCCCCCATGGCGAGGGCTGCGGTCGTGGACGCGGTGGGGGCGAGGCGCAGGGGGCACGCCTCTTCGCGGATGGAGACGTCCAGGTGGATTTCGGAAGCCAGGGCGATGGCCGAGTCGATGCGTCCGGTGAGGGCGATGACGGGAACGCCGATCCGCTTCAAGGTGGGGAGGAGGGCGACGATCTCCTCGGTCTCGCCGCTGTACGAGATGGCGATCACCACGTCCCCCTTGACGATCCGTCCCAGATCGCCGTGGATAGCCTCGGCCGGGTGCAGGAAGAGAGACGGAGTTCCGGTCGAGGACAGGGTGGCCGACAGCTTCTGGGCTATGAACCCGCTTTTGCCCATGCCCGTGGTCACCACCCGCCCGGTGCAGCCGAAGAGCATGTCGACGGCGTGACCGAATGTCTCGCCCACCTTCGGAATCAGCTCGCGAATGGCGTCGGCCTCGATTTGCAGGACTTTGCGAGCCGTTTCGTAGTTCATGTCTAGGCGCGCTCGCGGGCGAGGGCGTGGACCTTCTTCAGGTGAGTGAGGAACGCCTTCATGCGATCGAGGCGGTACGCATTGGGTCCGTCGGAGAGGGCGCGGCCCGGGTCTTCGTGGGTCTCCATGAACACGCCGTCGACCCCCGCGGCCACCCCCGCCGGGCCGAGGGTGTCGATGAAATGAGCGTCGCCTCCCGAGCGGTCGCCGAGGCCACCGGGGCGCTGGACGCTGTGGGTGATGTCGAAGATCACGGGAAAGCCGAAACCGCGCAGGACGGGAAAGGAACGCATGTCGACCACCAGGGTGTTGTAGCCGAATGAAGCGCCCCGCTCGGTCACCATCAGATTGCGATTGCCGGTGGTCTTCGCCTTGTCCATCACGCCCTTCATGTCCCAGGGCGCCATGAACTGACCTTTCTTGATATTGACCGCACGCCCGGACCGCGCGGCCTCGAGGACGAGATCGGTCTGTCGGCACAGAAAAGCCGGAATCTGGAGAACATCGGCGACTTTTGAGACCGGCGCGACTTGGGTGGTCTCGTGCACGTCGGTGAGGATGGGCACGCCCACCTTCGCTTTCACGGTGGCGAGAATGTCGAGGCCGCGTTCCATGCCCATCCCCCGGAAGGAGCCGATCGAGGACCGGTTGGCCTTGTCGTAGCTGGCCTTGAAGATGAAAGGAATCTCCAGTTCGTCGGTGATCTCCTTCAGCCGACGCGCGATTTTCAAGGGATGAGCGGCCGACTCGATCACGCACGGCCCGCCGATGAGAAAGAGCGCCCCGTTGCCGATGGTGAGCGGCCCCACCCGGATCGGTCTTCGGTGGGCGGACTTCAAGCGACTACGCTCGATAGGGAGGCCCGGGCGGACGAGGTCTGGTCGGTCTTCTGTCGCGCGTACGACGCGCCCACGAAACCGGAGAAGAGGGGATGAGGTTGCCAGGGCCGCGACTTGAACTCGGGGTGATACTGCACGGCGATGAAGTACGGGTGACCCTTGATCTCCGCGATCTCCGCGAATTTGCCGTCCGGCGTCTTGCCGGAAATCTTGAGCCCGGCGCTTTCGAGCCGAGCCATGTACTCCTGATTGAACTCATAGCGATGCCGATGACGCTCGCGGATTTCGCGGGCTCCATAGACGCGCTGGGCGAGCGAACCCTCGTCGAGCTCGCAGGGGTAGGATCCAAGACGCATGGTGCCGCCCATGTCCTCGACCCCGAGGAGGTCCTGAAGTTTGTAGATCACGCGATGCTCCGCGTTCTCGTTGACCTCGGTGGAGTCGGCGCCGGGCAGGCCGCAGACGTTCCGGGCGTATTCGACCACCGCCCACTGGAAGCCGTAGCAGATGCCGAAGAACGGCGTTCCCGACTCGCGCGCGTATTGAGCCGCCATGATCATGCCTCCCGTGCCGCGTGCGCCGAAGCCTCCGGGGACCAGAATGCCCGATGCGCCCTGGAGCAGCGACGGCCCCTTGGCCTCGAGTTCTTCGGACTCGACCCACCGGCGGACCAGCCTGACTCCGTTGGCGAGCGCGCCGTGGGTGAGGGCTTCGTTGAGGCTCTTGTACGAATCCTCGTAGGATACGTACTTGCCTATGATCGCGATCTCGACCTCCGCCAAGGGGTTCTTGATCGTGCTCACGATTCTCTCCCAGTGGGCGAGGTCGCAGCCCGGCGATGTGAGGCCGAGGGTCTTGAGGATGATCGTGTCGAGGCCCTGGGACTTGAGATGGAGCGGAACCTCGTAGATCGTCCCTACGTCCAGGGCCGAGATGACCGCCTCCTCGGGCACGTCGCAGAAGAGGGCGAGTTTGGCCTTGATGTCGGCGGGCAGGTCCACCTCGGTGCGGCAGAGCAGGGCCTGGGGCTGAATACCGATGCCGCGGAGTTCGTGGACCGAGTGCTGGGTGGGCTTGGTCTTCAGCTCCTGGGCGGTCTTGATGAAAGGGACCAGGGCCAGGTGGACGAACATCGCGTTGTCGCGGCCCACATCCCGGCGGAACTGGCGGATCGCTTCCAGGAAGGGCAGGCTTTCGATGTCGCCCACCGTTCCCCCGATCTCCACGATCAGGACCTCGACCCCGTCGCCGCACTCGCGGATCGCCGCCTTGATCTCGTCCGTTATGTGGGGGATTACCTGGACCGTGCGCCCGAGATAGTCGCCCCGGCGTTCCTTCTGGATCACCTGGCCGTAGATCTGACCGGTGGTGATGTTCGACTTCCGCGACGTGGTGACGTGGGTGAATCGCTCGTAGTGACCGAGATCGAGATCGGTCTCGGCCCCATCCTCCGTGACGAACACCTCGCCATGCTGGTAGGGGCTCATGGTGCCCGGATCGACGTTTAGGTAGGGATCGCACTTCATGAGACCGACCCGAAAGCCGTGGCCTTCGAGCAGACAGCCGATCGACGCGGCAGCGATGCCCTTGCCCAGCGAGGAGACCACGCCGCCGGTCACGAAAATGTACTTGGTTGGTTTCGGCATCTGGTCTCAGCAGCCTCCGCTAGCGGGTGGTGGGGATGGGTTCAGGAGCCATGAGGGCGCGAACCCGTTCGAGGTCGGCCGGGGTGTCGACCGCGACCGTCCCCTCGCCGGCCGTGGGCTCGACCAGGATCTTCATGCCGTGGTGCAGGGCGCGAAGCTGTTCGAGTTGTTCCAGCGCTTCGAGGGGCGAGGGCGGGAGTGCTGCGAACACGGCGAGAGCGTCGCGGCGGAAGGCGTACAGGCCGACGTGCTTCCGGGTGAGACCAGTGGCGATCGCCGCCCGGGCCGCGGCCTCGAGGGTTCGCTCGGCGGTGCGCACGTGGGGGATGGGACTGCGCGAGAAGTACAGGGCATGCCCCCGCGCGTCGGTGACGACTTTCACCACCGCGTCCGACATCATTTCGTCGAAATGCCTGAGGGGAAGAGAGAGCGTCGAGATGGAGGCGCTGGAATCGGACGTGAGGGCATTGACCGCGACGTCGATCATGAGGGGGTCGATCATCGGTTCGTCGCCCTGAACGTTGACGTAGATATCGGCTTCGATCTGTTTCGAGGCCTCGGCCAGACGGTCTGTCCCGGTTGGGCATGCGGGCGAGGTCAGGAGCCCTCGCCCGCCGAAGCCCCGCACCGCGGCCATCACGCGCTCGTCATCGGTGGCGATCACGACTTCGTCCACGGTTTTCGCCCTCCTGGTCCGTTCGTAGACATGGCGGACCATCGGCCAGCCGTGAATGAGGGAGAGAGGTTTCCCCGGGAGCCTCGTCGAGGCATACCGCGCCGGGATGATCGCTGCAACTCTCAACTGCTCAGACTCTAACCTCCGAAGGCGAAGGGCCGCAATCTGCGACACCGCGACCGGGCCTGGAATCGTGGCGGGCGGTTTTGACGTGATGATCCTGCCCATGGAGGGCGAGGCCAGGGACACGGACGTCTGGACATTCGTGAAGCCCCGGGACGCCGCCGAGGCGCAGGACAGGTTGGTGTCCCTGGGAACGAAATAGAGCGGCCCTGTGTCACCAATTCGATCCGCTTGAACGCCCCGGGGGAGCGAGAGAGCCTATCGGGTTCAAAGTCTTGCCGGCGGGCCTTGAGCGAGTACCGCGTTTCTGTAGGCTACGGCCGTGCTGCGGGGCGTGATCTTCGACTTCGACGGCGTTCTGGTGGACAGCGAGAAGGTGCATTTCGAGGGATTCCGGGCCGTCCTCGCCGAGGGGGCAGGGATCGAGATCGCCTTCAGCGAATACGCCGAGCACTACATGGTCCACGACGACCATGGCGTAATCCGACATGCCCTTCGGAAGCACGGGCAAGGCGCGGGTCCGGCGCTGGTCGATCACCTCGCGGCGCGAAAGAAGGAGGTTTTCGCCGGCCTGTTCTCGTCTATCGGCTTTCTCCCCGGTGCCAAGGCAGTGATCGGGTTCCTGAGCGAAGCCGGCGTGCCCCTGGCGATAGCGTCGGGGTCGCCGCGAAGCGAGATTGAGTCCCTCCTGCGCCGGGACCACCTCCTGGGCATGTTCCGGGGAATCGTGTCCGTCAACGACGTCAGCCACAGGAAGCCGCATCCGGAGTCTTACCTGAAAGCGCGGGGGCTTGTCGATGCCGTCCATTCAGCTCAGGGTGTCGTGGCCTTCGAGGACTCGATCCACGGAATCGCCTCGGCGCGAGCGGCCGCGCTGCGCGTGGTCGGGGTGACGAACTCTCATCCGCGGGAGCAGTTAAAGGATGCACACTATGTGATCGACTCGTTGACGGAATTGACGGTCGCCGACATTACGGCGGTGGGGGAGGGAGACTGATTCTCGGAAGGCCATCTCCGCGTTGGGACCCGGCAAGCCTTGAGTCCCTCTTATGCTCTGCCCCATGGATGATCCGGTTCTGCACGACCTCGTGGCGATGGGGAAGTTCCTCGGATCGCTCGACCGCATCGGGGTCAAGGCGGAGAAGAGGGGCCGTCAAGCCGGGCGCAAGATCCCTCCCGCCCTGACCGCGTCCGCCGCGCCCGCGCCGATCCCGCCGATGCGGGTGGCCGCTCCAGAGACGCTTGCCACCCTGGAGGCTCGCAACGCTGGTGTCGAGCGCGATGCCGGCGCCATCGAAATCGCGCTGCAGTCGATAAAGGACGACATCGGCGACTGTAAGCGATGCCGACTCTGTGAAGGCCGCACCAAGATCGTGCACGGCCAGGGGAACGCGGCCGCGGAGTTGATGTTCGTGGGCGAGGCGCCGGGTGCCGATGAGGACGTTCAAGGGCTCGCCTTCGTGGGTCGGGCCGGCCAACTGCTGACCGACATGGTCGAGAAGGGCATGAAAATGAAGCGGGCGGATGTCTTCATCGCGAACGTCATCAAGTGCCGGCCCCCGGGCAATCGGCCGCCCGAGACGGATGAGATCCTGACCTGCCAGCCCTTCCTCGAAGCGCAGATCAAGGCCATTCAGCCAAGGGTGATCGTGGCGCTGGGCGCCACCGCGGGAAAGTTCATGGCGAAAACCGCGGATCCTATTTCAAGGTTCCGGGGCCGCTTCGCTTCGTGGGACGGCATTCCCGTAATGCCGACGTACCACCCGGCATACCTGCTCCGAAATCCGTCCGCTAAAAAGACGGTCTGGGAAGATCTGAAACTCGTGATGGACATGCTGGGTCCGCGCGCCGACTAGCAAGGGCTTTGTGCAGGCCACCGGTAGGAGAGCCCGCGCCATGCAGCAGAAATCCCTTCCTGATCTGACCGAGCCCGAGGCCGCCTCCGATCGTTTCGTCGACGTGGCCCTTCCCCTGCCATTGATGCAGCCCATGACGTATCGCGTCCCCCCGGGATGGCCCGATGTGCCGAGGGGGTCGCGCGTTGAAGCTCCCTTCGGCAAGCGGCGGGTGATGGGTGTCGTGGTAAACGGGGAGGCGAGGCCCAAGGAAGGCGTCGTCTCCAAGAACCTCACCGCAGTCCTGGACGAAGAACCCCTCGTCACGGAACGTCTGCTGGAACTGGCCCTGTGGGTGGCCGATTACTACATCGGTCCGATAGGTCAGGCCACGCGTCTGGTGGCTCCGCCCGGGGGTGTGCGGGCTTCGAAACGCCTCGTCCGGCTGAAGGCTGTGGGGTCGCCCGGGAGTCTCACTGCGGCCGCGAGCGATCCCGTGCTTCAAGCGCTTCGGGACGCCGGGGGTCAGATGTCGGTTGGGGGTTTGGCCGCGCGCCTCGATAAGGATGTAACCGCTCGTCTCCTGAAACTCGACCAGTTGGGCCTCATCGAATTCGAGGCGGAACTTGCGACCACCGATTTTCAGCGAGTGCAGGTCGCGACGGCGGAGCCCGGGATTGAGGCTGCGGAATTGAGCGGCCGGGCCCTGGAAGTGGCGGCGCGGTTGAAGGAGAGAGGTGGCTCCGCGGCGGTTCGAGACATCGTCGGTGAAGTGGCGTCGAGGCGTCAGGCCTTGAAATCGCTCGAGAAGAAGGGTCTCGTGACCATCGGCATGGAAGTGTCCGAACGCCGGCCCGACCCCAATGTTGAGCGCGCCCTCCGCCCCGTGCGGCCCGAGGAGCGCATTCTCACCCCCGAGCAGTCGGAGGCCGACACGAAAGTCGCGGTCGCTCTCGGCGAATCCGAGTTCGCGCCCATTCTTCTTGAAGGGGTGACGGGAAGCGGCAAGACCGAGATCTACCTCCGCGCCGCCCAGAAGGCGCTGGAACTCGGCAAGACGGCACTTCTCCTGGTTCCGGAGATCGGTCTCACCTCGACTTTGGTGCGGGCCGCGCGCGAGCGGTTCGGCGATGCGGTGAGCGTGCTCCACAGCGATATGGCCGAGGGTGTCCGGCACGACGAATGGTGGCGAGCGCGACGCGGCGAGGCTAGGGTCGTGGTGGGAGCGCGGTCGGCGGTGTTCGCGCCCCTAAAGAACCTGGGCCTCATCGTGGTCGATGAAGAACATGACTCGGCCTACAAGCAGGAAGATGCGCCGCGCTACCACGGCCGGGATGTCGCGGTCTATCGCGCCCGGCTCGAGAAGGCGGTGATCCTGCTGGGTTCGGCCACCCCTTCGATGGAGTCGCGCCTGAACGCCATCAAGGGTCGCTACGCCTGGCTGCGCCTGCGAACGCGGGTGGGCCCCATGGGCCTGGCCCGCGTCCACATTATCGACCGGAAGAAACTGAAGGTTCCGACCGCGATCCTCACCCCGCCCCTCATCGACGCCATTGGCGAACGCCTGGTCAGGAAGGAGCAGACGGTGTTGCTCCTGAACCGGCGCGGCTATGCGACGAGCCTGGTGTGCCGCGAGTGCGGGGCCTCCGCGCAGTGCCCGCACTGCTCGGTGGCTCTTGTCCTTCACCGCCGCGGCGAACAGGCGCAGTGTCACTACTGCGGTCTGACGAAGGCAACGCCCAGCCGTTGCTCGGCCTGTCGAGGCGACTATCTTCGCCTTCAGGGGTACGGCACGCAGCGGGTGGCCGAGGTCCTCCAGGCCGCGTTCCCCGACTCGCGCATCGACCGGATCGACCGCGACATCGCGGCCCGGAGGCGCGCGGTCGAGAACGTCCTGCACCGGTTCGAGGGTCACGAGACCGACATCCTGGTGGGAACCCAGATGATCGCGAAGGGCCATGATTTCCCCAAGGTCACCCTGGTGGGCGTGATCGACGCCGACGTCGGCCTTGGCCTTCCCGACTTCAGATCCGCCGAGCGGACGTTTGCGCTGCTCACTCAGGTGGCGGGCCGGGCGGGGCGGGCCGACCTTCCGGGCGAGGTTCTGCTCCAGACCCACAATCCCAGGCACTACGCGATCGAATTCGCCCAGAACCAGGACTACGACGCATTCTTCGATCGTGAGATGGAGTTCCGACGCACCATGGGCTACCCGCCTCACGAGGCCATGATCAACCTGCAGTTTCGCGGCCCGGTCGAGGATGAGGTGGCGAAGAACGCGCGAAGCATCGCTCGGCGTCTGAAGGCGACGTTGAAGGCGGGCGTCCTCGGCCCAGCGCCCTCACCGTTGTCGAAGGTTCGAGACGAGTTCCGCTATCAAGTGGTCGTACGAGGCAAGCGGAGCCTCATCCACCAGACCGTCCATGAAGCGCTGATCGCGGAGTTTGGCCCCTTGCGATTCCCGGGCCTCGCGGTCGATGTGGACCCCATGAGCCTCATGTAGAAGGCGGCGGTACCAGGGTCTGCCTGGGGTCCCTGAGCCTGTCGAAGGGTCCCTGAGCTTGCCTGCGCTGAGCCTGTCGAAGCGTCGAAGGGATCGACGGTGGCTTCGACGAGCTCAGCCACCGTTTGCAGTCTGCCAGGGTCCCTGAGCTTGCCTGCGCTGAGCCTGTCGAAGCGTCGAAGGGCCCAGGCCTCGCTACTCTGTGGGTTTTGGGGTTTCGGGGGGCGAGGAGACGATCTCGGTCGACTCGATCTCTTTGCCGGGCTTGAAGCGGATGCTGCGACCGGGAGGAATCGGAACCTCCTGGCCCGTTCTGGGATTCCGGCCGATCCCGCGCTTCCGGGGCCGAATGATGAACACGCCAAATCCGCGGATCTCGATGCGCTGCGAGCTCAGGAGCGCTTCCTTGAACGACTCGATGACGGCTTCGGCGGCCATCTCGGCCCGGACGCGGGTGAGATCGGCTGCTAGTGCAATCTGATCAATGAGATCGGCCTTGATGAGGCTCATCGGACTTCCTTCTGCGGATTTCTAGGGCAGGAAACGCCTACGTTCATTAGCTCCCTGGCTAGCAGCAAGGGCTCTTGCAATTAGGATAGACGATGTGACGCCTGAATCCACAACCGAAATCGACGCTTTACCGCTGGTTGCGGTGGTAGGCCGGCCCAATGTGGGTAAGTCCACTCTTTTCAATCGGCTTACCGGGCGAAGGCAGGCCATTGTCGATTCCAAGCCGGGGTCCACCCGGGACCGGGCCTACGGCCGGGTCGAATGGCAGAGAAAGGAGTTCAGGATCGTCGATACGGGCGGGCTATCCCCGGGGGCCGACGAACTCTTCCTCAAGCTGAGCAAAGCCCAGGCCGATGTGGCCATCGGTCAGGCCGCCCTGGTCGTCCTGCTTGTCGATGCGCAGTCCGGCCTCCTCCCGGACGACCAGGCTCTCGCTCGGAAGGTCCGCTCTTCAGGCAAGCCCGTTCTACTGGTCATCAACAAGGCGGAAGCGAGCCGGCGCGAGACCAACGAGTTCGCTCGCCTTGGTTTTGGCGAACCATTCCCGATCTCAGCCGAACACAACGAGGGGATCGGCGATCTTCTCGACCTCGTCTGCAAGGTCGTGAAGGCGCCCGAGATACAGGAAAAGGACGAGAACGTCCATCCCGTTCGAGTGGCCCTGGTTGGCCGCACCAACGTCGGGAAATCGTCGATGCTCAACCGCCTCGTGGGCGAGGAGCGCTCGATCGTCTCCCCGGTTTCCGGGACCACCCGGGATGCCGTCGACTCCCTGGTCGCCTGGCAGGGCAAGCCGTACCTTTTCGTCGATACCGCCGGCATCCGTAAAGTCCGGTTGCTGGAGGACGGGGCGGATCATGTGGCCGTGGTCCAGGCCAAGCGAGCCATCGATCGGGCTGAAGTCTGCGTCCTCCTGGTTTCGGCCGAGGACGGCATGCGCGAAATGGATGCGACGATTGCCGGCCTGATTCAGGAGTCGGGCCGGGCGGTGGTGGTGGCGGTGAACAAGTGGGACCTCGCGAAGACGCTGAACAAGACGTCGGCCCAGATGCGCGAAGAGTTCTCCTATCGCGTCAAGTTCCTCGAGTACGCGCCGGTCGTGCTCGTCTCCGCCAAGACCGGGATGGGGCGGAAAGACCTTTTCACGGCCATCGACCACGCCCGGGTGGAGTGGTCGCGCCGGGTTCCCACCGGACCCCTCAACCGCTGCCTTCAGGACGCGGTGGCTCGGAATCCCATAAGGTTCAAGAAGGGCGCCGAGGGCGTCAACCTTCTCTACGCCGCGCAAATCCGCGTCGACCCGCCCACGTTCACACTCTCGGTCAATCGGGAGGGCGAGCTGCACTTCTCGTCCGAACGCTTTCTGATCAACTGCCTGCGAAAGGAATTCGGGTTCGAGGGGTCGCCGATTCGGATCTGGCTCAGGGTGCGGCGCTCCCGCTCCGGACCTCAGTCGTTCAAGATGAGGAAGGCGATTCCCAGGCCCAGAACCGATGGTAAACCAAACAGCGGAAAAGAGATACCTCAGGACAGTTCAAGTCATTTAGAGGTTCGAAAAACTCGGATTGACAAGCGATCTGTCCGCCATTCATAATCTCGTTTAATTGCATCGGTCTAAAGCGCTGATGTAGTGAATTTTTCTCCGCTCTCTTCATTCCGACCCCCCCTCCCCTCGTCTCCAGGTTAGGAGTCTTCGTTTGACCAAGGCCGACATCGCCCGCGCCGTGTACGAACGTCACGGCGGCCTGTCCAGTCGTGAAGCTGCGCGCCTTGTCGACACCTTCTTTCGCCTCCTTCGCGAGCGTCTGCTGCGTGGTGAAAAGGTCCAAATCACGGGATTCGGGACGTTTCTCGTCAAGACTCGCCGCGAGCGCCGGGGCCGAAACCCCAAGACCGGCGACATCATCGCCATCCGGTCGCGGAAGTCGATCTTTTTCAGGTCTTCTCCCCAGGTTGAGGCGGCCGCGATTTCACCGGAAGCCTCCGCTTGATGTCGGCCCGAGTCTGAATGCACGTGACCGAGCGCAAGATACCGAACAAGCTGTTCTTCAAGATCGGCGAGGTCTGCGAACTCACGGACATCCAGCCCTACGTGTTGCGGTACTGGGAGACCGAGTTCCCGACCCTGGCGCCCGCCAAGAACAGTTCCGGTCAGCGGATCTACCGGCGTCGAGACATCGAGACGGTCATCCGGATCAAAGAACTGCTCTATGGCGAAGGCTTCACGGTGGCCGGCGCGCGCAAGAAGATCGAGCAGGAGCAGGCGGGCCGAGTCGTGACGCCGGTTTCGCCCGCCGCATTGGAGAGCGCTTTCGACGGCGCCGAGCCGGACGCGAAAATCGGGCCTACTCCGTCGGCCGCCGCGATCCGGGCGGCCATGGCCCATCCGGACACGTCGGGGGAGCCGGCGGTGGCCCGGGACGACAAGACGCGCGCCATCCTCCAGGAAGTCAAGGAAGAGCTGAAGGCGCTTCTCAACGTTCTAGAACGCAAATAGGGCCGCCAAGGGCGTCGTACCGATCCCCGGAACGCTGGTAGACTCCGCCCCCTTGACGTCGACGTACATCGGGATGTAGCGCAGCCTGGATAGCGCACCTGCTTGGGGTGCAGGGGGTCGGAGGTTCAAATCCTCCCATCCCGACCATCTTTCCCCAGTATCGACGCTGGTTTCGTGAGTTTCGGCGGTTCTCGCCCCCCACGCCATTCCTTCTGGGGTTGCACGGGGGTTGCAGCGCGAGCCGAGGCTCCCACCCTGCTCGTTGATGAGAGTCGGTCACTTAGGGCGCTCGCTGTTCAGATGCCGGCGAACGTCGGCGGTGAGCGCGTTCGCGGGCTGGTAGCGACGCGTCCGGTGCTTTTCCAGCGCCCGCATAGACGAACCGCGCCTTGGATGTACGGCCTCCACGGGCCTCGGCCAGGTGGTTGCGGGCATGCTCTACAGAACCAGTCCCCTTGACCTTCATCGCCGCTCCGCTTGTGTTGAGTCTGGTGGCGTTGCTCGCCTGTTACATTCCTGCCCGCCGGGCGACCCGCGTCAACCCACTCAACCCACTCAACGCGCTCCGCACCGAGTGAAGTGGTGGCGCTTGCCGGGCTCACCCTGCGCCGGTTGACCAGGCCATGATCTCTCGGAGCGTAAGCGAAACGAGCGCGGCCAGGTGTTTGAGGTCGAAGCGCACGGCGGAGAGCGTGCTCTCATTGAGCGCCGCGCCAGAAGGGCTGCGCCTACTCGAACAAGCCCGACCTCAAGGCCCATTCTGCGGTGGCGCGTGAGGCAACGAGCGAGGGCATGATCCTGATCGGCGGAGTCCCAGATCCTAGGGCAACGCCGCCCAACGGTCGGCGCACACCATCACGATGGCGACGAGCCGCACCAGGTCGTCGATATCCACCCACTCGTCGGCGCCGTAGAAGCCGCCGGCGAGCGAGCCCATGCCGAAGGCCGGCACCCCGGCCAGGCGAATCGGATACCGGATGTCGCCGGCGAAGTGGGTCGGATACGACGCCGGCGCGCGGCCGGTGACGTCTTCAATCGAGGCGCGCAGCACGCGGCACGCCGGCGAATCCCACGGCACGGAGGCGTGGTTGGCGCCCAGGCCGGCGCGCTCGAGCGTAACCGTGATCTTGTGGTCGCCGCGGCTGCGCGCGGCCGCCACCCGGTCGCACTCGCGACGCGCGTCCAAAAGCACCTCGCCGAAGGCGCGTGCGTCGTCGAAGAGCACGCGTACACGGGCGCGGGCCTGCGCCGGCACCGAGCCCACGCGGTCGCCGGCCGCGATCTCGCCTACGTTCACCTCGGCGCCCTTGAGCGGTCCCGTCCGCCACGCGTCGACCATCGCCAGCGCCGCCTGCAGGGCGTCCCCACCCTCGGAGAACGACGCGCTGTCCGGGCTCCCGAGCTCGCGCACGTCGCCGCGCCAGCCGGTTACCGTGAGGCGCATGTCGAGCACGCCGCGCACGATGTGCTTGATGTCGGCGAATCCGCGCCCCGTCTCGGCCGGATGCACGTAGAGCACCTGCGAGAACTCGCGCAGGCGGGCGAACGTGGGCAGGCTGCCACGACTCCCACCGCCCTTGCCGTGCAGGCTCATCACGAGCGGGCTCGGCCGCCCGTTGGCCTGCAGGATCGCGGCGGCCACGGCCATGGCGGCCACGCCGCCCTTGTCGTCAGCGGCGCCTAGTCCGTACAGACGGCCGTCGCGCACCGTGGCCGTGAGCGGCGGGGAGGTCCAGCCGGCGCCCGCGCCTTCGGTGTCGATGTGAGCGAACAGCCCCACTTTCGACGGACGTGATGCCGCCCGGGCCACGAGGTTGACGGCCGGGGCGGGATACGGCGTGGCGGGCGCCATGTAATCGGGATGCGAGGTGTACGCCGTGGGATCGTCGGTGGTCAACTCCGAGCGATAGCCGCGCGTGTTCAAGTAGTCGGCGACCAGGCGCTGCGCCTGCTCGGCCGATTCGCCGAGCGGGCTCGAAACGGCGATGAGCCGCGAGAGCAGGTCCACGAGCTCCGCGCGGCGGGTCTGGGCCAGGGCCAGCGCGCGCGCGGCGTCGAGGGCCGCGGCACCGGAGGGTTGCGCGCCCGCCGGTGGCGCCGTCACGGCCAGGCCGGACACCGCGAGGACGCCGTGGTTCAGGAACTGGCGTCGATTCATGAACGAAGGATACCGTCGAGCGGCCCTGGCGTTCGCCGGACGCGGTCGACGGGCCGCCGGGCTACTTCTTCTGCTCGTCCCGCGCGAGCAAGACGATCCCCTCCGAGTCGTAGCGAACGACGCCGGGGCGTTCACGCGCGGCGGACACCTCCCCGCGACCGATGGCGGCAAACGCCCTCGCGAAGCGGGTCAGCAGCGTGGCCGATACCTTCGCCTCGTTGTGGCCCGGGCACAGCATGTCGACCAGGTCGCCAAGTGCGCCGAGGCGCGCCGCGGAGCGCACGTAGTCTCGGAGGTTCGACTCGGGGGCGTGCGCGTACAATGTCGCGGGATACAGCGTATCGCCCGTGAACAGCAGGCGGCGCCCGCGGTCGAGCAGGCACAGACTGCCCGGCGTATGCCCCGGCGTGAGGACGACCTCGAGCGTGCGCCCGCCAAGGTCGAGACGCTCGCCGTCGATGAGCCGCCGCGTCGGCCGAATCGGCGGCGTCTCGTAACGCGCCCGGTCGAAGCCCGCCGGCAGCGGCATCCAGACGGTCTCGGCTGTGATCTCGCCCGCCAGGCTGCCCGTGCCGCGCGCCAATCGCGCGAGGGCCGCCGGATTGTCCGCGACGGCGACCTCGGTGAACAGGCGATCGCCGCCAATGTGGTCGAAGTGCTCGTGCGAGTTCACAACCGTCACGGGGAGGGTCGTCAACTGATCGACGACGGCCTTGATGTTGGCGATGCCGAGACCGGTGTCGAACAGGACGGCGCGCTCGCCGCCTTCGATGAGATAGGAAATCGCCTCCTGCCAGTGTCCTGGTTCATAGAGCGCCGTCGTGCCCGGAGCCACTCGGTACACCTCGAACCAGTGCGAGTCCACCTTTACCCGCTCCAGCTCGCGGTAGATCGGACGAGGCAGCGCCTTCCACCACGGCGCGTCCTGCGCGGCTCGGGCGGCGGTTCCGCCCAGCAGGCACGGGACGAACACCGCCGTCAGAATCAGGGTTACTCGCATGCGCACCCGCTCATTATCAATCACGGCGCCGGATCGCAGAAGTAGCCACGGTCATGCGCGCAAGGGGTTTCTCGTGGGCGGGGCCACCGTTGGCGTGCCGCAAACCTCGCCTACACGTGTGGCTCCCACTCGAACAGCCCGTCTTGTGCGCCTTCCCACAGCACCTTGCGCCCCAGCGCCGCCAGTTGCTCCTGTCCTTTGACGATGCGCAGAAAGTGGTTGCCCGCCAGTGGCCCCATTTTGCTGGAAAAGCTGCAAGCGCCATAGGCGATGAGCAGCTCGGTTTCACTGAAGCCGCCAGGGTAGAAAAGCACGTCGCCCACCGACGGGTGGCTGGTGTGGTTCTCGTAGCCCACGCCGAGATGAAAGTCGCCGAGCGGCACCCACACCGCTTCGCCGCTCCAGCGCACGTGGATCAGCTTCTGCCGGTAGGGCAGCAGCCGGGCGAAGGCCGCAAAGGTCTGGGGCGCATCAGGGTGCGCCTCCGCAATGAAGCGGTGGCCCGCGACGGTTATCAAGAGTCGGTTCGTCACGCTCAGTCTTCCAGTTCCATAAAACGCCGCCAGGTCTGCGCGCGCGGTCGCGGGCGTGCCGCCTCGGGCCGCTCACAGCGCAGGAACTGGCCCCCACCGGCGCGGCCGAGAAAACGCTCGCCGTCCCAGACCACCTCGCCACGCAGCAGCGTCATCGCAGGCCAGGCCCGCAGCTCTCGGCCCTCGTAAGGCGTGTGGTCGACGGCGTGGTGCAGCGCTTCATTGCGGATGGTGTAAGGCGTGCCGCTGTTCCAGATCACCAGATCGGCGTCGCTGCCGATGGCAATCGTGCCCTTCCGGGGGTAGAGGCCATACAGGCGCGCCGCATTGGTGGCCGTGAGGGCGACGAACTGCTGGATGGGCATGCGCCCCGCGAGCACCCCCTCCGAGAACAGCAAGGCCATGCGCGTCTCGATGCCCGGCACACCGTTCGGGATGTGCGGGAACGCGGGCTCCTTGCCGCCCAGGCGTTTACCCGAGTCGTCGTCGTAGTTGAAAGGCGCATGGTCCGAAGAGAAGACACTGAACAGACCGTCGACCAGGCCGTCCCAGATCACTTGCTGGTTGGCCTTGTCGCGTGGCGGCGGGCTGCACACGCCGCGCGCTCCATGGAAGCCGGGCAAGGCCAGGTCGTCCTGGGTGAGAAAGAGGTACTGCGGGCAGGTCTCGGCCTGCACGTTGAGCCCCTTGCCCCGTGCCCAGCGGATCTGCTCCACCGCCTCGGCGCCCGACACATGCACCAGCAGGATGGGCACGTCGAGCAGCTCGGCCAGCGTGATCGCGCGGTGCGTGGCCTCGCGCTCCACCGGCGAGGGCCGCGACAGCCCGTGGTAGCGCGGCGCACTCTTGCCCACGGCCAGCAGGCGCTCGCTGAGGTAGGTGATCGCGTCGGTGTTCTCGGCGTGGATCATCACCATCGCCCCATGGCGGCGTGCCACCTCCAGCAGCTCAAGAATCTGCCGGTCGTCGAGCTTCAGGTCTTCATAGGTCATGTAGAGCTTGAACGACGTGTACCCGCGTTCGATCAGCGCCGGCAACTCGATGTTGAGGACCTCGGGCGTGGGGTCGCTCACGATCAGGTGGAAGGCATAGTCAACACTTGCGTTGCCCTCGGCGCGGCGGTGGTAGTCGTCGACGGCCGCCTGCACGCCCTGCCCCCGCTGCTGCGCCGCGAACGGGATCACGGTGGTGGTGCCCCCGCAGGCGGCCGAACGCGTGCCGGTTTCGAAGTTGTCGGCCATGCGGATCGGCGGCAGCATGGGCTGGTCGATGTGGCAGTGGGAGTCGACACCGCCCGGGGTGACATAACGCCCCGCGGCGTCGATCTCGCGCGTGCCCGCGCCGGCCGGCAGCTGCTCGCTCAGTGCAGTGATGCGCCCGCCGCGAATGCCGATGTCGCAGCGGAACAGGTCGGCCGCCGTGGCTGTCTGGGCGTTGCGCACGATGAGGTCAAAGGCCACGCTCATGACCGCCCCCTGATCGCCGAGTACGGGGATCGACCCTCCGAGGGCCGCGAAGGCCCGCCCGCGTGGCCCTGGGTCGGGTTTGGCTCGGGGCGGCTCGGCGCAGCGGCCCGCAAGGAACAGGTTGACATCGGATGTTTCATGCGATCTCCTCGTTGAACAAGTTGCCCCAATCCTTCACACGTGCGGTGTCCACGCCGCACAGGCGCAGCGATTCCCACACCGCCGGGCTCACGGTGTCGTAAACCGGGACGGCCGGCTCCGTTTCTAGCACGGGCGCCAGGTGCGCGGCCCGCAGGTTGGCAAAAAAGGTGGTGAGGCACTGGGGGCCGGCTTTGGCCAGCTCGGTTGCCATCGCCGTGATCTGCGGCGGCGTGCCGCACGCCAACACGGCGGGTGTGGCGTTCTACGCCGCGAAGGGCCTTCGCTTCGGCCATTTCGTCTGGCACCTGTTCGTGCTCGCAGGCACCTTCTGCCACTTCACGGCGGTGCGCTACTACGCGGCCTGAGGGAGCGAGGTCGCAGCCCTCGCCCTTCGCGTCCCGGCCCCCTCTTCAGCCCTCGCGTCTCGCTCTTTGTAGCGTCCCCGAAACCCGATAGGCTGAAGGGATGTCTCGACCGCTCATCCTTATCACCAACGACGATGGCTACCGGGCCCCTGGGCTTCTGGCCCTTCGGGACGCGGTGGCCGATCTCGGGGACGTCGTGGTCATAGCCCCCGACCGTGAGCGGAGCGCATGCGGACAGGGCATCACGATCAAAGGCCCTCTCACCGTGGAGAGAATCGACGAGACCACCTATGCGGTCGATGGGACGCCGGCCGATTGCGTCGTCCTGGCGCTCGCCAGCCTTTTGCCCCAGAAGCCGGATGTGGTTCTTTCCGGCATCAACCGCGGCGCTAATCTGGGTGACGATGTCTACTATTCGGGCACGGTCGGGGGGGCGCGCGAAGCCGCCTTTTGGGGGCTTCCGTCCGCGGCGTGTTCGCTCGTCACCCGAGGCCGCCCGATCGACTTCAGCGAAGCGGCCAGGCATTCCAGGCGCGTGTGCGAGATGTTGCTCACCGCTCCACCGACGCCCGGAGTGCTCCTGAATCTCAATGTCCCGGACGGATCCGCCTCCGAGATCCGGGGCGTGAAAGTGACGCGGCAGGGTATGCGCGGTCATGCTTCGGGTGTTTCGGTCACGAAGGATTCCCGCGGGCGCTCGTTCTATTGGATCGCCGAGCCCTTCGACAAGTGGGACGCGGCCGATGGCGACGACATGGCCGCGATCCGCGCCGGCTACGTCTCCATCACGCCCCTCGGAAAAGACACGACCTCCCACGCCGATGTGGATTCGATCGTCCGGTTCCTCGTCGCGACCTAGCGCGAGTTCCTGCGCGCAGGGCGCTCGTGTCCTATGGTCGGCTCACGGCCCTGGACCCTCGGGGTGGCAACAAGCGTCTCAGGGAACCGCGGTGTAGTGGCCGTGGGTGCAAAGCCAGCGACCACCCTCGCGGACGAAGATGCGCGTGGACTTGCCGCGTGAACTGAAGCGCTTGCCGTCGCTCAGCCCCGAGTCGGTCCAGTAGTAGGTGATCCACGCGACCTCGCCACGCACCGTCACCACGGGCTGGTGCATGTCCGTGTGCACACCGGTGGCCCGGCGCAGATAGTCGCGATAGTTGCGGACCTCCGCCTCCTTGCCTTCCGTGATGTAGGTGTCGTTCTCGCCGAACGACGTGAAAGCCGGATGCACGTATGTCGCGTAGCGGTCGACGTCACCCTTCTCCACCGCGTCCCACATGGCTGCAAGCGTGGCCTTGACGTCGACGACGTCTTTCGAATCCAAGGTCTGGGCGGCCGCCGGGATGGCGAGCATGATAAGCAGTCCTCGTAGTAACCATTGACGCATAGGCATCCTCCTGATGCGACCCGTCGGGGTCGCGCTCGAATACGGACATGATACCGTCGGCCCGATGAGCGCACGCGGATTCAAACAAGTATTTCTCCTGCTGATTTCGGCGATGACGGCGTGCCGCGATCCCGGACCCACAACCGGGCAGGCGGATTCAGGGGCGGACCGGGCCTCGCCTGCGGCCGCGGCTCCGGCGTTCAAGGTCGAGGCCGGACCACCGTTGCCCGAGGCGCTCGCGAACAACGCGGTGGCCGGATCCACGGTGGACGGGCGAGATCGGATCTTCAGCTTTCTGGGCCTCTCCGCGGGCAAGGACTTCCGCGCCATCACCACCCATGCCTGGACGCTCGACCTCGCCCTGGGCCGGTGGGAGGCGCTGCCGGACGTGCCGGGCCCGGTGGGACGGCTCGCCGCCACCGCTCAGGCCTTCGGCGAGCGCGTGTACGTGTTCGGCGGGTATTCCGTGGCCGCGGACGGCAAGGAGACGACCAGTCCGGCGGTGGACATCTACGATGTCCGGAACCGCAGCTATTCGCGGGGCACGGACATACCCGTGCCGGTGGACGACACCGTATCGGCGGTGTGGCGCGATCGCCTGATCTTTCTGATCAGCGGCTGGTCGGTCGCGAACAACATCGATGCGGTTCAGGTCTACGATCCCGCCCTCGACCGGTGGAGGCGCGCCACTCCGGTTCCGGGAACCCCGGTGTTTGGACATGCGGGCGGAATCGCCCGCGACGCGATCGTCTACTGCGGCGGGGCCAAGGTGCAGGTTCCGAAGTCTCCCAAGTACGCGATCAATCCCGAGTGCTATCGAGGAGACATCGACCCCCTGGATCCGACCGCCGTGGCCTGGCGACGGATCGCCTCTCACCCCGGTGGGTCCCGATACCGGGCCGCGGCCGGGGCCGTGCAGACGGGCGGCGTGGTCGGCGTCATGTTCGTGGGGGGGACGTCGAACCCTTACAACTACAACGGTGTCGGCTACGACGGCCAGCCCTCGGAGCCCGAAGCCGCGAGTTGGATCTACGACATCGAGCGCAACGTGTGGGTCGAGGGTCCGCGGCTACCCGCTCCATCGATGGATCATCGCGGCCTGGTCGCGATGGGCGGCGCGTGGTGGACCGTCGGCGGTTTCGGGGGGAACCAAACCGTCTCGACTCAGGTCACTCGCCTCCGTCCGGCGAGTCGATAGGCCGCGGGGCCAGCCAACCTGCCCTCGGAGAGGGGCGCAGGCATCACACGAACGGCGGCTCCTGGAATCAGCTTCCCGCCTCGGTGTAGTGGGTGTCCGACAGCGCCCTCAGGCGCTCCGCGGCGTGTTCGGGCGTGAGGTCGCGCCCGGGCATCCCCAGCATCTCGAAGCCGACCATGAATTTCCGCACCGTGGCGCTGCGCAGGAGGGGCGGGTAGACGTGCAGGTGCAGGATCCACTCGGGGTGGGCCTTCCCGTCGAAGGGTGCCTGGTGGAAGCCCATGCTGTAGGGGAAGCTGGTCTCGAAAAGGTTGTCGTAGCGAGTGGTGAGGCGCTTCAGCAGATCCGCCAACCGAAGACGATCCCGATCATCCAGGTCCAGGAGGGTGCGGAGGGGCCGGCGAGGGACAACGATGGTCTCGAAGGGCCAGGCCGCCCAGAAGGGCACGAAAGCGACGAAGCTCTCGTTCTCCACGACCATCCGCTGTCCGTGATCCAGTTCCTCCGCCAGCACATCGGAAAGCAGAGGCCGCCCGCACCGCGCGAAGTGGCTGACCTGGCGAGCCAGCTCCTTGGCGGATTCGCTGGGCAGATGCTCCGTGGCCCAGATCTGAGAGTGGGGATGAGGATTGGAGCAACCCATCAACTCGCCCTTGTTCTCGAAGATCTGCACGCACTCGATGTCGGCGCGAGCGCCCAGGCTGCGGGTTTCCTCGGTCCAGGCGTCCAGCACGGCCACGAGTTCCGGCACGCTCATCTCCGGCACGCTCAGGTCGTGGCGGGGCGAGAAGCACACGACCCGGCAGACTCCGCTTTCGGGCTCGGCCACCATCAGGCCGGCCCTGGCCGCGGGCGCTTTCCCGCTCTCCTTCGGCATGAGGGCGGCGAAGTCGTTGTCGAAGACGAAGGTTCCCGTGTAGTCCGGATTGCGGCGGCCCCCCGCCCGCAGGTTGCCCGCGCAGAGGTAGCAGCCCGGATCGTAGGCGGGCCGGGCCTCCCCGGCGGTGCGTTCGATCCTGCCTTGCCAGGGGCGCTGTGTCCGTTCCGGACTCACCAAAACGTACTCCCCGGTCAACAGGTTCAAGCGGCGATGCGGACGATCGAACAAGGGGGTCTCCATGTCGAGTCTGGTCACGGTCCCTGAACAATTTCGGTTCCGCCGGTCAAGCGGCAGACATGGAGCCATGGTTCGCTTAGGAGCTTGTGATGGTAGATCTCGGCCATCCGGGCCCGGAAGGACTCCAGTTCAGCCTCCCAGACCAGGTTGATGGTGCACCCCCCGAAGCCTGCGCCCATCATGCGGCTGCCCAGGACGCCGGGGATGGCCTGGGCGCTTTCGGCCAGGATGTCGAGCTCTGGGCAGGAGACCTGGTAATCGTTCTGCAAACCCCGGTGGCTCTCGTTCATGCGTCGACCGAAACTCGCGTAGTCCTGCCTCGCGAGGTCATCGCACGCATCGAGGACCCTCCGGTTTTCCCGGATGACGTACGAGCATCGGGTGAACACGATCGGATCCATCCTTGGGCGCGCGGCTTCCAACATGTCCTCGGTCACGTCCCGCAGGCTATGAACCTCTCGGTGGCGCGATCCCAGGAGAGCCGCACCGGCTTCGCATTGGGCACGTCGCGCATTGTATTCGCCGCCCGTGGCGAGGGATCGACGGATCCGGGTATCGCACAGAACCACGACCAGGCCGGGCTCTGCGAAGGGAATGTACTCGTAGCTGAGATCGCGGCAATCCAGGCGGATCAAGTGACGGTCTCGGCCAAGAAGGGATGCGAATTGATCCATGATGCCGCAGTTCACGCCCACGAAACGGTTCTCGACGCGCTGACCCAGGCGGGCCAGGGAAAGGCGGTCGTATCCGATCGAGAAGAGCTCGTTCAGCCCGAAGGCGAAGGCGCATTCCAGCGCGGCGGAGGAGGACATCCCGCTGCCGATGGGAAGGTTTCCCCCGAATACGCAGTCCACACCCGGGGGGGAATGACCGTCTTGCGAAATCTCAGAGTAGACGCCCAGCAGGTAGTTGGGCCAGCCGAGTTCGGAACGGGTCAGCCCGGGAGTACTGGTTTCGAGGCATTCTCCTGTGTCCGCCGCGTGGAAGCGACAACTCTCGTCCTTCCGAGGACGTATGGCCAGCCAGATACCCTTGTCCACGGCCCCCGGCAACACGAAGCCCAGGTTGAAGTCCGTGTGTTCCCCGATGAGATTGACCCGTCCCGGACCTCTGACCATGAGAGCGGGTTCCCCGTAGTGGTTCTCGAAAACCCGGCGGATACGACGGGACTGGCCGCGGTCACTAGCTCCTTCTGGCAAGGGAGGGGGCTCGAAGGCCGAAGATCAGCATCAACTGTGTGAAGGATGATAGGCGATTGCACCAGGTCGGCTGTCTTTACGATAGGGTTGGCCTGTGGTTGGCGCGATGCGGCGGCCTTGTCTCACCCTTCTCGCGACGCTCCGATGGATCGATCGCCGTAACCCTGACTGTTTGCCTGCGCGAGTTAGATTATTGGTCATTGATCATTAATCATTAATCTTTAATCAATGATGAATGGGGTTGACATGAATCGCACAACTTCCGGCATCGCGTTTTCCATCTGGCTCCTGCTCTCCCCATCATCGTCCGCACTCGCAGAAAAGCCGTCTCAGAAGTTCTTCCCCAAGGCCAATCTCATGGAGGTCGGGGTCTACTACTACCCCGAGCAGTGGCCGCGCGACCAATGGTCAAGGGACCTGCAGAACATCGGACGACTGGGCTTTTCGTTCACGCACTACGCTGAATTCGCGTGGACCTACCTGGAGCCCGAAGAGGGGCGTTTCGACTTCGCCTGGCTGGACGAAGCCATCGCCCTGGCCCACAAGTCCGGGCTCAAGGTGATCCTGTGCACGCCCTCCGCAGCGCCTCCGGCCTGGATGACGGAAAAGCATCCGGAGATCCTGCTCACCGGCCCCGACGGCCGAAGGCGAGAGCACGGCACTCGTGCGAATGGGTCACTCTCCAACTCCCGCCTCCTCTTTTATGTCGATCGGATTGTCACGGAAATGGCCCGCCGTTACGGGAAGGACCCTCGGGTATGGGGCTTCCAGATCGACAACGAGCCGGAGTCGACCCCGGACTACAGCCCCTCCGCGCGCACGGCCTTCCAGGCCTGGCTGGGCAAGCGGTATGGAAGCATCGAGAAATTGAACGAGGCCTGGGGCGGCAGTTTCTGGAGTCTGCGCTTCGCGCGTTTCGAACAGGTGAATCCGCCCAACCCGACCATGAACGGCGAAGACAAACTGAGCCCGCACGCCCTCCTGGATTTCCAGCGCTTCACCGCGGATACGCAGACCGCCTTCCTGGATCGGCAGGCCAGGATCCTTCGCCCGCACATCCGTCCCGAACAGTGGGTGACCTCGAACTACATGAACGCCACGCAGGCGAGCGACCCCCGGCGCACCACGGCCCTGGACTTTCCGACTTTCACGATGTACCCCGTGGCGGGGGCCAATTTCCTTGGCGGTCCAACCTTCCGCTACGGCAACCCCTACCGCCTGATGGAGGCGGGGGACTACTTCCGGTCAATCGCCGGAGTCACGGGAGTGATGGAGTTGCAGCCTGGCCAGGTCAATTGGGCCGCCACTAACCCCAAGCCCGAACCGGGGGCGATCCACATGTGGCTGTGGCATGCCTTCGCCGCCGGCTCTTCCTTCGTCTGCACCTACCGCTACCGGCAGCCGCGTTTCGGCAGCGAGATGTACCACGAGGGCATCGTCGGTCTGGATGGACTAACCCTGTCCCAGGGCGGAAAGGAATTCGTACAGGCCCAGGCGGAGATTCAATCCCTGAAAGCCAACTACGACCCCAAGGCTACGCTTCCCAAGGCCCTCACCGCTCGCCGCACCGCCCTTCTATGGAGTCACGACGGCATGTGGGACCTGGACCTCCAGAAGCAGGGCGAGCACTGGTCAACCTGGCGCCACCGTAACTTCTATTCCACCGCGGTGAAATCCACCGGCGCGCCCCTGGACTTCATTGCCGAGGGGGATGACTTCAGCGCCTACCCCTTCCTGGTCGCCCCGGCCTATCAAATGGCCTCCTCGGGTCTCATCGAGAAGTGGACCCGCTACGTCCAGGGGGGCGGGCATTTGATCCTCACCTCCCGCACCGCGCAGAAAGACGCGGATGGACACTTTCCGGAAGTGCCCCTGGGTGCGCGCCTGGAGCCGCTGCTTCGGGCTCGCCTGGAAGGCATCGACACCCTGCCCGGAGATACCAATGGCGTTGTCTCGATGGGGGGCGTCCCCTTCCTCTGGCGCGCCTGGGCCGACCTGCTTCGCCCCAACTCCGAAGCCACGTCCCTCGCCACCTACACCGATCAGTTCTACGCCGGCGCCTCCGCCGCGGTGACGCGGCGCCTGGGCAAGGGCACGGTCACCTACATCGGGGTCGAGACCCTGGACGGCACACTGGAGCGCGGTCTGGTCCGCCAGGTTTACGAGCGGGCGCAGGTGCCCATCGAAGATCTCCCCCGAGGTGTCTACGTGGAATGGCGGGACGGCTTCTTCGTGGGGGTCAACTACTCCGCGTCCCCGGTCAGCCTCGCCACGGGGCAAGCCAGCCGGATACTGGTGGGGACTAACCCCCTGGAGCCCGCCCGCGTCCTGGTCTGGAAAGACAGAAGGCCATGATCTCCTTCTTTCGTCGCTCCACTTGCGCTGGGCGCGTTCTAGGAGGAGGATTGACGAGGAAAGACAAGGCAGGTTCCTTATGGGTCTGTTCGATGACCATGTCGGCGTCTGGTGCGGCACTCATGTGGTGATCGACGGCCATGGCCGTGAGATCGACCGCTTCGAGGCCACCGTGACCTCTCGGCGCGAAGGCGACCGCTGGATTCAGACCACCACGCGCGCCTGGCCGGACGGCCGGGCCGCGGAGAGCGAGTTCTTCGGAACCTTCGATGCCGAAGGTGTCCTGCACCACCAGCATCCCCACGTTATCGGCCACGCTCGCGATCTCGACGGCTCGCACATCGTCTCGGTCTGGAAGGACCCGGACCATCCCGAGGTCTCCTACGCATCTCTCATCACGCTTCTCGGCCGCGACCTTCGGGTGCGCACCACCCAGAAGATCGAGAGCGGAAGACTGGTTGGCCACATGCTGATCAGGGAAGCCCGGGTTCACTGATCGGCCGCCGCCCTGATGAGCCGGCCTGCCGGATCACCGCAGGGCTGCGGGTAGAGTTCCGCACATGAAACTGCGCATCGCTCTCGGCATCACTCTTCTCGTTCCCTGGACGACCTCGGCCCAGGTTTCGCCGCCCGGGCCGAGGGCCGAGATCATTGCGCTCAAGGCCGCGCGCCTCTTCGACGGCACCCGCGAGACGACGGTCGCGAATGGCGTGGTGATTGTCGAAGGCGGGAAGATCAAGGCCGCGGGCTCGGGCCTGGCCATCCCCGCCGGCGCTCGGCTGATCGATCTCGGCGATGCCACACTCGCACCCGGCTTCATCGATGCGCACGTCCACCTCACCGCCGAGTCGAGCGACAACTGGTACCGAGACACCATTGACGGCCTCCGGCAGACCGTGCCGGAGCAGGCGATTCGCGCCACCGTCTTCGCGCGGCGGACGCTCGAAGCCGGGTTCACCACCGTGCGGAACGTGGGTTCGGGCGATTGGATCGACATCGGTCTGCGCAATTCCATCAACGCGGAGGTGGTCCCCGGTCCGCGTATCCTCACCGCCGCGCATTCACTCGGCGCCCGCGGCGGCCACTGCGACAGCGGCGGATTCCCGTACATGGCCTTCGGCAAGGAGTCGGGGATCGTGGAGGGGATCGCGAGCGGCCCGGATCAGTTCCGCGACGCGGTGCGCATTCAGCACAAATACGGCGCGGACGTCATCAAGGTCTGCGCGACCGGCGGTGTGCTCTCCCTCGGCGACGCGGTCGACTCGCCTCAGCTCACTGAAGCAGAGTTGGACGCGCTGGTGGACGAGGCTCACCGCCTTGGGCTGAAGACGGCCGCCCATGCGCATGGGGCCCTTGGCGCGAAGGTCGCGGTCCGCGCGGGCATCGATTCCATCGAGCACGGCAGTTTCCTCGACGACGAGGCGCTTCAGATGATGAAACAGAAGGGTACGTATCTCGTGCCCACCTTGATGGCGGGCGAGTACGCGGGCGGGCGCAAGGCCACAAGGCAGTATCCGCCGGAGATCGCGGCCAAGGCGAAGGCTGCGCTCGAAGGCCGGTCAGCGGCGTTCAGGATGGCGCTCGCCATGGGCGTGAAGATCGCCTTCGGCACGGACACCGCGGTGAGCCCGCACGGCCGCAACGCCGAGGAATACGCGCTCATGGTCGAGCACGGCATGACTCCGGGCGCTGCCCTTCTTACCGGCCCCTCGGCCGCGGCCCTTCTGGGCGTGAGCAAGGTGACGGGAACCATCGAAGCCGGAAAGCAGGCCGACATCGTGGCTCTTCCAGGCGACGTGCTCGCCGACATCAGGGCCACCGAGAAGCCGGTCTTCGTGATGAAGGGCGGCAAGGTCTTCAGGAACGAGCGGGCGAAGCAGACCTCCACCCGACCCTCCTGATGGGTGCACTGAAGAAGCCGCGCGTGTCCGGTTCGGCCGCCTGGCGCGAGGCGCGGGAACTGGTCTGGGCGCATCGGCGGCGCCTCAGCCTCGGCCTCGCCTTGATGCTCGTCAGTCGGGTCGCGGGCCTGGTGCTCCCCGCGTCTTCGAAGTGGCTCATCGACGAGGTCATCGGCAGGAACCGCACCGACCTGCTCATGCCCATCGCCCTCGCCACCGGTGCTGCGACCTTCGTGCAGGCCGTGACATCGTTCGTGCTCTCGCAGACCCTGGGGGTGGCGGCCCAGCGAGCGATCACCGACATGCGCAAGCGCGTCCAGGCCCGGGTCATGCGCCTGCCCGTCCGCTACTTCGACTCCACCCAGACCGGCATCCTCGTCTCGAGGATCATGAACGACGCCGAAGGGATCCGGAACCTGGTCGGGTCCGGGCTGGTGCAACTCGTGGGCGGCTTCCTCACCGCGGCCATGGGGCTCGCCGTCCTGTTCTGGCTGAACTGGCATCTGACCGTGGTGACGATGCTGGTCCTCGCGGCCTTCGGCGGCGGGATGGCCTACGCGTTCAACACGCTGCGTCCCCTGTTCAAGGAGCGCGGCAAGATCACCGCGGACGTGATCGGGCGCCTCACCGAAGCGCTCGGCGGCATACGCGTGGTCAAGTCGTACACCGCGGAGAAGCGGGAGGAGATCGTCTTCACGCAAGGCGCCCATCGCCTGTTCCGCAACATCGCGCAGTCGATGACCGGCGTCTCCGCGACCACCGCCGGCAGCACCGTCATCATCGGCATCATCGGCGTGCTGATGATCTGGCTCGGCGGCAAGGCCATCCTCGCGGGGCAGATGACCCTCGGCGATCTCATCATGTACATCTTCTTCATCGGTCTCGTGGCCGCACCCCTCGTCAGCATCGCCTCCATCGGCACCCAGATCACGGAGGCCTTTGCCGGGCTCGATCGAATCCGGGAGATTCTCGACATGCCCACCGAGACCGACGAAGATGCGAGTCGTGTCTCGATCGAACGGCTCCGGGGCGACGTGGCCTTCGAGGACGTATCGTTCGAGTACAACCCCGGTGTGCCCGTCCTCAGGCATGTTTCGTTCACCGCGGCCTCGGGGACAACCACCGCGCTCGTCGGATCGAGCGGCTCCGGCAAGAGCACGCTCATCAGCCTCGTGATGGCCTTCAACCGCCCCAGCGCCGGCCGGATTCTGGTGGACGGACGGGATCTCGCGGACATTCGGCTAGGCGAGTATCGAAGCCAGCTGGCCTCGGTGCTTCAAGAGAACTTCCTGTTCGACGGCACGATCGTCGAGAACGTCGGATACGCGCGGCCGGGCGCTTCCCGCGAGGAGATCATCGAGGCCTGCCGCGTGGCCCACTGCGACGAGTTCATCAAAGCCTTTCCCCGGGGCTACGACACCGTGGTCGGCGAGCGCGGGATCAAGCTCTCGGGCGGCCAGCGGCAGCGTGTCTCGATCGCGAGGGCCATCCTCGCGAATCCTCGCGTCCTGATCCTCGACGAGGCCACCTCCAGCCTCGACAGCGAGAGCGAGGAGATGATCCAGGACGGCCTCCGGAACCTGCGCGCCGGCCGCACCACGTTCGTGATCGCCCACCGGCTCTCAACGATCCGTAGCTCGGACCAGATCCTCGTTCTCGAGGGCGGCGTGATCGTGGAGAGAGGCAAACACGGGGAACTGCTCGCCGCGAACGGCCGCTACCTTCAGCTTTACGACAAGCAGTACAAGTTCGAGACCGACCGGTTCATCAACCCGGGTGAGGATTTCACCGAGGAGCCGCCGAAGGCAACGCCGTTGCCGCCCGTCGGGAACGCGCTGTAGGCCGGATCGGGTCGAATACTTCGACCATGTTACAGTCCGACCATTCCATGATACGAGCGTCAGGGTCTACCGTTGTTGCCCTCGTGGGTCTGCTGGTTGCGTGCGGTGGCGCAACGTCCCCCACGAGTGTCGCTTCGTCGACGGTCGCGCCGACGCCTCCACCGTCCGCCAAGGTCGTGGTCGTGTCGATCGACGGCCTTCGTCCGGACGCCGTGCAGCAATTTGCCCCCCCGAACCTGAACGCGTTGGCGAACAAGGGGGCCTACACCTGGCGAGCCCGGACCATCACGCCGTCGAACACACTCCCTTCCCATGCTTCGATGCTGACGGGCTACCTGCCGGCCAGGCACGGAGTCACCTGGGACGAATACCTTCCCGCGAACGGCCCCATCAAGGGGCCTACGATCTTCCTCGTCGCTCGCAAGGCCGGCCTGCGAAGCGCCATGGTGGCCGGCAAGGAGAAGTTCAACACATTCAGGGACACCGTGGAGATGGACGTCTTCGTGGGGGGCACGCGCCCGGACGCGGATGTCGCCGACCAGGCCGTGGCGCAGCTCTACACCGGCGTCGACCTGCTCTTCGTCCATCTCCCCGATGTCGATCTCTCCGGACACGCCACAGCGTGGATGTCCACCACCTACAAAGATAGAGTCGCGAAGGCCGATGAAGCGCTGGGTCGCATCATGCGCGCTCTTCCGGAGAACACGACGTTGATCCTGACCGCGGACCACGGCGGGCACGCCTCCAGACACGGCACCAACGACAGCCTCGACATGTCGATTCCGTGGATCATTGCGGGGCCCAGGATTCGCGAGGCCTACGCTCTCACCGGGGCCATCTCGACCACGGACACGGCCGCGACCGTCGGATTCATCCTCGGCCTTACCCTTCCCCTAGACCTCACCGGTAAGCCGGTGCTGGAGGCGTTCGCCCGGTGAGGATGCGGCGCCCAGCGTCTCCTACAGGCTAGCGAAGTCGTCGGTCGCCTGGACGAGGGCGCTCACGATCCCCGGCTCCTTGATACTGTGGCCGGCGTCGGGGACGATCACGAGCTTCGACTTCGGCCACCGCTGGTGGAGCGCCCAGGCGCTCGCCGCCGGGCACACCAGGTCGTAGCGGCCCTGCACGATCACGCCCGGCAGGTGCGCGATCTTCGTGGCGTCGTCGAGGAGTTGGGTGTCGCTCTTGAGCCAGGCCCCGTGGACGAAGTAGTGGGCCTCGATCCGGGCGAACGCACCGGCGAAGGCGTCGGCTCCGCAGCGCTCGACATAGTCGGGGTCGACGTGGAGTTTGCTCGTCGTGCCTTCCCAGATCGACCAGGCCTTCGCCGCCGTGCTTCGCACCGCCTTATCCTCCGAGATGAGCCGCCGGTAGTAAGCACTCATCAGGTCGCCTCGCTCGACCTCGGGGATCGGCTTCAGGTACTCGTCCCAGGCGTCGGGGAAGAGCCAGCTCGCCCCCTCCTGGTAGAACCACAGCAACTCCTTCCGGCGCAGGAGGAATATGCCGCGCAACACGAGGCCGGTCACGCGTTCCGGATGTTTCTGCGCATAGGCGAGGGCAAGGGTGCTGCCCCAGCTGCCGCCGAAGAGGAGCCATTTGTCGATGCCGAGGCGCTCGCGGATGCGCTCCGCGTCTTTTACGAGGTCCCAGGTGGTGTTCTCGCGCAACTCCGCGTTGGGGGTGCTCTTGCCGCTGCCGCGCTGGTCGTAGAGAGTGAGGTGCCATTTCGCGGGGTCGAAATAGCGCCGGTAGTCCTGGTCGAGCCCGCCGCCGGGCCCGCCATGGAGGAAGAGAGCCTTCTTCCCCTTCGGGTTGCCGACTTGCTCATAGTGGACGGTGTGGAGGTCCGTGACCCTCAGGAAGCCGTCATCGAACGGTTCGATCGCGGGGTAGAGTTCGCGCACGGTCACCTCCATCAACGGGAGCGGACACTCTAACCCGACTCGCCGAGGCGCACCCCCTGTCCGGCCAGGGGATCCTCATCTCTTGATGGCGAATGCCCCATCAGCTGGAGCGTCAGTTCGTCCCGACCTTCCGCAGGTTGTGCGGTCCGTCAATCATTGAATGACCCTCAGCCGAGGTCCTGCCGCCACACGCGCAGACCATGAGGGCTCAGGAGGATCGGAATGTTCCGGAACCCTTCGGGGGCCTGCTCGATATCGCGGACGAGGGCGCGCTTCGCGGCCGAGTTCGTGCCGCAGAGCAGAGTGAGCGAGCCGCCCTCGCCCCCCGCACCGTTGACCTTCCATCCAAGGGCGCCATGCGACTTCGCGACCTCGATGACCTTCCGGGCCTCCGTGCCGACGAGTGCTGGGTGGAGTCTCGCCTGCGCTTCCGTGCTCTCGGTCATGGCCCGGCCGAGGCCAGCGAAGTCGCCCGCGAGGAGGGCGTCTCGCGAGCGAGAGGCTTTGCTGCGCAGCAGGGCGATGGCGGCGGAGTCGGGCCCCGCGTCTTCCAGCGCGCGTATGACCGATTCGTGGATGGCCGAAGAGTCGTGCGACTTGCCGAGGTAGATGAGAAGGAGGCGCCGCTCGAACTCCCACCAGATCGGTTCCGGCGCCCGAACGGGTGAAACCGTGGCCTGCGGGTAGGCGAACATTTCGATGTGGTTGATCCCACCGTAGGCGGAGGCGATCTGATCCTGGATGCCGCACTGCCGGCCGAGCATCTCGGTCTCGACGCGGTGAGCGGCGGCGGCGACCTGGCGCGGCGTGAGGCGCCCCGGCGTCAGGGCGTCGAGGGCGCCAAGGAGAGCCACCGTGACCGCGGCCGAGGTGCCCGTGCCTGCGCCCGGCGGCGTCTCGGAGTGGATCGTCACCTCGAGCCGCAGGTGGCGCGGGACCTTCATGTAGGAGATGGCGGCCTCGAGGAGGGGATGGGGTCCCCACGGCGGCGCTTCGTTCCGCACCTCGTACCGCTCCCCGAAGTCCTCCGCGTGGACAAGGATGCGGGGCGCCCCGTCGTGAGGGGCATAGACCGCGATCTGGACCTCCGCGCCGGGGGAAACCGCGACGTTGAAAACCTGGCCGTGGCCCGCGAACCAGGTGTCGGTCCAGCACCCGTTGTCGCAGATGCGGATCGGGGCGACGCTGTTGACGACGGCGACGGGGAGGGGGGCGTCGGTCATGGCGATCCTGATGCCCTCCGAGCTTATCCCCTATGATTTGGGGGGTCGGGCGTGGATCATCGGGCGAATTGCTGGGAAGGGCTGCCCTGGAGGTAAGGACATGCAGGCACGCGCCGAGGGAATAAACCGGGTCCTTTGGCAGATCCTCTTCCTGAACGTGATCGTGGCCTCCGCCAAGGCCGCCTGGGGGATCGTCAGCGGGTCCACCGCCATGCTGGCCGACGGCATTCATTCCTTCACCGACGGCTCGGGAAACATCGTGGCCCTGATCGCCATGAAGGCCGCCCGGAAGCCCCCCGACGCGGACCACCCCTACGGCCATCACAAGTACGAGGCGTTCGCGAGTGCGGCCATCGGACTCATGCTGTGCTTCGCGGCCTGGAAGGTCGTCAGCGGTTCGGTCGCAGCACTCACGGCGTTCGCCCGGAGCGGGATTCATCCGAGGGTCGAGGTCACGGCCACCTCCTTCGCGGTCATGATCGTCACCCTCGGCATCAACATCTTCGTAGTGTGGTTCGAAACCCGTCGTGGTCAGGCCCTCGGCAGCGATATCCTGCAGGCCGACGCGAAGCACACCCTGTCCGATGTTTGGGTGACCGTGGGCGTTCTGGTCTCCCTGATCCTGGTCAAGTCCGGGGTGCCCATCGCGGACCCCATCGTGGGTCTGTTCGTGGCCTTCGCCATCGTCTGGGCGGCCATCCAGGTGTTCAAGGGCGCGCACACGACCTTCTCGGACCAGCAGAGGCTCGACCCCTATGACGTGATGAAGAAAGTCACCGCGTTCGAGGGCGTGAAGGGCTGCCACAACATCCGATCGCGGGGCACCGGCGCCATCATCCACATGGACATGAGCATCCTCGTGGATCCGGCCATCAGCGTCGAGAAAGGGCACGCCATCGCTCGCGACCTGGAGCTGTGGCTGTGCGGGCAATACGACGGACTCGCGGACGTGGTCATCCATGTCGAACCCGACAGCGAGGACCAGCGAAGCCGATCCGTCTGGTAGTGCCAGGGCGCCCGGGCGGGACACCTGGGGGACGGCGAGGTCGCGTAGTCTTGCGCGCCCATGTCTTTCGCCAAAGCGCCAAGGACGCCCTTCGAGTGGTTCCTCCTCGCGGCCCCGGGCCTCATCTGGGGCGCGTCGTTTCTCTTCATCGCGGAAGGGCTGGAGTCGCTCGCCCCCAACGGCGTGACCTTCGTCCGACTCGTCATCGGCCTCGCCACCCTGTCCGTATTTCCGGCCGCGCGAGGGCCGGTGCGGCGTGAGGACTGGAAGGGGGTCTTCTGGGTGGGCCTCTTGTGGATGGCGTTTCCGTTGAGCATGTTCCCCTTCGCGGAGCAGCACATCAGTTCCGCGCTGACCGGCATGTTGAACGGCGCGAACCCGCTGTTCGTGGTCATCGTCGCGGCCCTGATCGCACGCCGGATGCCGTCGCGATCGGTGACGGTCGGCCTCGGGGTGGGAATGACCGGAGCCTTGCTCATCGCCTGGCCCGGATTGGGGGAGGGCGGAAACAGCGTGCTTGGAATCGGCCTCGTGCTGGCAGCACTTCTGTCCTACGGGATCGCCCTCAACATCGCTCAGCCTCTGCAGCGAAGGAACGGCAGCCTGCCCGTGATCTTTCGGGCGTTGATCGTGGCCCTGGTCCTGACCGCGCCTCTGGGCCTGCCCGCGCTGCTCGAAGCGCGGTGGACGCTTCGATCCGCCTTGTGCATGCTGGCCCTTGGATCCCTGGGCACGGCGGCGGCCCAGGTGTTGATGGCCCGGGCCGCGGGGAAGTTCGGCGCGTCGACAGCGTCCGCCAGCACGTTCTTGATTCCGGTGGTGGCGCTTGCCCTCGGAGTCATGGTGCGCGGCGAACACGTGGCCGCGATCTCCGCCATCGGATGCGCGGTATGCCTTGCGGGCGCGTGGTTGATCTCGGCGCCCATGAAGAACCTTTTCTAGCGGGGCTCTTTCGAGCGTCGCTTCGCCTCGGAGGTCCCGCCCGTCCACGAATTGGAACGACGGTAAAGTCGATTCGAAGTGACGAGCGATCGCTACGAGTTCGACCAGGATCTTTCGCGGGCCGCCACCCTGCCCGCCTCGTGGTATCTCGACCCCGCCATGCTCGACCGGGAGAAAGAGAAGATCTTCGGCGCCACCTGGCAGCTCGTGGGCCACGCCGATGAGGTGCGCGAGCCCGGCGACTACTTCACCTGCACCGTCTCCGGAGAGCCGCTGGTCGTGGCCCGGGGCACGGACGGTGTCGTCCGCGCGTTCTCGAACGTGTGCCGCCATCGCGCCGGTCCGGTGGCCCGGGGAGGAGGGAGCCGGAAATCGCTCCAATGCGCGTACCACGGCTGGACGTACGGCATGGACGGGACGCTGCTCACGACCCCCGAGTTCGAGGACGTGAAGTGCTTCGACAAATCGCAGGTCCGTCTGCCCGCGGTCCGCGTGGCCACGTGGGCCGCCTTCGTGTTCGTCAACCTGTCCCCGGAGGGGCCGGAACTCGCCCGGGTGCTGGGGGAGATCCCCGCGCAGACGAGGCATCTGTTGCTCGGCCACATGCGTCTTTACAAGAAGATCGACTACGAGGTCGCGTGCAACTGGAAGGTCTACGTCGACAACTACCTCGAGGGCTACCACATCCCCCTCGTGCATCCCGGGCTCTTCCGCGAACTGGACTACGGGGCCTACCGCGTGGAGACATCGGAGTACTCTTCGAAGCAGCACGCGCCCATCAGGCGGCGAGCGGTCGAGGACTCGCGGTATCGACGCAACCTCACGCAGGGGGCGGAACCCGAGGCGCTTTACTACTGGGTGTTCCCGAACCTCATGCTCAACCTCTACCCGGGCAATCTGCAGACGAATGTCATCCTGCCCCTGGGCCACGAGCGTACCCTCACCCGTTTCGAGTGGTTCGTCCCCGACGAGCACCGCCCTGGCCTGGAGGAGGAGTTCGCCCGCTCACTGGAGTTGAGCGACGAGGTGCAGCGGGAGGACATCGCGATCTGCGAAGCTGTGCAGCTAGGCCTCCGCTCCCGCACCTATCGGTCGGGGCGCTACTCCGTGCGGCGCGAGAACGGCCTGCACCATTTTCACGGTCTGCTCAGCCGCTTCCTGCAGTAGGGGCCGCACGGTTTGCGGGCCGCAACACCGACGCGGTGCAGCGACGGAGCGGGTAGTATCTCGACTATCCTCAGGTTCATGGACGTTCGGTTCGCGAATAGCGACTTGGTCGGTGGCCTCAACGATGCAGATCAGAAGAATGCGCCGCGTTTTCCCTACCTCGGTAATCGGGACCTTCTAAACACGGCCCGCGTTTCTGTGCTGATGTCGAATGCAGCCAAAGTCAGGGATTTTCAGTTTCTTTCCGTCGATACTCGGCACGGTCCGGCGGCGGCCGTGATGCGATTTGGCCTCTCTCGCGGAACCCGTGTCGGGTAGTGGTGAGACACCGCCCCCGAGGCGGGGCGACGAAACTCTCACCCACGCAGGGCTGGAGGGGCCGCCTTTCGAGCCAGAGCGGCGCCTCGGACCCTACCGGCTGATCCGCGAGTTGGGTCGCGGAGGCATGGGTCAGGTCTACCTGGCCGTGCGAGCCGACACGGAGTACCATAAGCGCGTCGCCATCAAAGTGATCCGGGCCGGTCTCGGCGGCGACAACGTGATCCAGCGCTTCCGGCTTGAGCGGCAAATCCTGGCCGGGATGGAGCACCCAGGGATCGCGAGATTGCTGGACGGTGGCGCAACCGAGGATGGATCGCCCTATTTCGCGCTCGAGTATGTCGAGGGCCAGGCGATCGACACGTACGCGGATGAGAATCGGCTCTCCACCACGGCGCGGCTCCGGCTCTTCCGTTCCGTGTGCACGGCGGTCGAGTACGCCCATCGGAACCTCGTCGTTCACCGCGACATCAAGCCCGGCAACATCCTGGTCACGGCGGACGGCAGCCCCAAGCTCCTGGATTTCGGGCTAGCCAAACTCCTGAACGCTGAGATGTCCGGCCTTGCGGGATCGACCGTCGGCGGTCTGGCCCTGACTCCGGCGTACGCGAGCCCCGAACAGGCGCGGGGGGAGCCCGTGACCACGGCCACGGATGTCTATTCCCTCGGCATCGTCCTCTACGAGTTGCTCACTGGCCACCGCCCTTACCGACTCAGGAGCCGTGAGCCGCTGGAGATTCTGCGCGCGGTGCGCGAGGAAGAACCTGAGCGACCCAGCACGGCGGTCGATCGCGCTGAGCCCGCGGTGGGGCCAGACGGCGTGGAGAAGGCCGCGGTGACCGCCGAATCCGTGAGCCGAACCCGCGAGGGCACCCCGGATCGCTTGCGCCGGCGGCTGCGGGGCGACCTCGATGCAATCGTGATGACGGCCTTGCGAAAGGAGGCCACGAAGCGCTACTCCTCCGTCGAAGCGCTGTCGGAGGACGTCCGGCGGCATCTCGAAGGCCTGCCGGTGAAGGCGAGGAAAGGTGGACTGACCTACCGGGCCGGGCGCTTCGTGACCCGGAACCGAATCGGGGTCGGAAGCGCCGTGCTTCTAGCACTTCTCCTGGTTGCTTTCGCGGTGACGAGCGCCCTTCAGGCGAGTCGCCTCGCCCGCGAGCGCGATCAAGTGGCGCTGGAACGGGACAAGGCCGACCAGGTCTCGAGTTTCCTGGTAGACCTGTTCAAGGTCTCCGATCCCAACGAGGCCAAGGCCAACAGCGTCACCGCGCGGGAGATCCTCGACCGGGGCGCGACGAAGGTCGCCTCGAGCCTTCAGGACCAGCCCGGCGTTCGCGCGGCGATGATGGAGACGATCGGGAACGTCTACCGCAACCTCGGGCTGTACCGGCAGGCGCTTCCGTTGGTAGAGGAGAGCCTGGCCATTCGACGCCGGCTCGGGGAGGACGACCCGGAGGTGGCCCAGGCCATCAACAGCCTCGCCAACCTGCTCGTGTCCACGGGCGACCTGGATCGGGCGGAGGCTCTCTACCGGGAGGCGCTGGAGGCGAGGCGAAGGATCTTCAGCGATTCCCATGACTCTGTCATGTCGATCCAGTACAACCTGGCCGACCTCCTGAACCGGAAAGGCGATCACGCGGGAGCGGTCACCTTGTTACAGGAGACCTTGACGAGATTCCGGCGCCGGGGCAAGCCGGACGACGATGCCGTGGCTAGCGTCTTGAATTCGCTCAGTGGCGCGCAGCGAGAGAAGGGCGACTTCCGAGGCGCCGAGGCGACGGCCCGGGAGGCCCTGGTTCTGCGCCGCAAGCTCCTGGGAGACGATCATCCCCGAACCACCGCTAGCCTCGGGAACCTGGCCAACGTTCTCAACGCGAAGGGCGACTATCGGGAGGCCGAGTCCCTTCAGCGAAAGGCGCTCGCGGTCCAACGTGCGCGCCTGGGCCCGGATCATCCCGGAGTCGCAATCGTGCTCAACAACCTCGCCAACGTCCTCGACCACGAGGGAGGCTACGTCGAAGCCGAAGCTCTGCACCGTGAGGCCCTTGCAATCCGGCGTGCGAAGCTCGGCCCCGAGAGTCCACTGGTGGCTCGCAGCCTGGGCAATCTCGCGAACATTCTTAGGCACCAGAGTCGTGTCTCGGAGTCGGAACGGCTCTACCGCGACGCCCTCGTGATGACCCGCAAGCTCCTCGGAGAGAAGAACCCGGACGTCCCCTACCTCATGACGAATCTGGCCGGCGTTCTCTGGGAGGGAACGCAAAAGGGGAAGGCGGAACAGCTTCTGCGCGAAGCGCTCGTCCTGCAGCGGGCATCTCCCTCCGACGACATTGCGGAGACGCTCGGGGGTCTGAGCCTTCTCCTCGCGGGGACCGGTCGAGGTGCGGAGGCTGAACCCTTGGCGCGAGAGGCGGTGGCGATCCGGGCGCGGGAGCTGCCGATGGGCCACCCCGAGATCGCGGAGATGGAGAGCATCCTCGGCCTGTGCCTCAGCAAGCGGGGGCGCTTTGAGGAGGCGGAGCAGCTGACGACCGCAGCCTATGCCCAGGTGTCGGCGAAGCGGGGCGATCAGAGTTGGGAGGCGCGACGGATCGGCCAGCACTGCGCACAGGTGTACGAGGCCTGGGGGAAACCGGAGAAGGCGGCGCAGTGGTCCGCCCGCGCTCGCCCGGCGTCACCCGAAGGGCGTGCGGAGCGATGATCCCCTGACGACCGGGAGTCCTGACCGGACGTCCCGGTTCATGTTCACCTTCGGCCGCCCGGCCCCGGGGCGCCTGGTCCGAACCCGCGGCCAAAAAGGACGCGTGTCGGACGCGAGGACTCACGCACCCAGGAGTTGGCACCGGGCAATGCGCGAGAGGGCTGGGCCCATCGCTTCACGCGCGATCGCGGTGTCATAGTTGGCCTGTCCACGAAGCCACCATCCGTCGCTCAGCCCAAAATAGCGGCACAGCCGCAGATCGGTGTCGGCGGTAATCGCGCGCTTACCGGCCACGATGTCTCCGATGCGCTGCGGAGGCACGCCGATGTCCTACCGCTCGAGATTGGTCGGGGCGGGAGGATTCGAACCTCCGACCTCCTGGTCCCGAACCAGGCGCTCTAGCCAGGCTGAGCCACGCCCCGATCGATCCTGAAACGCGCGGCGAGTCTACAACACGCAAACGCCTTGCTCTTAGAATTGGCAAGATCGAAATGGCAGATGTTCTCTCGTTTCACGCGGTGGTCAGGGGGCGGGTCCAGGGCGTCGGCTTCCGGTACTTCGCACGCCAACGGGCCGAGGTGCTCGGGGTTTCGGGTTTTGTCCGCAACCTGCCCGACGGCTCGGTGGAGTTGCGTGCCGAAGGCGCCGCCCATGTGCTGAGCGCCTTCGAAGCCGACCTCCGTCGCGGCCCGTCTTTCGGCCGGGTGGACGAGGCGGTCGTGACCTCCGTCAAGACGCGGGGGTTTCAGGGCTTCGAGATTCGGTAGCCCTGAGGCGCGGCTGACCCCGTCGTCGCCGGCCCATAAGAGCGGGCTCCTATCGGACTCGGGCTTCGATTCTTCGCCTCAGTGAGGCCAGGGTCGCGGCCTGCTTGGAGTCCTCAGAAAGGTCTTTCCGCCCCGCGGGATCGACACCCAGGTCGTACAGCTCCTCAGAGCCGTCCGGCCACAGGGTGTAGCGATACTGCAGAGTGCGAAGGGAGTAGCCCGTCCTGGACGGTTCGGTCGGCCGGTATTGAATCAAGGAGTCCTGCACCGTCGCCAGGGGATCGTTCAGGGTGGGCGCGAGAGAGACGCCGTCCAGCGTCCCCGGGCGGGCGATACCCGTGAGGTCCACGAGAGTGGGATACACATCGATCAGATCCGCCAGGGCCGAGGTGGAAGCGCCGGGCTGGGGCAGGCCCGGGCTTACGATGACCATTGGCACGCGCAGCGATTCCTCGAAGAGCGTGTCTTTCCGCCACAGGCCCCCGTGATCTCCGAAGTGGTGACCGTTGTCTCCGAAGAAGACGACGATCGTGTTTTTCCAGAGGTCCTGTCGATCGAGAGCGTCGAGAACGACGCCGAGTTGAGCGTCCATGAAACTCACGCAGGCCAGATAGGCGGCGATGCCGCGCCGCGCCTCGTCCGGGTCGTCCGAGAATCCCGCGGGCTCGCGGCCGGACAGCATCAGGCCGGGCAGGGCCTGCGGTCGATTCTTGATCGCGATCGCCGGGATGTCGCTGGTGTCGTCCGCGGGGGCGGGCGTGAACTTGATCTGATCGGCGGGGTAGAGGTCGAAGTATTTCCGGGGCGCCACCCAGGCCACATGGGGCCGGACCAGGCCGAGAGCGAGAAAGAGGGGCTTGTCGCGTTTCTCCTCCAGAACCTGGACCGCGAAACGCGCTCTGCGGCCGTCTCCTTCGACTTCGTCCTCGTTGTCGGTGGGCCCTGCCTCCACCGGCATGTTCTTCATCAGCTCAGGAGCGGCTTCGATCGCGCCCTCCGGGAGCGGCGGCTGCCATTCGTTCACATCCCACCCTCGCTTCTCGCCCGGCTGGCTGTCCCAGACCTTCCCGACCGAGGCCGTGAAGTAGCCATTCGTTCGGAACTGTTCCTGAATGAGCGGAATTCGAGCGGTGAAGACCTCGGCAAAGGCGTCCTTGCGATGGAGTTCGAGGCGAGCGGGCGAGAGTCCGGAGAGGAAGGCGGCGCGGGACGGAACGCAAAAAGGCGCTGGGGCATACGCCTTCTCATAGACCCGGCCGCGGGCGCGCAGGCGATCGAGGTTGGGCGTCTTCGCCAGGCCGAACTGCGGGTATTGCGCGGTGAGGTCGTCGACGATGATCATGAGGACGTTGGGCCGCCCTCCGATCGGGGCGGGGCGCGCCTTGGAGGCGGGGGCCGGCCGGCCGGGGAGAACGAGCCGCTTCGCCATCTCGTTTCTTCGCCCCCGCATGGCGGGAACTTTGGCGAGGTTCTTCCACTCTCTCGGATCTGCGTCCTCGTCGAAGAGTTCCTCACTTCCGTCCGGCCACTGGGTGAACCTGAAGTTCGGCGACCTTACGCTGCGGCCCACGAGCGGGGGTTCGCGTGAGGCGCTCAGGAGAAGAGTCTGCCGGACGAGTCGCTTCGGGTCACGAATCGCCGGGGTGAGGTCCAGGCCCGCAACCTTCGCCAGGGTCGCCCCGCCAAGTGCCGCGATCGTGGGCGCCAGGTCCGCCACCAGGGCGAGGGAAGCGGCGGCGACTCCCGGTGCGACCATGCCAGGCGCCTGGATCAGGACGAGGCCGCGCAGCCAGTCCTCGAAAAGCAGATCCGGCCGCGACGGTGCGGCGCGCTCGGGCCTTGGAGCCGGGCCGGTCGAAACCAGGGCGATCACGGTCTTCGAGCCAAGGCCGCGCGCCTCGAGGCCCTTCGTCAGTGCCGCGACCTCGCGATCGAGGACGCCGAAGGCGGCGTTCCGTCGGCCCGCGAGGGCTGCGCGATCTCCAGGGTCGCGGGGAGCCGGAATCGCCCGCAGGCCCACCGCGTCGAGAGCGCCCCTGTCGAAAAGGGAAATCGCGGGGACGCTTAGCGGCGGTGCTTCCACTGGGGTTCCAGGGAAGGCTCCGGCCAGGTTCTTCAGGTCCAGCAAGGCGAAAACGAACGCGGGCTGTTTCCCCGCTGCGTCAACCGCCTCCAGTGCGCGGGCCGCGATGTCCGAGGGGCCGGTCGTCACACTGCGGTCGAAGCCCCAGGTCTCGCCTCCCGAGGGCGTAAGGGACGACGACACATACCTTCGGGCCTTGAGCGCCCCGACCAAGGCCGCGCCGCCCGGCGCACGCACGCCGCCGAGCAGCGTTTCGGTCGTCCGGGTCCAGGCCGCATCGCTCGCGAACGTGGAGTCGAAGGGCCGTGAGTTCATCCGCAGGCGTCTCAGCGCTGGATGCTTCGCGAAGGAGGGATCCTCGAAGGGGAATCCCGTGCCTTCCGCCACGATCACGATCAGGTGCGGAGGCGGAGTCTGGGCGGAGACGAAGGGGACGAGTCCGAAGACGAGACCGGCCCACCGCGCGGTTCGGAAGCAGTTTCCCTTGAAGCCCCTCAGCACGGTCGTACGTTAGTTGTCGGTTCGAGCAGGGGTCAAGGTCGGCGCGGTCATAGAATCCACGGCACCATGCCTCTCAACCTGAAAGACTTCATCCACGACGTCCCGGATTTTCCCAAGCCGGGAATTCTCTTTCGGGACATAACCCCCCTGCTGGCCGACGGCCTCGCCTTCGCGGCCGCGGTCGAGCAACTCGATCAATGCACCCGGGGCCTCACGTACACGCGAATCGTCGGCATCGAGAGCCGCGGCTTCATTTTCGGCGCCGCCCTCGCCCAAAAGCGGCAGTGTGGCTTCGTTCCGATGCGCAAGCCGAGGAAACTTCCGCGCGCCACCGTCCGGGAGACGTACGCCCTCGAGTACGGGGAGGACACGCTGGAGATGCATGAAGACGCTCTCCTTGCCGGGGAAAGGGCGCTGATCGTGGACGATCTTCTGGCCACCGGCGGCACCGCCGAGGCGGCCGGCCGTCTGGTGAGTCGCTCGGCGGGCGTGGTGGCGGGCTTCGCGTTTCTGATCGAACTCGACTCTCTCGAAGGCCGCTCCCGACTCGCTCCTCACCCCGTTATCAGCGTGTTGCACTACTGAAGACGCCGATAGATGTCGACCGGGCTCTTCTCGGGACGCGCCGGGCGGGTAAACTGAAGCGTCGCACACACGCGCGCGCCCGTAGCTCAACTGGATAGAGCAGGAGCATCCTAAGCTCAAGGTTGGGGGTTCAAGTCCCTCCGGGCACACCACATTCGTCGAACTCACAGGTGACTGGCATTGGACAAGGAACTCAAGAACGAACTGCGTCGCGATGAAGTGGGCGACGCGCTCAAGGAGGCCCGCACCTTCCTCTCACGGGCGGAGGTGGTGAAGCCGGCGCTCGCGATCCTGGCCCTCTTCCTGGTCCTCTTCGGCCTCTACTACGGCCAGAAATTCCGAGCCTCCAGGGCGGAAGCAGCCTTCGCCCGAGCCACCGAGGTTTTCCACGCCGAGGTCGGAGCCTCGGCCGCCGGAGCGCCCGGGTCGGCGGAAACCTTCAAGACTGCAAACGACAAGTTCCAAAAGGCCAAGACCATGTTCGATGAGGTCGCCTCGAGCTACGGCTCGATGTCCGTGGGGCGAAGGGCTCGCTACTACTCGGCCCTGTGCCTCGCCGAACTCGGCAAGCTCAGCGAGGCCGAGCAGGCGCTCAAGCCGATCGCCGCCCTGCGCGATCCGGTCGCCCTCGAGCCCGCCATGGCCCGTCTCCGCGTCGCGGAAATCGTGCTGCGAGCCGGTCGCTTCAAAGAAGCCGCTTCTCTCTACCAGACCCTGTCCGCCGATGAGGCGTCCGGCCTTCCCAAGGACCGCCTTCTCTTCGGGCTCGCGGAGTCTCTCGAGGCCTCGGGCGATGCGCTCGAAGCCCGTCGGGCCTACACCGATCTCGTCAACCGGCACCCCCAAAGCCCCTACGCTCCGGAGGCGCGCAAGAAGGTGGACGAGTTGGCACCTCTCTAGGTCTGTCGCGATGACGGCGCCCGAAGGAACAGAGGAATTGACCCGCTCATGACCACCTCGCGCAGGAAACGCTTTCTTTGGATCACGGTGGGCCTGGTGCTCGTGGGGTCTTTCACCGCCGCCGTGCTCGGCGGGCTTGCCTACTTTGTCCAGCAGCAGGGGCTGTCGTCTTCGGACGAAAAATCGGACGGTCACTCGAACGTGCTGTCGATATCGCTCGACGGCGCTTTCGATGAGAATCCCTCGCCCACCCTCCAGATGTCGTTTTCGGGAGACACCGCTCCCTCGTTCCCGAGCGTCATCCGAGCCATCGACCGGGCCGCGAACGAACCGAATCTGAAGACGGTCTTCGTCCGGATCGGGGCCGCCGATCTGGGTTGGGCCCGCGCGGCCGAACTCCGCGACGCGCTCCTGCGGGTCCGCGCCAGGGGAAAGAAGATCACCGCGTTTCTCGAAGACAGCGGCAACATGGAGTACTACATCGCCTCGGCGGCCGACGAGATCGTGGTCCTGCCCGAAGCCATCCTGCAGATTCATGGCCTCTCGGCCGAGGTGATGTTTCTCAAGGGCGCCTTCGACAAGTTCGGGATCGAAGCCCAGTTCGTGGCGATGGGAAAGTACAAGAACGCGCCCAATCAGTACACCGAGAAGAAGTTCACGGCGGCCCACCGGGAACAGATGGAGTCCCTGGTCGGCGGTCTCTACAACGAGTACATCGCCGCGGTGTCCAAGTCCAGGAAGAAGACCGAAGCGGAGATCGAGGAACTGATTTCAGCCGGCCCCTACGACGGCGCCTCGGCTCTCGATGCCGGACTCGTGGACAAACTGGCCTATCCCGAAGAAGCGCTCGACTCCGCGGGCGAAACTCACCGTCACCTCCGAGATTTTCGAGACCAGGGCGGCGTCTTCGACACCCGGCCAAAGATCGCTCTGATCTTCGTCGACGGCGAGATTCTCTCCGGGGAGAGTCAAGGGGGGGGTCTCGCCTCCTCCGTGGTGGCCGGCTCCGACACCGTGGCCGAAGCGCTGAGGGATGCGACGGCCGACGACTCGGTCAAGGCGGTTGTTCTCAGAGTGAACTCTCCGGGCGGCTCCGGCTCGGCCTCCGACGTCATTGCCCGGGAAGTCGAGAACACGGCGGCCCGAAAGCCGGTCATTGTGAGCATGGGCGATTACGCCGCGTCGGGCGGCTATTACATCTCGGCGCCCGCGACGGCCATCGTGGCCGGCCCTACCACCATCACCGGCTCGATCGGCGTGTTCTTCGGCAAGTTCGTGCTGAAGGGTCTCTTCGAAAAGCTCGGGCTCACGAACGACTACGTCGACTTCGGCCGGGGAGGATCGTTCGCGAGCCCCTCGCGGCGGTGGACCCTCGAGGATCAGGCCAAGGTCGAAGGCCTGGCCTCCCGGTTCTACGATCGATTCCTGGCGCTGGTGGCCGAGCATCGGCACATGGACGTGGACGCGGTGCACGAGATCGCGCAGGGGCGTGTCTGGACGGGTGCCGAAGCGAGGAGAGTCGGGCTGGTGGACGAACTCGGCGGCTTCGACCGCGCCCTGGCCCTGGCCAAGGACAAGGCCAAACTCGCGGCCGCTCAGGATGTGGCCGTGGTCGTCCTGCCCGCCCCGAAGGGCGCTTTCGATCGGCTGTTCGAAAGCGCCGATGGATGGGACGGCATGGGCGCCCAGGCCTCGTTCTCGCCCGAAGCGCTGGCCGCCCGTTTTCGCGCGAGGGTTGTGAAGCAGTCGCGGACGGTGTGGGCTCGTCTTCCCTACGGCTTTGAGATTCGCTAGGAAACCGGGGGCGGGACGCGGGGCGACCCGGGCCTCGGGGACTACTTCAGGGCGGCGGTCGCGGCGTTCCAGACGAGGCTGTGAATCTCCCACGCGTCGCCGTGACGCTTGAGGGTCATCACGTAGCGGTTCCGCACGGTTCGGCGAGGTGCGGGCCCCTTTGTGGCTCCGCGACTGACCGCCAGGTCGTCCAACACCCAAAGCTCCTCGGACTCGAGCGGCGACCGAGGGGTCTTTCCGGCAAATATCGCGGCGTAACGCCTGGTAATGTCCTCTCGACCCCTCACGGGCTCGCCCGATGAGGGCAACAGCAAACCGTCGCTCTCGTAGCACTGAGCCGCCGCCGCCGCATCGCCGGCGTTCTCGGCAGCGGTGAGGCGGGCCAGGAGGCCCTGGATTTCCTGCTGGGCCTTCTTCTGGTCTGCGGCCTTGTCGAGCGCCGGGCTCGCCGTTGAGCCGGCCAGCAGAATGAGGATGGATAGGGCGTGACGCATGTTCTTGAAGCCTCCGTCGAATAGTCGACTGTGTTGGCTCTGGATTCTAGCGGCCTTTCCCCAACCACGGCACGAGAAACTCGCCCCCGACGTCCCGCCTCCTTGGGCCGGCTGGCTCTGCTCGTGCCCGGGGCGAGTGGCGGGGCCCGCGCTTCTATCGGTTGTCGAGGGCCGTGACCTTGGCGAGCCTCCGCGCGTGCCGCTCCTCGGCGGTATACCGTGCGCCCACGAACGCTCGGACAAGCTCACCGGCAAGTGCGGGGCCGACGATCCTTCCCCCCAGGACCAGAACGTTCATGTCGTCGTGCTCGACGCCCTGGTGCGCGGAATAGGTGTCGTGGCAGATGGCCGCCCGCACGCCCTTGACCTTGTTCGCGGCGACCGATGCGCCCACCCCGCTGCCGCAGATCAAGACGCCCCGTTCGGCCCTTCCCTCGGTCACCGCGCGCCCGACCGCGGCGGCCGAGTCCGGATAGTCGACCGGGGCGGTCGAGTGGGTGCCCACATCGACCACGTCATGGCCCTCTTTGCGAAGCGCTTCCGCGATCTCCTGTTTGAGGAGGAAGCCCGCGTGATCGGATCCGACGACGATGCGCATCAGCCCTTCGCTCCCGAAACCTGCGCCTTGGCCGCGGCGACCACGTCCTCGATCCGGAAGCCGAACTTCTTCTGCAACTCCTGAAGGGGCGCCGAGGCGCCGAAGGTCTTCATTCCGATGGCCTGGCCCTTCGTGCCGACATACTGGCTCCACCCCAGGGTCGTGCCGAATTCCACGGAAATGCGCGCGGTGATCGAGGGCGGCAGAACCTGATCGCGGTAATCCTGAGACTGATGCTCGAAGAGTTCCCACGACGGCATGCTCACCACCCGGCTCTTGACTCCATCCTTCGCGAGCTGCTCGTAGGCCTGCAGGCACAGTGAAACCTCGCTGCCCGTGCCGATCAGGATGACGTCGGGCTTTCCGCCCGGAGCATCGGCAAGAACGTAAGCGCCCTTCGCCAATCCGCTGGCCGCTGCGTACTTCGTGCGATCCAGGGTGGGCAAGGCCTGCCGGGTGAGGATCAGAGCCACCGGCTCGTGCTTCTGGGGCATCAGGAATCGCCACGCTTCCGCGACCTCGTTCGAGTCGGCCGGACGGATGGTGATGAGGCCGGGGATGGCGCGCAGGGAGAGCACCTGTTCGACCGGCTGGTGGGTCGGGCCATCTTCGCCCACCCCGATGGAATCGTGCGTGAACACGTAGATGACCGGGATTTCCATGATCGCGGCGAGCCGAATGGGAGCGCGCCCGTAGTCGCTGAAGATCAGGAAGCCCGAGCCGTAGGGCCGGACCTTGGAGAGCGACAGGCCGTTCATGATCGCGCCCATCGCGTGTTCGCGAATGCCGAAGTGGAAGTTCCTGCCGCCATAGGAATCGGCGAGGAAGTCGCCGGCGCCCTCGAAGGTGAGCCGCGTCTTGGTGGAGGGGGCCAGATCAGCCGAGCCGCCCAGCAGCCAGGGCACGCTCTGGGCCAGCGCGTTCAGGACCTTCTGGGAGGCATCGCGGCCGGCCAGGCCCTTGGCGTCGGTGGGGAACACCGGTATGTTCTTGTCCCAGCCCTCCGGCAGTTGCCGCTTCTGCATGCGGTCGAGTTCGTCGGCGAGGCCCGGGTTGGCTTTGCGGTACTCCGCCAGTTTTGCGATCCAGTCGTTGCGGAGCGAGCCGCCGCGGGCGCCCATATTCCTGGCGAAGTGCTCCGGGACTTCGGGGGGAACCAGGAACTGCGCGTCCTCGGGCCAGCCGTAGAAGCGCTTGGTGCCCTTGATCTCCGCGGCCCCGAGCGGTTCGCCGTGAGCGGAGTGCGAATCCTGCTTGGTCGGAGCGCCGTAGCCGATGTGGGAGTCCACGATGATGAGGGTCGGACGCCCCTGTGTCTGCTTCGCGTTCTGGTAGGCGCGATCGAGCATGTCGAGATCGTTGGCGTCGCCCACCCGGGTTACGTTCCATCCGTAGGCCATGAAGCGGGTGGCCACATCCTCGCTGAAGGCGAGGTGGGTGTGGCCTTCGATGGTGATCTTGTTGTTGTCGTAGATCCAGCAGAGGTTGTCGAGTTGGAGGTGGCCGGCGAGGGACGCCGCCTCGTGAGAGATGCCTTCCATCATGCAACCATCGCCCGCCATGGCATAGACGCGGTGGGTGAACATCTCGAAGCCGGGTTTGTTGTAGCGGGAGGCCAGCCACTTCGAAGCGATGGCCATGCCGACGCTGGTGGCCACGCCCTGCCCGAGCGGGCCGGTCGTCGTTTCGATGCCCGAGGTCCAGCGGTACTCCGGGTGGCCGGGGCAACGGCTGTCGAGCTGGCGGAACCGCTTGATGTCGTCGAGCGGCACCGACAGGTCGCCCAGGGTCTCGTATTTTGGATTGACCGCCTTCACCCCCGCCAGATGCAGGAGCGAGTAGAGCAGCATCGAAGCGTGGCCCATCGAGAGAACGAAACGATCCCGGTCCGGCCAGATTGGATGGTTCGGATCGAAGCGCAGATGCCGCTGCCAGAGCGTGTAAGCGACGGGCGCCATCGCCATGGGGGTGCCCGGGTGGCCGGAGTTCGCCTGTTGCACCGCGTCCATGGACAGGGTGCGGATGGTATTTACGGAAAGCTGGTCTACGTCGGTGGTCGTCATCAAAATCCCCAGGGAAAGAAGTGCTGCGGTCTCCCGCAACGAAGCGCAACACTAATCTCCGCGGGACGTGATGACAACAAGATGGCGGGTCCGGCGCACGGCGTGGCCAGCCCCGCCGATCTGCCTATTGGTTTGGTGTTGGAAATCCCAAAGGGTCTCCGGCTATCGCCGGGGAAGCCTGGGGTCTGTTGCCGAGTTGTCGCCGCTCTGTGACATCGAAGCCAACGAGCAGGAGTGAGCCAAGAAAGAAGATCGACCAGAAGATTCGCATGACTTTGATTTCCCTTTTTTTGATGTGCCCTGTGTTGGAGGGCGGAGAACGGGCGACTGACGACACTATACAGTATGTATACACTCAGGTCTTGTCTTTCCCAGCCTTTCTTGACAGACTTGCGGCCCTATGAACTCACTTGGATCAATGATTGAAAGCTTGGTGGCCGACGACCCTCGCCGGTCCGCCGATCGTTTGTTGGCGAAGATGTGCGATGTCGCCGGAGCCGAAGGCGGGGCGGTCCTCGTGCCCCAGGGCGACAACGCGAGTGTGTTCCTTTCGTACCGGCTGTCTTTGGCTGGTCTTGGGAGCCTGCCCATTCGCTTCCAGGACCATCGCGCCCGGCTGGCCAAAGGCGAGGTGGTCTCGGCGCCCGGGTTCGCTCTGGCCACCGTGACGGGCGACGGTGATTCGCGCCTGGGCTGGGTGTATCTGGAGAACCCGCGTACTGCGGACGCGAAGGAACTGCGCCCGTTTCTGCTGGGAATGGCCAAGGCGGTGGGCGCCCTCGGCGAGACTGTCCCGAGCCGCGCTCAAAGCGTCAATCGAGCCGACGCCAACCGCGTCAACATCCTCCGTATCCTGGAAGAGAACGACTGGAACATCGCCAGGGTCTCTCGCGAACTGGGGGTCACCAGACGGACGCTTTATATGCGTCTCGCCGCGTTTGGGATCGCGCGCAAGAAGGTGCCGCGGCTGGCGAAGCCTTTGACCGCCTGACCCTGCGGGGACCGGCCCACGGATGCATCGAGCACTTGCGTTTCTTGGACTCGGGCTCGCTGGCGCCGCGGTTCTAGGGATTGTCGGGAGGCGGAAGACGACGGCGTGCGTTTCCTTTTCGGTGCTGATGGCTGCTTCGGTAGGGTTCACGGCTTTTTTTCTACTCTTTCCCAACCGCTATACGCCGGCCGCGTTTTTGGCCAAGCAGGGCATCTACGACTCCCTTCTGTTCGGCATGTCTGTCGAATTGTCGTTCCGGGTGTTTTCGGCGTTTCGAGGCATTGCCGACAGCGCTCGAAAGGTCCTCGGGGGGCTGGTCCTGGTCTCCACGTCGGCCGTCTTCCTTCTCACCCCGCAGGCCGCGTATTCGGAGTTCTGGCGCTATCAGCCTTCGGTCACCACGGCGGGCGTCTGGTGCCTCACCTGCGTTTCGCTGTTGATCGTCTGGTACCAGATACCGGTTGCCGCTTTCACGAAGGCGATCGTTATGGCGTACGTTCCCTATCAGGTTGTGTTCGTCATCCTTGTGGACATCATCCGGCGCCAGGGCTGGGGGGTAGTTCCTGAAGTGAACCTGGCGAATGCCGCGGCCTACGATGTCATGGTTGCATACCTGGCCTACGCCGCCTGGCGGAAAGACTGAGCCCGCAGTGACCCCGGTCATCCTCGCGGCCGTCGCCGCGGCCGTCGTGGTGCTGGTCTTTGGCCGGTTCGACCGAACCCGCGCCCTCAAGCGCTGGGGTTTCGTCCTCTCAGGGCGCGCGGAGAAGGCCACGGAGGCCCTCCGAAGCCGTCTGGCCGAGGACACGGAGATAGCGAGCCACGCCTATGGTCTGGCCCTGACGCGCAAGGCCTCCCTCTCCTATGACGAGGCGGTTCGCCTGCTCGCGATCGCCGCTGACACCATCGAAGAGGCGGCCGAAGACCGCCACCGGCGGCTGCGCGCCCTCTCCGTTTACGCTCGAATGGCCGAAGCCATCGTTCCCGTGCCTCCCGTGGCCCCGGCACAGTTCAAGCTCGCGGAGACGCGATCCCTGGCCATGATCGCCCGGTGGCTCCACGAGCTTCTGAACAGCTATCAGGAGCGATTTCGATTTCGCCTGGCCGTCATCGGCTTCGGCGTCCGCCTTGTGGTGCGAAGCATTCGGGGAAGCCGGATTCGCGCCTCGATCGAACCCTCGGAGGCGGAGCCCTATCAGACCTTCGGCGATTCGCTTCATGACTTCCGCGCCCTCGATGCCGAGCAGGTGGAATCGTTCCGTCAACTCATGCGATCGGCGGCCGCCACCGACAGGGCCTCCCTCCCCGAAGGTCTCCGCACCCTGGGAGGGGACGAGGCCGGCGGGGAAGCCGAAGAAAAATCCGAGAAATAGTTTGACTCAAAACGGGTAGCGTATGTATACAGTACGAGCCTCCCATGCCGCCCCTCGAACCTACCGTCTCCAGCCCCGCCGAGTTCCTGCCTCGTCCGGTTCAGGCCCGCGAAGCTGCGCCGGCCGACCAGACGGGATCCTGGAAAACGCTTGCGACCCGGGACCGAAGAGCCCTCTTTGAGCGCGCCCTCGATTCCTTGTGGCTGGTCTTCCAGCCGATCGTCTGGCTTTCCCGTCCCGGCGCGCCCCCGTTCGCTTTTGAGGCGCTGGCCCGAAATGGCGAGGCGCAAGTCAGCGATCCTCGGGAACTGTTGCGCCTCGCCGGGGCGGTGGGCCAAATCGGCGAACTGGGCCGTGTGGTCCACAATCGCGCCTCCGGCAGCCTTCGCCGAAACAAGCATGTGACCCTGTTCGTCAACGTCGACGTGGAGGAGCTGCTGGGCCCTCTGGTCGAAGGCGGGGACGACCTTGCCGAGTTCGCCCACCGCGTGGTCCTGGAGGTGACGGAAAGGGCTCCCATCAGCGATCTGCCCGAAGTGCGCAGACGCTCGAGCGTCCTGCGAGGGCAAGGGTATCGCTTTGCCCTCGACGATCTGGGCGGGGGCTACGCTGGCCTGTCGAGCCTGGTTCTGATGGACCCCCAGTTCGTGAAGGTGGACAAGGCGCTCATCCGCGACGTCGACACCAAGCCGACAAATCGGAACATCGTGGGCTCCCTGGTCGAACTCACCCGGCGCCTGGGAATCAAGTGCATCGTCGAAGGGGTCGAGACCGAAGGAGAGCGCAATACGCTCGCGGCCCTGCACTGCGATCTCATGCAGGGATACCTCTTCGGACGGCCGGGCGCTCTCTGAGTTCAAACCGCCCGCGACGGGCAGGCAATACCTAAGAAAGGGTGGAGCGATCTCGGACACGGGGTCGCCCCTGCGATAGAGTCTCGTCGTCCAAACACCACGGAGGCGAAACAATGAAGATCACACCACTGGGCAAGCTCATCATGGTGCTGCTGGGGCTCACCATCATCTACTTCGGGTTCCGGAACTTCGGGGCCGACATTCGCAAATGGGCGACCGGCGGGAAAGAGGCGGCCCCGGCTGAGAGCGCCACGAACCCCGACGACTTCGGCGCCCTTCGGGATGCGCCGGCCGATCCGGGCCGCAACGCCGGATCGAGCGGAGTCACGGCGGGGGTGCTCGCCACCGCGGGCAAGCTCTCTCGTCCGCTGGTGGTAGCGATCAACACCTGGGCCGGCCACGCGCCCGGCATCGTTGCGAATGGCGGCCTGGACGCCTCCGCGGCCTCCCTCTACAAGAAGCAGTTCGGTCTCGATGTGAAGTTCGTCCTCCTCGAGGATCCGGCGGCGAAACTCGCGGCTTTTCGCAACGGCGATGTGGACATCATGTGGAACACCGTCGACAACTGGGCGCGCGAGGCCTCGATCCTGGCCGAGCAGAATCAGAAGGCACGGTCCATCATCATGCAGGACTGGTCCCGCGGCGGTGACGGCATCGTCTCGCTCAATTCCATCAAGTCGATCGAAGACCTGAAGGGCCGAAAGATCTCGTGCACCCAGTTCACGCCCTCGCACTTCCTCCTGCTGTACCTTCTCTCGCAGTCGGGCCTGTCCCCGCAGGATCGGGCGGCCGTCGAGAAGGGCATCATCTTCACCCAGGACGCTCCCGCGGCGGCCGCGATGTTCAAGGCCAAGCAGGTCGACGCGGCCGTGACCTGGGAGCCGGATCTTTCAGGCGCCGTGACCGCGCGTGAAGCCGAGGCGCATGTCCTCGTCTCCACGACCGCGGCCAGCAACATCATCGCGGATACCCTGGTCGCGCGGCAGGACATCATCGACTCCGCTCCCGAGACCGTGCGCGACTTCGTCCACGGCTGGTTCGAAGGCATCGAGATGATGCGCAAGGATCCCGCGACCTCTTACGCGGTGGTGGGGAAGGCGCTGAAGCTCGACAACGAGACGGTGTCGGGCATGCTCTCCGGGCTCAAGCTCACCGCCTTCGCCGACAATGCGCAGTTCTATGGCCTCACCGGCGGTCGCGCCCACTACGAGACTCTCTTCGACACCGCTTTCGTAATCTGGCGGAAGAAGGGCCTCGTGACCCGCGCCGTCAACGCCAGGGACTGGGCCGACACCCGTTTCATCTCCGCGCTGGCTCCGGCCTATCCGGGAGAGAAGGTCGAAGAGGCGAAGGTCCCGGCCAAGGCGCCGTCTTCGCAGGATCGCGCGATCATCAACAAGCAGATCGACATCCACTTCACCCCCGGGTCCGATCAGATCATGCCGGGCTCGTTCTTCGTCCTCGATGCCTTGGGCGACACCATGACCTCGTTCGGGGCCACCTACCTCCGCGTCGAAGGGAATACGGACTCGACGGGTGCGGCCTCCGCCAACATGACGCTTTCGGAGCGGCGCGCCCTGGCTGTGAGGACCTACATCCTGAAGAATTTTCCCAACATCGAGGCCGCGCGCTTTCAGACCATCGGTCGCGGCTCCTCTCAGCCGGTGGCGAGCAACGACAGCGAAGCGGGGCGGCAACTCAACCGGCGCACGGAAATCAAGGTCATTCTGGCCCAGTAGCCGCGAAGTCGCGGCGACCTTGGTTTGAATTGAGATGGCACGAGATCTCTTCGGCCTGCGGACAAACCTGTCCCAGGGCACATCGTTCGCCCTGGGGCTGGTCTCGCCGGTGATCCTGTTCGGCGCGTGGTGCGGGCTGTCGTACGGGGGCTTCGCGCCCCCCGACTTCCTGCCCTCGCCCACCGAAGTCCTGCGCGGAATTCTTCAGCTCTTCATCGAACACGACCTGTGGCGCGCCATCCTGGTTTCGTCCCGGCGCATCGGCACGGCCTTCCTTCTGGCCTCGGCTCTCGCCCTGCCCCTCGGCGTGCTGATGGGTTCGTTCGAAGCGGTGAACCGGCTCTTCGAACCGGTGGTGTCGCCCCTGCGCTACATGCCCATCTCCGCGTTCATTCCTCTCCTCATCCTGTGGTTCGGCATCTACGAAAAGCAGAAGATCGCCTTCCTCTTTCTGGGCGTGTTCGTGTACCTGCTTCCGGTGGTGGTGACGGCGGTTCGCGCGGTGCCGGAGGAACTGGTTCAGACCGCGCTCACCCTCGGCGCCTCGAAGTTTCAGGTGATCCGAACCGTGCTTGTCCCGGCCGCGTTGCCGGAGATCTGCGACTCGTTCCGGGTCATGAACGCGATCTCGTGGACATACGTCATCCTCGCCGAAGCGGTCAATCCCGAACATGGTCTCGGCTACATGGTCGAACTGGCGCGCACCCATCAGAAGGCCTCGTGGTCGTTTGCGGGCCTGTTCGTAATCGGCGGCATCGGTCTCATCACCGATGGGGCCATTCGCCTCTTCTGGAATGTCGCCTTCCGGTGGAAGGAGAAGGCTTCGTGACCGCGAAAGAGCAGGCCCATCAAGGCGCGGTTCCCCAGGCCGGCGAGCCCGGCACCATAGCTCTCACGGTAGGTGAAGGGACCGCGCAGGCGACCTATCGGCCCGAGCTGAAGGCGAAAGCGCCCAAGCTCCGTCTGTCGGGGGTGTGCGTGACCTACATCGGCCGCGACGGTCAGAAGACCGAGGCGGTCCGCGACGTTTCCTTCGAGATCGAAGACCGTCCCGGAGTGGGGGAAATCGTGGTGTTCCTCGGTCCCTCGGGTTGCGGGAAGTCCACGATCCTGAAGGCGGTGGCCGGCCTGATGGCGCCCACCAAGGGCACGGTCCATGTCGACGGCGAACTCGTCACCGGCGTGGGCCGCGACCGCGGCATGGTGTTCCAGGCCTACACGTCATTCGGCTGGCTGACCGTGCGGGAAAACGTGGAGTATGGCCTGCGCCTCCGAGGCGTTCAGGCGAAGGACCGGACGGAACGCGCGAACAAATACCTGAAAGCGGTCGACCTTGCGGACTTCGCCAATCGATACCCGAAGGACCTCTCGGGCGGGATGAAGCAGCGCGTCGCTCTCGCCCGCACCCTCATCAATCAGCCCCGGCTGGTGTTGATGGACGAACCTTTCGGCGCTCTCGATCCCCAGACCCGTTGGGGCATGCAGGGGTTGTTGCTGGACATCGCCCGCGCCGAAGACAACACCACGATCTTCATCACTCACGATGTCTCGGAAGCGGTGTACCTTGCCGACACGGTCTACGTTCTGTCCGCGCGGCCCGCGAGGATCCTCCATCGGATCAACGTCCCGGTCTTCGAGCATCGCGAGATCTCCCTCAAATCATCGACCGAGTTTCGCGCGGTCGAACGGCAGTTGCTCGACTTGCTCTACGCTCCTTCCTAGCCGCGCTACGAGAATTGAGCCCGGTGATATCCTGCTCGACCCAGGCGGAGGCAGGTATGAGCAATTCTCGAATGAACAGTTTCGTGTCCAGGCGTGCGGCATGGGCACTCGCGGTGAGCGGCACGATCGCGGTGGCGTCGCCCGCGCCGTCTGCGGCTCCGCTCGCTCAGGCCCCCGCCGAAGGAGCGCAGCTGACCGCGCGGGTGAGTCGCTGGCAAGGCGATGCGGCCCAGAAGCGAAAGGGCCCCCAGGGCTTCGATGTTCAGTTCAGGCTCGTGGGCGCCCGATTCGACGGAACGTTCGGGGTGGAGGGCTTGCCCCAGACGGTGCCCGAGGGCGAGGCCTTCGATGCCCAGGTCAAGCTGACGAACGTGGGGACCAAGAAGATCAGCGTGGCCGCGATCAAGGTGACGGGCAACGGGGTGGCTCTGGTCACGAACCTTCTGGTCAAGAAGGTGGAACCGAAGACCTCCGTGACCGTCGCGAGCTTCAAGGTTCCGCCCCAATCGTCGACCGGATCGAACCTCCTGATCACCGTGGTCTTGAAGAACGGCGACAAACACATGGCGACCCTCAGCTTTTCCCGGCCCTCCTAAGCCTCCCGCTGAACAGTAGAGTCCCGGGCTTCTCTTGACCAGCGAAGCCGCTCTCCCCCGTGCCGTCGTGCTGGGCGGAGGCCTTTCCGGCGTTTCGGTCGCGTTTGCCCTCGCGCGCACCCAGGCTTTCGACGTCACCGTGATCGAGCGCGGGGCGACGCTCGGCGGGCTCGCCTCGAGTTTCGAGAGGGATGGCCGTTTCTATCCCCTTGGATACCACCACATCCTGCACCGTGACCGGACGCTGTTGTTCTTTCTCGACCTCATCGGGGCCCTGCCCAGGGTCGAGTGGCGTCGCATTCGAATGCTTTTCCGCGTGAAGGAGCGGCTCTTCGACCTTGCGAACCCCTTCGATTTTCTGGCCTTTCCCATGTCCTTCGCGGACAAGGCGCGCTTCGCCCTGATGATGGCCCGGGCTTTCGCCAAGAGCGACTGGTCCGACTGGGAGGACAAGAGTGCCGTCGACCTGCTCGATTCCTGGTCCGGGCCCGGAGTGCGCGAGGCGCTCTTCGAGCCGCTGACCCGGCTCAAGTTCGAACTGCCGTGCGAGGCGGTGAGCGGCGCCTGGCTGGGCGCGCGGCTCCATCATCGCGAAGGCTCCGCCCCCCTCGGCTACATCCCGGGCGCCAACTGGACCAAAGTCCTGTGTGAGGGAGTCACGAAACTCGTGGCGGACAAAGGCGTTCACATAAGGACCGAGACCACGGTGGTCCGGCTGATGAGGTCGGAGGATCGGGTTCACTCGGTGGCGCTGTCGGACGGCGGGACGATCGACGCCGACCTCGTGATCAGCACCATGCCGGCCGAGACGTATATGGGCCTGGCCCCGGAGGAGACGACGCCCCACCTGGCCCAGATCCGCTACACCGCCCTCGTTTCGGTGATCTGCGCTTCGAAGAAGAAGGTCTCGCCCGATTTCTATTGGATGAATCTCGCTTCTCTGGATCGGGCGGCCTGCGGGATCTTCCTTCTCAATTCGCTCAACCCGAGTATCGGCGCCCCCGGAGATTCCTGCGTCAACTTTGTGACCCATCTCAACAGCCGGTCCCGGCCATTCTTCAAACAGTCCGATGACGAACTCCTGAGCGGCTATCTCGAAGACTTCCGCGCCATCTTTGGTTTCGCTCTCGACCCCTACTGGACGAACATCGCGCGGGTGCCCATGTATTCGCCGGTCTTCACCCGCGGTTTCCGCAATCCGCCTCCGCGCTCCACGCGTTTCGGGAACGTCTACTTCGCCGGCAACTACCGGACCTTTCCATCGGTGGTCTCGACCGGAACCGCTCTTCTTTCCGGCCTCGAAACCGCGGACGTCATTCTGGCGGACCGGGGGCTCCAAGGCGATCTCGCCCTTAAAGCGAGAAGATTCGCGCGATGACTCCACCGCGACCCATCGTGGCGATTGAGGCGGTTCCGACCGACCTGCCGGCCGGCCTGCGCCGCGCGCTCGAGGCGGCGGAGTGGAAGCGCTTCGTGCCCAGGGGGGCTCCGGTCTCGCTCAAGGTCAACCTGGGCTGGGACATGTTCATCCCGGGGTCCATCACCTCACCCTTCTTCGTGGCCACCCTGATCGATGCCATTCGCGACCACGTGGGCAGGATCTATCTGGTCGAGTGCGACCAGGTGCTGGAGGACATCGAGAAGGCGCATCGGATGAGTCTCATGGCTGAGGTGTGTGAGCGGACCGGCGCCACCTGGGTGAACATGGGGAACATAGGATCGGTTCAGGTCGACGCGCCGCGGAACGTGGTCCTCAAGAGGATCGAGGTGCCCCAGATCCTCCGGGACACCGTCCTGATCACCGTGCCGGTGATGAAAACCCATGCCAAGACCGGACTCACAGGATCGCTCAAGAATCAGTGGGGGTGTCTCCCCAAGACCCGTCACGAGTGGCATCTGGTTCTCGATGACGCCATCGCCGACCTCAATGCGGTGATTCGTCCGGCCTTCGCGGTGATGGACGGGACCATTGGTCTCCAAGGCAATGGGCCGAAGTCCGGCTCGCCGCGGATCGCCGAGCGGGTTCTGTGCTCGAGCGATCCGGTGGCCCTGGACACGGTTCAGGCCTTGTCGATGGGACTCGATCCCGGGGGGATCCGACATCTGGCCCGGTGTGCGGATCGAGGAGTGGGAACGAACGACCTCAGCCGAATCGAGATTCGCGGCCTCGACCCGGTCGCGAACCGAGTGCCCTTCGTGCCCGCGCGGCACAACACGGTGTCGCTGGTGGAGAACGTGCTCCGACAGTCGTTCCTGAAGCGCCTGTTCTTCAACACCCCGGTCTTCGATGTCTGTCTTGCGGGCGCCAAGTTCTACTACCGCGCCTGGTCCGCGCTCCATGCCGAACGGTGTTGGAGGATCGCTCTCGATCACCCGTACTACGGGCCCACCTGGCGGGCGGCCTATGAAAACCGAAGGCGGCGGCCGTGACGTAGGGCGCCCTCCCGCGGCTAAGCGAGCCGCAGTTCGATCTTGATGGCCTGGATTCGGCTCTGGATGTCGCCCCGGTCCATGTCGCGATAACGCTCGGGCAGAAGCTCGCGGCTGGTCGATTCGAGAACGGCGCAGAGAATCTGCATCTCTCGCTCGCGGGAGTTGTTGGGGGGAATGAAGTCGGCGAACACCCTGGTGAGGTGCGCGGCCGAAATCTCCGATACGCCCTCCGCCTCCGCTTCGAGGGTCGCCCGCACCAGCACCGCTTCGAGGTCGGATCCGGACAGGCCCATCAACGACTTCTCACTGGCCACCGCCGACACATCGGTGACCGATGTCTTGATGCCGAGTTTCTTGAGCATCACCCGGTAGATCTCGTCGTACTCGGCCGGGGTCTCCGGATAGAAAAGCGGAACGTGCTCTTCGGCACGGCCCTGGCGCTTCAAGTCGATGGGGAGGAGATCGGGCCGGCAGGTGATCAGGAACCAGAGAATCTTTCCGCGATTGCGGGTGTCGCCCATGAACGCGGCGATCTGGGCGAAGACCCGGTTCTGGGTACCGGAGTCGCCGCTCGCGTCGCGATTTCCGAGCGCGGCATCGGCCTCGTCGATGATGACGCCGACCGGGGTCAAAGAGGCCAGGATCTTCAGGATCCGTTCGAGGTTGGCTTCGGTGGAGCCGACCCACATCGACCTGAAGTTCTTGAGTTTCACGCAGGGGAAGCCGATCTCGTTCGAGAAACACTCGACCAGGAACGTCTTGGCGCTGCCCACCGGGCCGCAGATGAGATAGCCCATGGGCACCGCCGCCGGATTGCCGCGCGCGATGGCGCGGGCGGCGCGCCGCAGGCGCTCCTTCACCGCGGGCATACCCGCCACCATCGACAGGTCGTACTTGGGTTCCATGTATTCGAGCAGCCCGAGGCCCTCGGTCTCGATCACTTCCTTCTTGGTGCGCCGGACCTCGGCGCGCGTGATCTTCGCGGCCGCAGCGTCGGCGCCGTCGAGAATCTGCCCGAGTTGAACCCGGGTCATACCCGCGGTGAGTTCGGCCAGGCGGACCGGCTCCAGTTCGCACATCTTCGTGTACCACTCCGGGGGACGCACGGCCTCGAGATATTCAAGTCGCCCGCGCTGATCCGGCCGAACGATCTCGACTTCCCGGGCCGCGTTGGCGCGCAGCAGCTTGGGGTCGATCTCCGCGAGAGTCTCCGTGACCAGGACCACCACGATGTTCTTGGCCAGAAGCGTCGGGTCCTGCGACCACTTGCGCAGGTAGACGAGGACCACGCGGTCTTCCGGGGTCCGATAGGACGCGTCGCCCGCGGGTACCACGGTATCCGCGAAGGGAAGCATCATCACCACCGGCCGGGGCGGCTGGGCCATGGCGCAACTGCGGAAGTACGAGTCGAGGAGCGCAAACGCGTTCCCCGGGTCGCGGGGCAGGGCCTGGGCATACGACGTCCCATGCACGGCGTCGTAACTCTTCATTCTTTCCTGGAAGTGGCCACGCGCCTCCGGAGACGAAAAGCCCAGCCCCTCGGCCCGGTTGTAGGTGATGAGCGCGGGCCAGCCGGTGAAGAGTTCCTGCTGCAGGAAAGACTCGAGGGAGAGGAAGCGCAGACCGGCGGCTGAGCGCACGGGGACGAGATCGGCGACGGTGCCGTGAATCAGGAAGGTGTTCGCCTGCTTGGCTTGAAGCGCGCGCACCAGCTCCGCGGCCCACCCGGGCAGGGTGTCGACGAACGACTTCGGCGGGACCGTGCTCATCGCGAACGTTCTCCTCCCCTCGGGGGTCTCAAGGTGTCTTGACGGTTCGGGCGCGGCTCACGAGAGTTGCGGTTGTTCCCGCTCAGGAGGGGCCGGAGCGCCTCGGGCGTCTCCATCATCGGACGGCCCACCTCCTCGGAAATGGAAGGCACCCCGGACAGTTCGGGCATGGAACCGAGGAGTTGTTCCATCTCCTGAACGCTCGCGGCATCCTGATCGGCCTGGGAGAGCAGGCTGTCCATCTCTTCCGAGAAAGCGCGGGCGTCGGTGGCGGCGAGAGATTTCTGCAGGAGCAGCTGGAACAAGGACTCGAGCGAATCGAGTTCGGCCAGAAGCGCCTCCCGATTCGCGACGTTGCGATCGACCGCGGCCAGGAGTTTCTCCTTGATCTCGAGGTTCTGTTTCCACGCCTCGGCCACCCGGGGAGCCAGACCCTCGGTGGCGAGGGACTCCTTGAGCTTCTCCGTTTCGGCCTTCACCTTGTCGACGTCGAAGGCGTGGATCATCGAGTCGTACTTGCGCACCAGCCACAACCGGCGCAGGCAGGTGGCCAGGATCGCTTCGAACTTGTCGGTGTACTCGGCCAGGATCCCCTGGCTCGCGGTGGTGAGTCCCTGATAGTTGCCCTGAATCTGGCGGCAGAGTTTCTTGAGACCGTCGTACCGCAGCTTCTGGTCGGGATGGAGCTGGCCGTAGCGTTCGTTCTGGGAAAGGGTCTCGGTCTGTCGCGCCGCGTACTTCTTCTCTATCTCCAGCCGGCGCTTCAGCCGTTCGAACATGAACGGCATGACCATGAACTCGCCGCCCAGAAGCAGGAGAAAGGGCAGGGGCGAGATGGTGGCCACGGCGAGAGTGGCCGCGGCCGCCACCAGGATGACCTGGTACTGGTTCGCGAGGGCCCGCTTGAGGACAGGGTACTTCTCGAGCACTGAGGGGTTTTTACGAACCTGTCTGCGGTGTCTTTTGCGGCGTTCCGGGCGCCGCCTCGGGGAAGGGAGCCGCCACCGCGATCGCGTCGGGCTTCTTGAGGCCCATCTCCACCTCGAACTCGGCGAGCACGCTCTGGGCCTGGATCTGACGGGCCTTGCGTTCCAGCTTGATCCGGTCCACGTCGAGGCCTCCGGTGGCGATCTCGACCGACGCCTTGCTCTCCGCCACCTTCTGCTTGATCTCGTCGAGATACTTCTCGGCCGTGGACGCGGTGCCATATGTGTCGAGTTCGGCGAGCGCGGAGGACGCCTTCTTGAGGACCTCCGCCTTCTTGGATTCATGGATGGCGCGGCGGCACTGCTCGATCTTGGTCTTGAGTTTGCCCTTGATGTCGTCGACCGTGAGTTGGGCGTTCTGGAAGCCGTTCGAGGCGGCCATCAACTGCTCGCGGCTCGCCGTCAGCTCCAGCCGAAGCTGCTGCAGGGTCGAGGCGTCGTCCTCGGCGATCCGGCGAGCTTCGGGGCTGCCCTCCTTGAGTGCGGCCTGGATGGAGGCGGTGAGTTGCTTCTCCTTGCGCTCCATGTCGTCCTTCTCCTGCTCGAGGCGGATGACGGTGGCGCGGGTGGTGACGAGGATCTGGTTGAGCCTGGGAAGAGTGTTGCGCATCTCTTCGATGGATTCCTGGAGCATGACCTCCGGGTCCTCGCCGAAAGAGATGAAGAAACCGAGCCACGATTTGATGAGTCTGGCGAGCCGACCGAACATGCGGATATCTCCTTGATTGCGCGGTTAGGGTTGAGAGCGAGGCGGTTTAAGCGGCCGGCCCTTTGCTTCCGGGGGAGGCGTTGCCGACGGAAACGGGATTCGCTTCGACGAAGGGACCCACCGCCTCGAAGAGCTTCTGCTCCTCCATCCGCTTTCGGCCCTGCCACGACGCGAAGCGTTCCTGCTCCTTCGCGATGGCCTCGAGGTTCGCCTGGATCTTCTCGCGGTTCTTCTTCGCGAGTTCGTCGATGCCGGCCTGGAGGGAGGCGTTTTCCTTCTCCCGATCGGCGCTGCGGGCCTCGAGCTTCATGCGCAGAAAGCCTTCGAATCCGTCGAGCGCGGTGTCGCGGGCGAGAGCGTCCGCAATGACATCCTCGATCGGCACGGGCCCGGCGGGGTTCATGCGCAGGAAGCCGGAAAGTGCCGCGGCCTTGGCCTTTCCGTCGAGGGCCGCGAAGTCCGGCGAGGAGAGGATCTCGAGAACCTTGTAGGCGGTGAATCCGTGGCCCGGGTCTTTGATTCCCGACGCCTTGTAAATGGAGGCGAAGTCCGGGATGTCGTCCGTGCCCGAAAGCGACTGTTCATCGAGCCGGGCCGGCGGCACACGATGAATTATGTCCTTCATGGAAGGCGGAGGCGCCGGCAGACCCCCGGGCTTTCGGGCCGGTGTGGATGAGGGCACGGCCCGGATGCCGGCGACCGGAGTCTCGGCCGTTGGTTCCTCCGACTCGACCAGCTTCATCTTTTCGAGAATGCCTTTGAGACCCATGAAAGAAGCGTAGGCGTGAGGGAGGCTCAGAGTCAAGGAGGAGGGGGTCAAACCCTCCGCGCGGCCTTCCACTCCTCCAACTCCTCGATCGACTTCGGCCAATCGCCGCGCAGCAGGCGGGAGAGACCGCGGTCGGCGAGGAGTTTCCCCCTGGTCTGGCACGTGGGGCAGTAGTTGCACTCGTTGTCAGCGTAGGCGATACGCTGGATGGGAGTCGCGCAGACGGGGCACGGCTTTTTCGCCTTGCCGTGAACCGCCATGCCGGGGTGGAAGGCCGTGACCTTCTCCGGGAACCTCTCTCCCCATTGTTCCTTGAGACGATCGCACCATTCGCGCAGCGTCGCCTCGGTGCTTCGATGAAGCCGTTCGATTTCGTCGTCCGAGAGCCTCTGCGTCCAGGTGAGGGGAGAGAGTTTCGCCCGGTGCAGGATCTCGTCCGAGTAGGCGTTGCCGATTCCCGCGAAGAGCCGGGGGTCGGTGAGCGACCGCTTGACCGTGTGATTCTCGACGACGAGGCGCGCCTTGAAGTCGGAGAGGGATGCGGTCAGGGGCTCGATGCCTCCCGGATCGTGGGCGGCGAGGCCCGGCCGCCCCTGAATCACGTAGAGCGACGCGCGCTTCTTTGTCGACGCTTCGGTAAGAAAGAGCGAGCCGTGATCGAAGTCGAGGGCCAGATGAACCGTGCGCCGCGAGGCTGAAGCACCCCGTTTCTTCCAGTGGAACCGGCCCGCGATCATGAGGTGAATCACCAGGAACACCTCGCCTTCGATTCCGATGACAATCCGCTTCGCGATCCGTTCGGCGGAAAGGACGCGTGCCCCGCGGGCCAAAGACAGTGGGGGGGCCCAGGTGCGGACCAGGAACGGCGTCACCAGGCGAACCGACTGGATGGTCCGGCCCACGACGAAGCGATCCAGCGCTTGCACGTATGCGGTCAGGTCGGGGAGTTCGGGCACCGACTCAGATTATCGGCCACCGGTTGGGCGGCGCCTACGAGGCTGAAACCGGTTCCTGCTGCATCAATTCCCATTGACCCATGAGGTCGTTCACTTCCCACATCAAAGACTCACGGTCTTTGGCGGCCTTCTCGGCCCGGGCGCGGTCGTCGAAGAAGCCGGGGGCGGACATCTCGCTCTCGATCGCCCCCACCGCCGCTTCTTTCTCGGCTATCCGTTTTTCGATTTCGTCCAGCCGTTGCTTGCGCTTCTTCTCGGCCCGGTCGGCGGCGATCCGCGCCTGGCGTTCGGCTTCGGCGACGGCCTTCGCGTCTCCTGCGTCAGGCTTGCGCAGACGCGGGGCGAGCGGGTTCGATGTGGTACCTGAGGGGGCGGGGCTTGAACGCTTCTCCGGCAGGGGCGCGGGAGGCGGCTTCTGCGGCAGTCCAGGCGGGGCCACGGCCACCGCCTTCACGACCGCGGTCTTCACCTCGGTGAGGCTCGGAGCCTTCGGCTTTGCCTTCATGGGCGTCCCCACCTCGCCCGCCTCGATCCGCTTTTTCCAGTCGAGGAAGTCCTCGTATCCGCCGGGATAGAGCGTGGCTTTGCCCTCGCCCACGTCGATCACCTTCATGGCCAGCCGGTCCACGAAGTGCCGGTCGTGCGAGACGAACACGATGGTGCCGGTGTAGGCGGCCAGGGCTTCCAGCAGAATGTCCTTGGAGTCGATGTCGAGGTGGTTCGTCGGTTCGTCGAGGAGGAGAAGGTTGCTCGCCTTGAGCAGCATTTTGGCGAGGGCCAGACGGTTGCGCTCGCCCCCGGAGAGAACGGCGACCTTCTTGTATGCGTCGTCGCCCGAGAAGAGGAAGCCGCCCAGGATCGAGCGGATCATGGGCACCATGGTGGTGGGGCTTGTCCCCGCCATCTCTTCGTACACGGTCTGCGAGCCGGTGAGGATATCGGCCTGGTTCTGGGCGAAGTAGTCCATGACGACCTGGTGCCCCGGCGTGATCGAGCCCGCCGTCGGCTTGTCCGTTCCCGCGAGCACGCGCATCAGGGTCGATTTGCCCGCGCCGTTGGGGCCCACCAGGGCGATTCGATCCCCGCGCTCCACCGTGAAGCTGACGCCGTCGAGGATCACGTTCGAGCCGTAGGCGCGGCACAGATCCTTCACGTCGAGCACCACGCGGCCGGCCTTCGGCGCCTCGGGGAAATGGAAGTGGATCTTCTGGCGCTGGGCCGGAATCTCGATGCGCTCGACCTTGTCGAGCTGCTTGATCCGGCTCTGAACCTGCCGGGCCTTGGTCGCCTGGTAGCGGAAGCGGTTGATGAACGCCTCGGTCTTCTCGATCTCCTCGCTCTGCCGGCGATGCGACTCCAGCAGGTTTTCGAGATTCGCCTGGTAGTCGACGAGGTATTTCGAATAGTTGCCGTGGTAGTCGGTGAGCGTCCGCAGTTCGACCTGAGTGATGCGTTTCACCACGGAATCAAGGAAGAAACGGTCGTGGGAGACGAGAACCACCGAGCCCTCGTAGTCGTGCAGGTAGTCCTCGAGCCAGTTGCAGGCCGGCAGGTCGAGGTGGTTCGTCGGCTCGTCCATCAGGAGAAGGTTGGGTCGCTGGAGAAGGAGTTTGGCGAGGGCGATCCGCATCTGCCAGCCCCCCGAGAACTCCTCGCACGGCCGTTGATGGTCGGTGGGCTTGAAGCCGAGACCGCGCAGGACGTTCGCGATCTGGATGTCCATCTCGAAACCGCCCGCCCGCTTGAAGTGTTCCATGACCTCGGCGTACCGGTCGAGGAGCGCCAGATGCTCCGCCTCGGTGGTGCCCGGGTCTTCGTGCTCGAGGGTCGCTTCGATCGAGTTCTGCTCGGCCTTCAACGCCAGCAGGGGAGCGAAGGCGAGAGACACTTCGGCGTGAAGGGTGCGTCCCTGGTGGGCGATTCCGTCCTGGGGAAGGTAGCCAATGGTGAGGTCGGTGGCCATTCGAACCTGGCCGGAGTCGTACTCCTCGAGGCCGGCGAGAATCTTGAGGAGGGTCGATTTGCCCGCGCCGTTCGGGCCGCACAGCCCGATGCGATCGTTCTTACGGACATGCCAGTTCACGTTCTCCCAGAGAACGCGTGCGCCGTAACGCTTGGACAAACCTTCGACGTGGATCATTTCGGGGTGTTTCGGGGGCCTGAGATCAAAGCCGCGATCCCTCTGGCGGGAGTGGAAACGCGGGCGATGACGGCTTTCGCGCGACCCCCTTGACCAGTCCTTTCGGATGGCGCTGGGGATTGCGGAGCCGGTGCAGGCCCGATTATAGCCGTGGCCCTCGTGGTTCCAGGGAGCGCGGCTATCGCGACGTCGGGCAGGCACGAGGAACTTCGATGCGGGAATCAATAGCCATCGTGCCCCCTTGAAGGTTCGGCCTGCGTAGAGTCCGTTCTGCGCGAAGGATGCAGCCGCCCCTGCAGCCTCCGCGCATTTTGTTTTTCAGACGGCTCCCTGAGCCGGTCGAGGGGGCAACGGCGCGCGGTTGTGCGGACCAGGCTCGCGGTCCCTGAGCCTGTCGAAGGGGGCGAGGGCGTGCGGTGCGCGCTCGGGACTTGCGGCCCCTGAGCCTGTCGAAGGGTGTCTCATGCCGATCGCGCGGGTCGGACGCCGGTTGGCAGAGAAGTCCCCTTCGCAGGGACGCTCGTCGGGCCAGCAATGCGCTCACGGCAAGCGGTGGTTAACTTGCAGACCCTCCTCGCTCGGGTCGCGCTTTTAGTGCGCGCTCTACGCCCTGCTGCGGGGACTTCCCGGTGACCAACCGGCAACGGCGCGCGGTTGTGCGGACCGAGCTTGCGGTCCCTGAGCCTGTCGAAGGGGGCGAAGGCGTGCGGTGCGCGCTCGGGACTTGTGGTCCCTGAGCCTGTCGAAGGGTGCCTCATGCCGATCGCGCGGGTCGGACGCCGGTTGGCAGAGAAGTCCCCTTCGCAGGGACGCTCGTCGGGCCAGCAATGCGCTCACGGCAAGCGGTGGTTAATTTGCAGGCCCTCCTCGCTCGGGTCGCGCTTTTAGTGCGCGCTCTACGCCCTGCTGCGGGGACTTCCGTGACCAACCGGCAACGGCGCGCGGTTGTGCGGACCAGGCTCGCGGCCACTGAGCCTGTCGAAGGTGCGAGGGCGCGCGGTGCACGCTCGGGACTTGCGGTCCCTGAGCCTGTCGAAGGGTGCCTCATCCCGACCACTCGGGTCGGACGCCGGTTGGCAACGGAAGTCCTCTCCGCCGCGCGGATGCAGACGCCTTGGCGGGGTCGCTACCTTCGGCGCGTTCCCATTTCCCGGCGCACGTCCTTCTCGATGTCCCGCTTCTTGATGGCTTCGCGTTTGTCGTGCGATTTGCGACCCCGGGCCAGGCCGATTTCGAACTTCACGCGTCCACCCTTGAAGTAGGCCTTCAGCGGAATCAGGGTCAGGCCCTTCTCCGTCACCTTCGCTCCGATCTTCATGATGTCTTTCTTGCGCATCAGCAGCTTGCGCTGCCTCTCTTCGGAGTGGTTCATCCGGTTGCCGTGGGAATAGGGAGCGACCGACGCTCCGGAGAGGAAGAGCTCGCCGTTTCGATACTCCACGTAGCTGTCGCGGAACTGGAAGCCGTTTTCCCGGAAGGCTTTGACCTCGGTGCCCCTGAGCGCGATCCCCACTTCGTGCTTCTCGATGACTTCGAATTCGTGGAGCGCCTTGCGGTTGGTGGCGAGGATGCGAATCTCATCGTCGCCGCGCGCGATTGGGGAAGCCATGGCGGGCGATGATAAGCGGGTCGAATAGACTAGACCCGAGGTCAAAGAAGCGTGGACAAACCAACCGCCCAAAAGAAACCGCTGGGCCGAAACGATCCCTGCCATTGCGGCTCGGGCAAGAAATACAAGCAATGCCACCTCGACAAGGACGAGACGGCGGCGCGCGAAGCCCGGGCGGCCGCACTCGCCGAGGCCGAGAAGAACGCTCCCGCGGTCGAGCCGGCGAAAGACGAACAGAAACCCGGCCCCAAGTCGCACGACAAGGCCACCTTTCACGAGCAACGCGGCCGCGGCGGCGCCAACACCAAGGGATTCCAGCGCGCCTCGGCCATCCGCAAGGTCGGCGGCGGCAGCTGATCTGCGCCCGAGTCGCCCTCGATGAAAGGCGGGCGAGACCAGAAGCGGGTCAGCGAGCCGAATCCCATCACCGTCGATGGACTCGATCTGGTCTGGGAGAAACGTCATCCCATCTTTCTGGACTGGCGGCAGGAGCTGAAAGGTGTTTCGGTTTCGGTCTGGCGTACGCCGGGACGAACCAGGGAACTCATTCTCGATGTGCACTTCGCGGTGTTCGGCATCGATCGGATTCCGAACACCGACCGCTGGAACGAGGTCTTGTCGCGGGCCATTCGCTCGGCCATGGAGGCGGGGTGGGATCCCGAGTCGCGCGGCGCGGCCAGGAGGCACACGCCTGTCTGATCCGGGGCGGCTTGCTCCACCAGGCGCAGGCTAGGCCTGGGCGGTTGCCGGCCGTTGGGTCACGGCGTCGCCGAAGTCGAGGCGGCTTTTGAACTCCCGCTGGAGCAGAGCCATGTTCACTACGAACTGCACGGCCACGGCCGCGACTCCGATCAGCCAGACGTGCGTAAGCTGGAAACCTGGTCGATGGGCCATCACGTACGAAGGCGCCGCGAAGATGATCAGCCGCAAGGCCGAAGTCGCGAGCGAAGGCAGGGTGTTTCCCATTCCCTGGAACACGCTCGAACTCACGAACACCAGGCCGGATGCCAGGAAGTTCCAACTGGTGATCCTGAGGTATTCGGCCCCGTAGGCCACCACTTCCGGGTCGGAGTTGAAGAATCGCAGCAATGCCTCCGGGGCGATGTGGCACAAGATGGTGAGGACCACCATGATCGCCGAACTCATCGCCGCCCCCGAATAGAAGGCCCCGCGCACCCGATCGCCGAGCCTCGCCCCGAAGTTCTGTCCGGCCACCGGGCCGGTGGCGAAGGCGATGGCGACCGTGGGGAGGAACAAGGACTGCATCACCCGCGCTCCGATGCCGAAGCCGGCCTGCGCCGCGGCCCCGAACGGACGGATGATGTCGTAGACCAGAACGACGTACACCGACATCAAGGCGAACTCTCCCCCGGCCGGGACGCCGATGCGCAGCATCTGCCACCAGAGACGGAACTCAGGATCCCACTGATCCCGCCGGAACTTGAGCGGGCTGGCCGCGCGTCTGAAGTACACGGTGAGGGCGACACAGCCGACGCCGACCGCGACCAAAGAGGCGATCGCCGTCCCCGCGACGCCCAGGGGGTGGCCGGTGACCCAGCCGAACATCAGGGTGGGGGCGAGGACGATGTTGATCACCAGGGTACCGATCTGGATCATCGTGGGAATCTTCATGTCGCCCATGCCCCGAAGGGCGGCGCCCATGGCCACCATCGGGAACTGAAGGAACATCGCGGGGATGAACCAGTTCAGATACTGCTCGCCCTGGGCCGCGGTCGCGGAGTCGGCGGCGAGGCGCTCACAGTAGGCGTTGCGAAGCGTGAAGAACACGATGCCGAAGATCAGACCGGTGACACTCGACAGAATCAGCGATTGATTGAAGACCCTTTCCGCGTGGTCGCGGTCCTTTCGCCCGAGGGCCTGAGCCGTAAGCGATGTCGCCCCGACCCCGAGGGACTGGGTCAGGGCGAGCACCATGAACATCACCGTGCCGGCAAGGCTCACCCCCGCCACCGACTCCTTTCCAAGCCTGCCCACGAAATAGAGGTCGGCCAGGAAGTACAGGGTCTGGAACGCCGTGGACAGGGCGATGAAGCTGGCAAGACGCAAGACGTGGCCGGAAACCGGGCCCTTGGTCATGTCGTGCATGGCAGTTCGGACCCTACCCTAGTCGGGGTGCGTGTCCGGGCGTGTTGACGTCCGCCTTTGACTGAGGCAGTCTCGGTTATCAGAGAAGGCGGCAGACGCGATCCGCAGGGGAGGGGAGAGACCATGACCGAGGCCCGGAACAAGAGTGGAGGGGCCAGGGTGCGCGTACCGCCACCCCTCGTCTTCCTCGTCGGTATCGGTGGGGGAGCGCTTCTGGGCGCCTTCATCCGGCCTCTTCCGGCTCCGTTCGGCCGGTCCGCGGATCTGGCCCTCGCGTCCGTTCTCGCTCTTTTCGGCCTGTTCATGATTCTCGGAGCCCTGCGCTGGTTCAGGCGCACGGGCCAGGAGCCGCAGCCATGGACGCCGTCTCCGGAACTCATCGCGCAGGGCCCCTACCGCTTCTCCCGCAATCCCATTTACATCGGCATGGCTCTCCTTCAAAGCAGCCTCGGCCTGGTCTTCGACAACGTTTGGATCGTGTTGCTGGCCGCGTCCGCCCTCATCGTCGTCCATTACACCGCGGTGCTGCCGGAGGAGAGGTATCTGGCGGAACGATTTGGTGACGCCTACTTCAGGTACGCCGCCACTGTGCCAAGGTACCTGGGGCGGAAGAGCCGGCCCCCGGGCGCCGCGTGATGGAAAACAACCGATGACATCCGATTCCCGCGTGGTCTCTACCCAGGAAGGCTACGACCGCTGGTCCGAGATCTACGACGATGAAACCAACCCCCTGGTCATGCTCGAGGGGCCTGAAATGGCGCGTGCGTTGGGGGAGGTCCGCGGCCTGACCGTCCTCGATGTGGGTTGTGGCACGGGACGCCATGCGGTCGAACTGGCGAACTCGGGCGCGTCCGTGACCGGCGTCGATTTCTCCGCGGGGATGCTCGAAAAGGCCCGAGCGAAGCCCGGCGCCGCGGCCGTTCGTTTCATCCACCAGGACGCATCCGCTCCGTTGCCTTTTGCGTCTCAGTCCTTCGACCGCGTGATTTCATGCCTGGTCGTCGACCATGTTCGAGAACTCACGACGTTCTTCCTGGAGCTGAATCGCGTTTGCCGCGACGACGGCTTCATCGTGGTCTCGGTCATGCATCCGGCCATGATGCTGAAGGGCGTGCAGGCCCGGTTTCGCGATCCGCGGACGGGCGAGGAAGTCCGGCCGCAAAGCGTCGAGAACCAGATCTCGGACTATGTGATGGCCGCACTCGGCGCAGGCCTGAGGATTCGCCGCCTCAGGGAATTCTCCGCAGGGGAAGAACTCGTGGCCATGGCACCCCGGGCCGAGAAATACCTCGGATGGCCGATGCTCTTCCTGATGGAGCTCACTCCCCGGGTCTAGTGCCGTCGAGACCCTTGGCCGCGGCAGGCGCCCCACGGTCGCCGGGCAGTGAGGCTTTAGGCCGGCGCCGCGCGTCGGGGGATGATAGGTTTGTGAAGCCCACATGCTGTTAGAAACGATGGTCAGGAGCGTCGTCCGCGATGCAATCGATGTCGCGGCTCTGTCGCGCGCCGAGGCCGAGGACGGTGCTCTGTGCGTCTTCACCGGAGTGGTTCGGAATCACAACGACGGAAAGGCTGTGCTCTACCTCGAGTACGAAGGCTACGAGGAGATGGTGGTCTCCATCTTCGATGACATCGCGCGCGAGACGAAGGAACGTTTCGGCGTGACCAGGGTGCGCATCGTTCATCGCCTGGGCCGCATGGAGATTGGGGAGACCAGCGTCGCGGTTGCGGTCTCCGCGCCCCATCGCAAGGAGGCGTTCGAAGCCTGCCGATTCGCGATCGACACCCTCAAGCACAAGGCCCCGATCTGGAAGAAGGAGTTCTACGCCGACGGTTCGTCGTGGCTGGAAGGTCCGGGCGGGTGCGCCCACCCATGAAGCGCATCCCTCACCCCAGCGGAAGCGGCGGTCCGGCCCTGAAGGACCGGTTCGGCCGGACCATCAACTACCTTCGCATTTCCGTGACCGATCACTGCAATCTCCGATGCGTCTATTGCATGCCTTTGAAGGGTCTCACCTTCGCGCCCTCGGGCGAGCTGCTTCAGGCGGATGAGATCGAGACGGTCGTGCGCGCCGCGGTGTCGGTCGGTTTTCACAAGTTTCGCCTGACCGGGGGTGAGCCGACCCTGCGCTCGGATCTGGTCGATATCACGCGAAGGATCGCGGCGGTCGAAGGTGTGGCCGACCTCGCCATGACCACTAACGCGATTCTGCTGCCGCGCCTGGCCAAGCCTCTGCGGGACGCAGGCATGAACCGACTCAACATTCATGTCGACACCCTCGATCCCGAACGGGTGAAGCGCCTGATGCGTTTCTCGTCGAAGGACGAGATCGAGGCCGGGATCGAGGCCGCCGTGGACGCGGGCTTCCGGCCCATCAAGTTGAATTGCGTTGTCACCCGGGACTTCAACGAGCTTGATGTCGTGGACCTTGTTCGCCGCGCGGTCGATCGGGACTGGCACGTGAGATTCATCGAACTCATGCCCCTGGGAGGGGGCGAGCCGTCCCATGTGGCCCTCGCCAACTACGTTCCCACCAAGGAGACCCGGGCCCGCATCGAGGAGGCGCTGGGCCCGCTTCTGCCCGTTCCCGTGACCAACGCCGCGGACGAGTCGCGGAATTTCCGGTTCGAGCACGGTCGCGGCGTGGTGGGTTTCATCTCTCCGGTGAGCGAGCCCTACTGCGGCGGCTGTAATCGCATGCGCCTGACCGCGGATGGCCGGTTTCATTTGTGCCTTTTGAACGACGACGAGATGGACGTGAAGAAGGCGATTCGCGGCGGCGGTGGAATCGAGGCGGTGGCGGCGATTCTCGGGCGGGCCGTGGCGGCGAAGCCTACCGGCCATCGCCTCGACGAAGGCCTGTCCACCGAGGACCGCTCCATGTTCCAGATCGGCGGATAAGGACGATCCGGCGGGGTCGTTCCCCCCGAGGGTTCGGGGTGGAACACGGCCGGGACAAGGGCCGAGCCGGAGATCGATTTTTTCGGCCCGAACACTACAAAACGGGTCCCTGGGGGGCTTCCCACACAACAAGTTGTGGCTTATGATACCGCCCCGTGAAGAACAAAGGCCGGTTTGTCTCTCGTCCTTGGACCAGGGAATGGGCGCGAATTTGATGCAGTGCCCTGCCTGCTCGGCGCCCCTGTCTTCGGGGGAGGCCCGCTGCGGTTCCTGCCACGCTCTGGTCAACCCCCCGACCCACGGCGCGTCTGCGTTGGCGCCGCACCTTGTGACTCCACAGAACCTGGCCGATTTCGGCGCGGTACGGGATAGCGGCGGGTCCTCCGAACCGGCTTCGCTTGGTTCGTCCGAGCTTCCCGGTCCGGCCGAGAATCCCCGTCGTGCCGACGACGCCGCCTGGCGGCAGGAGGTTCTCGAGCGGGTTCGAAAACGCCGGCACGCGCGCACGCACGCGTTGCCGCTCTTCCCGGAAAAGCAGGACGCGGCCACGGTCTCCGAGAATCTTCCTTCCGAAATCACCGTCGAAACATCTTCGCTGAAGACGCCGCCTGCTTATCGATCGGCCGCGGAGGAACTGCTCGTCGATGAATTTGTCGAGGAGTTGGAGAACGCGGATCCGCGCCCCGCGGCAAAGGCCCCCGATCTGCTCGCCGCCCTGGATGTGCCGCTCGCGAATGCTCCGAGTCCGGGTGGCCCTCTCGATTGGCCCTTGCGGCCCTCCGAGATCGAGAACCCGGCATCGAACGCGCAGTCGCGGGTTTCCGAGTTCCCGAGCCAAAGCCTGGTGGATCGACCGCGGCCGAGTCTGGTCCTGGGCCCTCCCCTCACGCGATCCCTGGTGAGCGATCTCCCGCTGGTCGAGCCGAGCCGAACCAATGTGGAACCGGCAAAGGCGCCATCGCGCGGCCTTTCCCCGGCCAGTTCGCGCGCCGCGTCGATCAACGACCGGCTGCAGGCCGCGTTCATCGATGTCGGGCTTTGGTCGGGTATGACGATGCTCGCTTTCTACTTTGCCAGCCGTATCGCCCGCACCTCGATCATGGCCCTTGGGCCGGCGTGGCCTGGCCTGGCCCTCTTCGCGCTCGTCCTCGCGGCCGCCTACATGCTCTTCTTCGGCGGCCTCTCAGGCGCCACTCCTGGGAAGCTCGCGTGCGGCATTCAGGTGAAGCGATATGACGGTTCCTCGCTTGGTCCGCTCGCTTCCCTCGCCCGCGGTCTCCTCGGGATCTTGAGCGTTGGGCTTCTTGGTCTCGGCATCTGGCCCGCTTTTTGGGACAAGGACCGGCGCGCTCTTCACGACCGAGCCACTGATTCTCGCGTGACTATCGTTTAGCCAGGGGGGTCCAGACACGGACCCGCCCCCCCCAGGGACCCCCCGGGCTGCCGCCCGGCGAGTCTTAGGGATGCTCGAATCGCCCGAGTGACAAACGAGGCGGTTCACGGACTGCGTCCATGACTGTTGGAAGAAACGCGGCCCAACGGTCCCTGAGCCTGTCGAAGGGACCGGAAGTGGCTTCGACAAGCTCAGCCACCGTCGCACCAAAAGTGCCCGGAATCGGCCGTTCTTGAAGGTGTTTCTCAGCAGCGCCAGCGACTTTGCGCTGGAGGGGTCCGCGAAGCGGAGCTCCAGAAATCGGGCGATTCGACTGCGGTGTCGCCGGGCTCCAGCCCTTCGTTTAGCCAGGGGGGTCCAGACACGGACCCGGCCCGGGGCTCCAGCCTGCTCGTCCTGGCGTGACATCAACCGCCATTCCAGTCTTGCGGGCGCGGTGGCCATTCACGGGCTCAGGCTGAGAGAATGACGCCAATGAGCTTGAAGCAGCGTCTCGCGTTCCTCTTCGCCACCGGTTTCGGATCGGGTTATTCCCCGTTCGCACCGGGTACGGCGGGGAGTGCCGTGGGTCTCGTCTTTGTGTGGGGGATGTCGACCCTGAGCCTCGCCGGCCAGATCGCGGCGGTGGCGGTGGTGACCGTCCTTTCGATCATCGCGGCCGACGTCGTGGCGAAGTCGACCGGACTCAAGGATCCGGGCCTCATCGTGGCCGACGAGATCGCAGGGATGATGGTGACCATGGTGGCGATTCCTCTGACCATGACGTCTCTCATCCTCGGTTTCGTTCTGTTCCGCGTCATGGACGTGGTGAAACCGCCGCCCGCGCGTAGGTTCGAGAACTTCAAGGGCGGGGTGGGGATTGTCGCGGATGACTTGATGGCCGGCGTCTACGCGCATCTCGTTCTCCGCGGCCTTTTGTGGGCGACGTCCAGGTAGTGCGGGCCGAACTTCTGGCCGTGGGCAGCGAACTCCTCGTCCCGGGACGGCAGGAGACGAACGCCGCGACCATGACCCGCTACCTCCTCGAACGAGGCTGCACGGTGGTGGCGCGCACGACCATCGCCGACGACGCTCGAGCCTTGACCGATTCATTCAAGCTGGCCTGGTCGCGCGCGGATCTCGTGATCGCGACCGGCGGGCTGGGCCCGACCGAGGACGACCTCACTCGTGAATGCGCGGCCGCGGCCCTCGGCGCTTCTCTCGTCCGCGAAGCCTCCTATGTCGACTGGCTCAAGGAGCGCTTCCGGCAATTCGGGCGCGCGATGCCGAGCGTCAACGAGAAACAGGCGGATCGCATCGAGGGCGGGCGCCTGCTCATGAACGCCAAAGGGACGGCGCCGGGCCAGATGATCGAGCGTGACGGAAGAGTGCTGGTGCTCCTTCCCGGTCCTCCCCGGGAGATGTTGCCCCTTTTCGAACGCGAGGTGCTGCCCTTGGTCGAAGCACGATCGTCGGGCGAGCGGATCGTGATGCGGGTGATCCGGATCGCGGGGATGGGCGAGAGCGATGTCGAGCAGCTGGTGGCCCCGATCTACAAGACGTTCTCGAATCCCGCGACCACCATCCTCGGAGGCGCATCGGAGGTGGAGTTGCAGCTGGTCGCCACCGGCAAGGACGAGGCGGAGGCCGAAGAACGGGTGGAGGCCCTCGCCGCGAAGATTCGCGCCGTCCTCGGCGCGCGGATCTTCACCGAGCGCGGCGAGACCATCGAGCGCGTGGTGGCCCACCTGCTTTCGAGCCGCGGTCTTAAGCTCGCGCTTGCGGAGTCCTGCACCGGGGGTCTTGTGACCTCGAGGCTCGTGTCCATTGCCGGCGCCTCCGCTTTTCTCGACCGGGCCTTCGTGACCTACTCGGACCGGGCCAAGATCGACGAACTCGGTGTGAGTGAAGCGACCCTGCGCGCGCATGGCGCGGTTTCCGAGGAGACGGCCCGCGAAATGGCGAGAGGAGCCTTGACCGCGGCCGGCGCTGACGTCGCCATCGCCATCACCGGCATCGCCGGTCCGACCGGCGGCACGGCCGACAAACCCGTGGGCCTCGTGTGCTTCGCCCTTGAAGGCGTTCTGGGCGCGCGAACCGTGCGCCGGGTTTTTCCCTCCGCCGATCGGGAGAGAACCCTCCAGCAAGCGTCGAACAGCGCCCTCGAAATTCTCCGCCGGGCTCTCGTGGGTTTCGAAGGATGAGACCGTTCCTCCTCGCCCTGCTTGGTTACGGTATCGGATCGATCCCCTTCAGTTTCCTCATCGCCCGGCTCTGCGGGGTCCCTGATGTTCGAACCGTGGGAAGCGGCAACGTCGGCGCCACCAACGTCATGAGATCGGCGGGGAAGGCGCCCGGCCTCCTCGCCCTGCTCCTCGACGGATCGAAAGGGGCGGCTACGGTTCTTCTCGCGCGCGGATTCGCTCCTTCGGAAACCGAAGTCTGTCTCGCGGGCCTCTTCGCCGTGATCGGGCACATGTTTCCGGTGTGGCTCGGTTTTCGCGGCGGCAAGGGTGTCGCCACCGGGGCCGGGCTCTTCGTGCCCCTCGGGCCGGAGGCTCTCTCGGTCGCGCTCGGGGTCTTCGGGGTGACTCTCGTGCTCTTTCGTCACGTCTCCCTGGCATCGATGGCCGCGAGCCTCAGCCTGCCCATCGCTTTGTACCTCCTCGGCGCCAGTTTCGCTGTGACTCTCACCGGACTCGCCGCGGCATGCCTTGTCGTCGCGAAGCACCGGGCCAACATCGGACGCCTCCTGAGGGGTGTTGAGCCCAGGGTCGGACGGAAGGAATGAGAATTGCGGTTCTCGGAGCCGGGGCCTTTGGAACGGCCATGGCCGTTCACCTGAAGCGCCTCTCTCACGATGTCGTGATCTGGACCAGGAGCGCCAGGAAAGCGGCTGAGATCTCGCTGGGTTCTAACCACGAGGCGCTTTCCGGACTCGGGTTTGAACCGGGGCTCGCGGCTTTCGACGATCCGGATCGCGTTCTCGACCGGGTAGACCTCGCCGTTCTCGCCACCCCTTCCCTGGCCATCCCGCAAACCCTCTCGATGATCGAGGAGAAGAGGGTTGGCCTTCCCCTGGTCTGTCTGGCCAAGGGCATCGATCCATCGACCCTGCAGAGTCACTCGCAGATCGCCGCACGGAGGACGCCTCGGTCTGCGTTTTGCGTTCTGACCGGCCCCTCCTTCGCCCGGGAGATCATGTCCTCGCAGCCCACGGCCATGGTGGCCGCGTCGTCCGTGGCCGGACTCGCCCAGGACGTTCAGGCGGCCTTCTCGGGACCGCGGCTGCGAGTGTACGAGACAGACGATGTCCTGGGCGCCGAAATGGCGGGGGCCTTGAAGAATGTGATTGGCATCGCCGCGGGAATGGTGGTGGGCCTGAAGTGCGGGGAGAACACCCGGGCCGCCCTCATCACCCGCGGTCTCGCGGAGATCTCCCGGCTCGTGGTCGCCTGCGGGGGGCGAGCGGAGACCGTGGCCGGCCTCGCCGGTCTCGGCGACCTCGTCCTGTCCTGCGGTTCCAATCAGTCCCGCAATTTTCAGTTGGGCCGGTTGGTCGCCGAAGGGAAGGACTCCGCGGCGGTCCTCCAGAGTTTGGGAACGGTGGAGGGCTTCCGGACGGCATCGGCGGCCTGCTTGCTGGGCCAGCGGACCGGGGTCGAAACTCCCGTCGCCAACGAAGTCCGGGGTGTTCTGGTGCAGGGTGTTTCGCCGCGGGACGCAGTAGAGGCCCTCATGTTGCGCAGACTGAAAAGGGAAGTACACTAGGAACTGAGTGCCCTAGCCAGAGGAGCCACGAACGCTTGCCCGCCTACTTCATCAAGTATTCTGATGAGACCGGTCCAAAAACCCACGAATTCTCCACCGGGGAACTGATCCTCGGCAGGGCCCCCGACTGTGAGGTGGTTCTCAAGGACTTCGGGATTTCGAGGCAGCACGCGAAGCTGATCGCCGACCCCAATGGGGTTCGGATCATGGACCTCGGCTCGAAGAACGGGACCAAGATCAACGGCGCCCTCGTCACTCAGGCACCGCTGCGCGACGGAGACAAATTCACCCTCGGAAGCCTCGACGTGGTGTTCGGCCGGACCGCCGAGGCCAGGGTCGCGTTCGACGACGAGCCCATCGAGGAGGTGGGCACCATCGTTCGCAGCGTTGGCGACCTCTCGAAACTCCTCGCCGTCGAGTCGAAGCCGGCCAAGCCCGGACAGGCGCCCTCGGCTCAGGCCGAGATCGAACGCGCGAACAAGATCCTCAAGGTCTTGACCCGGGTGGCCGAGACCCTCGTGGCCTCGCGGCCGGTGGAGGAAGTGCTTCAGCAGGTCATGGATATCGTGTTCGAGTCGATTCCCGCGGAGCGGGGCTTTCTCATGCTCGCGGGCGACGACAATGACGCGACCACCCTCACCGCGAAGGTCACGAAGTACCGCAACAAATCACATGACCGCGGCAAGATCACCATCTCCAAGACCATCGCTCAGCGGGTTCTCTCCGACCGCGTTGCCATCCTGACCTCGGATGCGCTGGCCGACGCTCGCTTCAGTTCCGGCGACTCGATCCGCATCAATCAGATTCGGAGCGCCATGGTGGCCCCGTTGTGGAACCGTGAGGAAGTGATCGGGATCATCCATCTCGACACTTCGGCCCTCACTCATGCCTTCACCGAAAACGACCTCGACCTGCTCTCGGCCCTCGCGAACTTCGCGGCGGTGGCCATCGAACGGGCCCGCCTCAACGAGAAGATCGCTCTCGAAGAGAAGAAGCGTGAGCGCCTGGGCCGGTTCCTGTCCCCCCAGGTGGCGAGCCGCATCATCGCCACTTCCGACTCCCAGGGCTTCGAACTGGGGGAGCCCGAAGTTCGCGAGGTTTCCGTCCTGTTCGCGGACATCGTGGGTTTCACGAGCATGTCCGAGAAGCTCACCCCTTCCGCGATCGCTCTGATCCTGAACGACTACCTCTCGCGCATGACGGATGCCATCTTCATGTTCGAGGGAACCCTGGACAAGTACATCGGCGACGCCATCATGGCCGTCTTCGGCGCCCCCCTGGACATGCCAGATCACGCCGCCCGCGCGGTCCGGACCGCCATCGAAATGAGGAATCGTCTGGCCGAGTTCAACGCCGAGAGGAAGAACGGGCCTTTGCTTCAGATCCGCATCGGCATCAATTCCGGCAAGGCGGTGGCCGGTGAAATCGGCTCGATCAACAAGCGTGAATACACCGTCCTCGGCGATACCGTGAACACCGCTTCCCGCCTGGAGAGCTCAGTGGCCAAGCCCGGCCTCATCGTCATCGGCCCGAACACGTACGATGCGGTTCATGAGGAGTTCAATCTTCGAGCCATGGGTGAGTTCTCCCTCAAGGGCAAGGAGAACAAGGTGATTGTCCATGAGGTTCTGGGCAGTCGATCGGCGCTCGTTCCCGCCACGGGCACGGTGAACGTCGTAAACGTGGGCCACTGAGCCCGGGACCCGCTTCGATGCCTTCCAACCAGACGATCGAAGTCCTGAAACGGCCGGAGGAGCGCAAGACCCGCGGGTCCATCCTCCGCTCCCTCCTGGGGCTGCTGTTTCTGACCGCATTCCTTCCCCTGGTTCTGACCTCCCGGTATCTGGTCAACCAGGCGCGGACCGAACTCGAGTTCGACCAGAAAGCGCTCCAACAGTCGAAGGTGCGGCATCTTTCCGAGTGGATCGCCCAGTTCCGCACGTCGCGGCAGGCCATTTTCCAGAGTCTGGCCACCAGTCTAGGCATCGACGCGCCCGCCGACTACAGGAAGCGGATCGACAGCCTGGGCGCGAGGCGCAGTCTGGACGCCTATCCCAGCCCATCCAGTTCGATAGTTTCGGTGAGTGTCGTCGATCGAAGAGGCTTTGGCGCGAGGTCCGGCCTCGCCCTGCCTGAAGCTGCCCTTGCCGAGAGGATTCAGGCCGCCTTCCTGGTGGGTCTGAAAGGCCAGGCCACGATGACTGCGCCCATCTGGTCCACCACCCTCTCCGAACCCGTCATTGTCTCGGCCGAGCCGGTCAAGGCCCCGGACGGAACCGTTCACGCCGTGGTCATCGCCATTACCACACTGGCGCCGGTGGTTCGCCTCACCCGCCAGACGGCGGACGGGGAACTCTTCGATGTCTACGTGGTGGACTCGGAAGGAGGCCTTGTGGCCCACTCGGATCCTCAGTTCGCAGCCACCGGAACGGACCTGAAGAACATCGACATCGTCGCCGATTTCGTGCAGTCGAGGGGGAGGCAGGCCGCCACATTTCCCTTTCTGATCCGTGAGGGCTCGGCGGCGCCCCGGCACATGCTGGGCACGTACATGAAGGTGGCCGACGACTCGGGCTGGGGGGTGATCGCGCAGATCGACGAAGCCAAGGCCTACGCGGGGGCCAATGCGATGCGGCGGAATTCCGCGGCGGTGGTGGGGGTGGTCAGCCTTCTCGCTCTGGGCCTTGGATTCTGGCTGTCGGGCGAGATCACGAGGCCCATCCGCACCCTGCGCGATGCCGCCCTGCAACTCGCCCGGGGCGACTTCAAGACGCGCGCTCACGTCACCGCACGCAACGAGGTGGGCGTCCTCGCCGACACCTTCAACGTGATGGGCGAGCGCATCGAAAGGGCGATCGAGGAGATTCGCGAGGCCGCGGCCACCAACCGGGAACTGTTCATCGGCACGGTCCGGATGCTCGCCAATGCGATCGACGCCAAGGATCCCTACACCCGCGGCCATTCGGAGCGCGTCGCCTACTACTCGAGCGTCGTGGCCACGGGACTCGGCATGTCCGAGGCCGAAGTCGACAACGTGCATCTCTCCGGCCTGATCCACGACGTGGGCAAGATCGGGATTGAGGATTCGATTCTCAGAAAGCCCTCCGCCCTGACGGACGACGAGTACGAGATCATGAAGCAGCACCCGACCAAGGGCGCGCAGATTCTCGAAGCGGTTCCCAAGCTCAAGGCCCTGGCCGGCCCGGGCCTGCAGCACCACGAGAACGTCGATGGGAGCGGGTATCCAGACGGTCTCAAAGGCGACGAGATTCCCTTTCTGGGGCGGCTGGTCAGCGTCGCGGATGCCTTCGACGCCATGACCACGGATCGTCCGTACTCGAAGGCCATGACCTTCGAGGCTGCCGTCGCCCGCCTGCAGTTTCTGTCTGGCAAGAAGTTCGATCCACAATGTGTCGACGCCATGGCCCGCGCGGTGGGCTCGGGCGAGCTTACGGCCGCCAAGGCCCGGGTGGCTGCGGTTGCGGCCCGCCGCGACGGACCCAAGCTCAAGAGCGCCCTGTGAGGGATGCTCCGCAGTCCTGGGGGCGTGCGTTAAAGGAGCTTTCATGTTGAGACGATGCCCAGGGATGGCCGCAGTCCTCCTCGCCGCCGCCGCGGTTTCCGCCCAGGATCCCGCCGCGGAGATACGATTCGGCGCCGGGATCCGGCTGCTGAGGGAGGGCCTTCCCGAGCGTGCCCTGCCGGAGATCCAGGCCGCACTCAAGAAAGATCCCGAGAATTCCTTCTATATGAAGGCTCTGAGCGTTGCCTATTCGCAACTCGCCGACCGATGCAAGGGGAACGATTCCGCCTGCCGGGACGGCAATCTCAAGAAAGCCGTAGAAACCGCTCAAAAGGCCCTCACCCTCAATCCCGACTATGTGGACGTGCGAAACGACCTGGGGATTGCTCTCCTGCGCCTGGGAAAACGGACAGAAGGAAAGGCCGAGCTGGCCCGCGCCTTTTCGGACCCTCAATGCCCGACCCCGGAAGTCACCGCCTGGAACCTCGGTCAGGCGTTCTTCGAGGAGAAGGAGTACAACGAGGCCCTGACCTGGTTCCGGGCCGCGCAAAACAGGAACAAGACCATGGCCGCGGCCTACGTCGGTATCTCGGATGTGTATGTGGCCACCGCGCAGATGGAGGCCGCGATCACGCAACTGGAGATCGGGATGAAAGAGACCGCGGGGCACGCGGCATTGCAGCTCTCCCTGGGCGATGTCTACGCCCGCGTGGGTCGCTTCCAGGACGCTCGAGCCGCCTTCGAACAAGTGATCAAGAAAGACCCCCTCGGACCCGCGGGACGGCAGGCCGCGGAGAAACTGAAGAGTTTCCCGAAGTAGCGCCTTCAACCAGAGGCCGCTCTCGTAAATAGACTCTCTCGATGGGGCTCCTCGAACAATTCAAACTGGGGCTGTCGCGCACCCGCGCGATCCTCACTTCGGATGTGGGGGATCTGGCGCGTGGCCTCGCCAAACTCGACGCCTCGACCCTCGATGCTCTCGAGGAAAGACTCGTGGCCGCGGATTTCGGCCCCGCGGCCGCCTCGGACATCATGGTGGCGCTTCGCCTCGAACTCCCAAGCGGTTCCGATCCGAGCCTGGTCCGCGAGACCCTGAAGCGGAAGATCCGCACGCTCCTGGACATCGAAGGGCCCATCATCGTGCAGGGGAGGCCGCATGTGATCTTCGTCGTGGGTGTGAATGGTGTCGGGAAGACCACCACGATCGGGAAGCTGGCCTCGCGTTTTCGCGCCGCCCGGGAAACCGCGTTGATCGTGGCCGCCGACACTTTTCGCGCCGCGGCGGTGGGCCAGTTGAAAGCCTGGGCCGACCGCGCGGGGGCCTCTTTCCACGAGTCGCGGGAAGGGCAGGACCCGGCCTCGGTGGTGACCGACGGCCTGCGGAAGGCCCGGGCCGCTGCCATCGACCGCGTCCTGGTCGACACCGCGGGCCGGCTCCAGAACAAGGCGCATCTCATGGCCGAACTCGCGAAGATGGGCCGGATCGCCGCCCGGGAGGCCGAGGGAGCGCCCCACGAGACTCTCCTCGTCATCGACGCCACCACCGGCTCCAACGGCCTGGCCCAGGCCCAGGAATTCGCGCGCGCCGTTCCCCTCACCGGCCTGGTGCTCACGAAGCTCGACGGAACCGCGAAAGGCGGGATCGCGGTGGCCATCGTTTCCGCCATGAAGGTCCCGATTCGCTACGTGGGTCTGGGCGAGGGTTTGGAGGATCTCGTGCCGTTCGATGCCGAGATGTTTACGGAGGGCCTTCTCGAGTGAAGGAAGCACAGCGCGCCGCGACGGACCAGCGTTTCATGCGCCGCGCTATCGAGCTTGCCGAGCGGGGTTTGGGGGAGACGAATCCGAATCCGCCCGTGGGCTGCGTCCTGGTCCGACAGGGCCGCGTGGTGGGCGAGGGCTTCCACGCGCGCGCCGGTTCGCCCCACGCCGAGGCGAATGCTCTGGCCATGGCGGGGGCCCGAGCCCGGGGCGCCACCGCCTACGTGACCCTCGAGCCCTGCGCCCCCAACCCCAAGAAGCGCACCGAGGCGTGTGCGCCGCGCCTTCTGGCCGCCGGTATTCGGAGGGTGGTGTTTGGAGTCGCCGATCTGAATCCGAGAGTTCATGGCGCAGGGGCGGCGAGGCTGAAAGCGTCGGGTGTCGAGGTGGTCCGGGGCGTGTGCCTCGACGAAACGCGAAGGCTGACACAACACTTCAACGAGGCCATGCGGCGTCGGCGTCCGTTCATCACCCTCAAGACCGGCATGACTCTCGACGGCCGCATCGCCACCGCCTTTGGGGAGTCGCAATGGATCACCTCGAAAAGGCAGAGGAGTGCTGCGCGCTTTCTAAGGAGACTGTTCGACGGCATCCTCGTGGGCGTCGAGACCGTCATTGAGGACGATCCGTTGCTCTTGCCCGTGGCGCGTACGCGAAGGCCGTATGTGAGGGTGGTCCTCGATTCACGCCTTCGGCTGCCTCTCGCTTCGCGTCTGGTCGAAACCGCCCGGCGCCATCCTCTCCTGGTCGTTTGCGTCAGGCCCAACCCGGCGCGGCGGCGCGCCCTTGAAGAGCGCGGCGTCCGCGTGATCCAGGTGGCCACCGCCCTCGGGCGAGTGTCGATTCAAGGAGCCCTGCGCGCCCTTTTCGCGGCGGGGATCCATTCCCTCCTGGTCGAAGGCGGCTCGGAAGTGCTGGGCTCGTTCGTTCGCGCGCGGTCGTTCGACGAGATGGTGATCTTCCGCGGCCCCTTGATTCTGGGCGGCCGGGGGAGCCGGCCGGCGGTGGGCGGCGATAATCCCTTGCGCCTCGGGCAGGGGGTGCAGGTGAGGCGGGTCGCGCCCTTGAACTCGTTGACCCTGCGCTATGGGCTGCCGGATTCGAGCACGCTCGAGGTCGAGGTTTACGAGCCGCGGCCGAACCGGCTGGTCTCGGGGCGGCGGAAAGTCTAAGGAGTCTTCGCGAAGCATGTTCACGGGAATTGTCGAAGAGCTTGGAGAAGTGCTCTCCTGCGACCTCACGGGCGATATCTATCGCCTGGTCCTTCGGGCGCCGCGGCTGTTCGAGGGTCTGGTCGTGGGCGGTTCGATGTCCGTCAATGGCTGTTGCCTGACCGCGACCAGGGTCGAAGGCGCAACCGTGGCCTTCGACCTCGCTTCCGAAACCGTGATGCGGACCCGTTTCGACGAGCGCCTGCGCCCGGCGGTGCGGGTGAACCTGGAGCGACCCCTGCGCTTCTCCTCGGGCCTCGATGGACACTTCGTTCAGGGTCATGTCGACGGCGTCGGAACGGTCGAGGCCGTTGAAGAGACCGGTTCCGCCCGGGAACTTACGCTACTTATTCCGGTCGAGCTTTCCCGCTACTGCGTGGAGAAGGGTTCGATCGCGCTCGACGGCGTCTCATTGACCTGTGCGCAGGCGACTGGATCCCGGGTGCGAGTGGCCCTCATTCCGCACACCCTTGCCGTGACCACCCTCAGCGATTTGAAGGTTGGGGATCTCGTGAATGTCGAGGTCGATCTGATCGCGAAGTACGTGGAGAAGCTCCTCCCAAAGTAGCATCGTGTTCTCGGCCCACCCGAGTCGGCCGGGAAGCCGGACATCGAAATTGAGGAAGACACCCCGTGGCCTTCGCCCCGATCAAAGACGCCATCGACGACATTCGCGCCGGCCGCATGGTGGTGGTTGTGGACGACGAGGATCGTGAAAACGAAGGCGACCTGACCATCGCGGCCGAGAAGGCGACGTCCGAGACCATCAACTTCATGGCCACCCACGGACGGGGCCTCATCTGCCTCCCCTTAACGGGACAGAGGCTCGACGAGCTTCGGATCCCCCTCATGGTCCAGGACAACGAGAACTCCGCGAAGTTTGGGACGGCGTTCTGCGTTCCCATCGAAGCCAAGCGGGGAACGACCACGGGAATCTCCGCTTCGGATCGAGCGACGACCGTCCTTGCCGCCATCGACCCTCGCACCAGGCCCGAAGACCTGGCGCGGCCGGGCCACATGTTTCCGCTGCGCGCCCAGGACGGGGGCGTCCTCGTGCGGGCGGGTCAGACCGAAGCCGCCGTGGACCTGGCGCGGCTCGCCGGTTTGAAGCCCGCCGGCGTGATCTGCGAGATCATGGCCCCAGACGGCACCATGGCCCGCGTTCCTGAACTCGAGGCCTTCTGCGCCGAACACGGGATTCGCATGATCACGATCCGGGATTTGATCCAGTACCGAATGCGGAACGAGCGGCTGGTGCGGAAGATCGCGGAGGCGAACCTCCCGACCCGGGCCGGAGCGTTCCGGATCCACGCGTTCGAGAGTGTGGTCGACGGCGAGCAACACATCGCCCTCGTTCACGGCGACGTACGCGACGGAACGCCCGTGGTCGTGCGTGTCCATTCGCAGTGCCTGACCGGCGACATCTTCGCCTCGCGCCGCTGCGATTGCGGAGAGCAGTTGGAGGTGGCGCTCAATCGCATCGTCCAGGAGGGCAAGGGCGTTCTTCTCTATCTCCGGCAGGAGGGGCGGGGGATTGGTCTCATTCACAAGATCCAGGCCTACGAACTCCAGGACCAGGGCCAGGACACCGTGGAGGCGAACGAGTCGCTGGGCTTCAAAGCCGATCAGCGCGACTACGGGATCGGCGCGCAGATTCTCGCGGAACTCGGGGTGGTCAAACTCAAGATGATGACGAACAACCCGCGCAAGTTCGTGGGCCTCGAGGGCTACGGTCTGGAGATCACCGAGCGGATTCCCATCGAAATCTCGCCCACGGACATCTCGCGGGGGTATCTGCAGACCAAGAAACGGAAACTCGGTCACCTCCTGCGCGAGGTGTAGGCCTTACCCTATCTTGCCCTTGGCGATGGCGGCGCTCACCGTCTGGATGGTCTTTTCCATGAAGGTGCGGATGGCGTCGTCGCGCGAAGGCGCTCCCGCGATCGCTTCGCCATAAGGCATGCGTTTCACGAACTTGACCGCGCCCTGGTCGTACACCCGAACCTCGAGGGTGTCTCCCGCACCCAGGTCCTCGACCTGAATGTGGAACTCGCGTCCTTCATGCGCGAAGATCCGATTGACGCCGCTCATCATGGGCCGGGTCTCCCAAAGTCAGCGCCGCGTCTCGCCGGTGTTGGTCCGCGCGAGCGACTGCCGGCGAAGCCAGGTCTCGAAGAACCAGTTCCCGATCGCGTACCGTCCCCCCGCCTGTTTGAGGTATCCCATCTGCGCGAGGCCCAGGAGGTGAGGGCTCAAGGCATCGCCCGGGGTCGAGAGGGCGGTGCCGATATCCGCGGGAGTGATCGCGCGCTCGCGCGCCACCTCCTCCAGAATCCGGCGTTCGATCGGCTCGAGGGTTTGGTGATCGACGGAGAAGAAGTTCGACACCATGTCGTCGTTCGCCACCACGTCTAGGGTGCCTTCCAAATCCTTGTTTTCGAACAGGCGCGAGGCGATGAGCTGGACCAGAAACGGCTGGTTCCCCGTCTTTTCCGCGATCGCCAGCACAGCCGCGTCGCTGAAGCCGCCCCGGGCGAGCAGCGCGCTTGTCTCCTCCAGGTCCAGGGGTGTGAGGTAGGAGGGGGGCAGATATCCGTGAAGGAACGGCGAGGTGACGAGGGCCGCGGTTTCGTCCAGCCGGGCCAGGCGTCTGGTCGCGGTGATGACCGATCGAACCTCGGGCCCTTTCTGGAGCACGCGGCGAAGCCGGCCGAGTGTGGCCAGGTCGTTCCGCGCCACGGTCAGCAGTTCCTCGCCCTCGTCCATCAGAATCAGGGTCTTCCAGCCTGAACGGACAGCGCGACGAACCACCGCCTGGAGCATGTCGGTGACGCTCAAGTCCTCGATGGCGTCGATGTCGATGTCGGCGGCGCGGCGGAAGTGCTCGTTGTCCTCGATGCTTGCGATGAGGCCGTCCGCGAGTCCGCGGGCGTCGGCGCTGCCCTGCAGATCCCAATAAAGCGGCAGATACGGAGTCTCTTTGCTGGCCTGGGTCCGGGCCTCGATTTCCTTGAGAAGACTCGTCTTCCCCATTCGGCGAGCCCCGATGACCCACAGGGAATCGCGTGAACCGTCGAGGATCTCCCGGAGGAGGGGGGCGCGGCCGAAGAAGTTCTCGCCCCGTACCCAGCTTCCCGCGATGAATGGATTGCGCATGCGTTTCTTCGTTCCTAGGCGTTTGGTTGTTCGACGGGCCGGACCTGGATCCGCGATGCCACCGGCTCATCCGACAGAACGAGCGGCTCCACGGCCACGATATCGGCCAGGGACACGGTGGAGCGGCCATCCTCGATCATGTGGTTGACGGAGTGGATGCAGAACTTCTGGATGATGTAGGGCTTGAGGTCGCTGGCGTTCAGGATTCTTTCCACCGCTTCGTCATCGAACCGGAAGACCCCCTGCACAGGGGTTCGAATGAGTTCTTCCGCCTCGTGGCGGGACAGGCTGCTCAGTTCGAATTCGTCGAAGAAGTTGTACCAGGGCGAGCCTTCGCTCTTCCAGCTGCGGCGGATTCCGACTCCGCTCATCACCGCGACGAGGTTCTCGGAGAACGTCTTCATGAAGACGCTCCGCAGCCGCTGGTTGACGCGCTCCGAGTATTCGTTGAGCTCGTCGACCTCATCGAGCAGGAGGGCGAGCTTGACCTTCTTCGGGGTCCGCTCCTTGAGGTCCGTGATCACGCGCTGAAGGTCGCGGGAAAAATCGCGATCGTCGTAGTCGTCGTTCTCCGATCGGAACCGCAACTCCGCCAGGGTCTCCTGGGACAGGGCCAGGGTGTCCACGATTTCCGACATCATGGTATGGAAGAACGTGCCCTCCGGCACGCCTTGCAGGTCCACCGAGACGGGATAGAACTTGAACTCCGTCCCCGTGTCGTCGGCCAGAGCCACCTTCAGGTGGTGCATGAACGAGGTCTTGCCAATGCGCCGATCGCCGGTGATCATCAGCGAATTCGCGTGGATCATGTTGAGAACCCGGCCCAGGAGCTTCTTGCGCCCGAAGAACATGGCATTGGAGAGAACGGGGGCGCCCGCGATGTACGGATTGAAACGGTTCCGCAGGGCGCGACGCCGCCTCGCGGTATAGACCCCGGCGCCGGTGCCGACGAGAGAGACCGCGCACAGGGCGACCAGAGGATAGAAATAGGGGTTCTCGATGAAGGTTGGCTTTCGATCGACCTCGAAGAACGTCTCGAAGGTGCGCCCTTTCCGATCCTTCACCGACACCACCACGCGGTTCAGGCCGCGCGTCAACGGCACGGACTCGTCGAAGGTGTAGGTCCGGCCTTCATCGTCCTTCGAGGAGAGATCCTGCGTCTTCACCGCCGAAGATCCCGACCGGAAGGCGATCTGAGCGAGGCCGCGATCGTCGGTGGCCACGCCGGAAACCGTGATCATGTCTTCGTAAACCTCGGTCAGGGGATGCTTGGGGCTCACGAAGGCGAGGGCCGGCACCTCTCGATCGCCCATCAGGATGTCCCGGGTACTACGGGCGTTGCGCTCGTCGATCTCGGTCAGTTGCTGTGTGGCCAGGGCGTCGCCGGGGAGGAGGCCGAGAATCAGGTTCAAAAGGGTGCTGGCGTCGGCGTAGTTCTTCTTCTCGATCAGGCCAAGAATCTGCGACCGGATTTCGCCGATGCGCCGTTCGCTCTCCTGGCGCTTCCGGCGCTGCGCGCTCAGATCCTGGGCCCGTTTGAGCAGGGTGGCCGCCTCGCTCAGCGAGACGTCGGTGGCCGCCTCGGTGAGCAGAGGGATGGCCTCATCGATTGATCCGGCCTCGAAGAGGCGCCGGCCCTGATTGAGATCCTCGAGACGGCGGACCCTCGTGGTGGTGGCCAGGATCTGTCGCTCGGCCTCGCGCCGTCCGTCGCGGGCCTCGGCATTGGCCGGGCCGGTTTTCAGAATGGCGTCGAACTTGACCATAGCGTCGCGGTGCTGACCCGCGTTCAGCAGTCGTCGCGCCTCGAAGAGGTCGCGCTGCAGGACTTCCCGTTCTTTTTGCAGTTGCGCCTCGGTTTCCCGGGCCGTCTGTTTCTGACGCAGGCCTTCGAGCATCGACGTGACTCTCGCCTGGGCGGCGGCATCGAGGTTGGCGGCGCGCGCCCGCGCCTCTTGCGCCCTGGCCGTGGCCTCGTCGATGCGGTCGCGGCTGTCCAGATCCGCGGCCTCCGACATCAACCTGTCGAAGTCGCGCCGGAGCGCGCGAACCGCATCCTGATTCTCACGGTCCTCCGCCTCCTTCAGGAGTTTCGTGAGGTTCTGGTAGTCGTTGCTGATCTTCTGGATCAGCCCCTGTCGCTCCTCGGCCTTGAAGCGGGCGATGGCATCCCGCCGCTGTCCCAGGCCCATGTGGGCCCGTCCGAGCTGGTAGTTGGGAAAATAGTTGAAGAACTCGAGGGAGTAGCTGCGTTCACCCAGGCTGGAATTGGGCTTGAGGGCGAGGGCCTGGTTCAGATGCCGGATCGCGTCCTCGAATCGACTGTTTCGAATGTCCTTGTCCCTCGCGTCGAGGTACAACTCCTTCCAGTTGTCGAGCGCGAGCGCCGGAGCGGCCCAGAGGGCCAGGCCAACTACGAAGAAGGAGGCGAGAAGGCGGCGCATGCTTGTAGCTTTGGGAAGGGCGACGTCGAGGCCGCCTCGCCTCACGGATCTTAGCAATGGCGTCCCGGGCAGAACGCCCCCAGAGGTCAAGGGGTCGGGCTCCGCTCGGAGAGAAGGATGCGCTCGAGACGGCGAGCGAGGTCGGGGTTTCCGAGGGCGGCAAACGACGGAGCCAGAACGATTAGGCGCGCCCACTCTTCTTCCCGCGGGGCCGCCCTGTTCAGGAGCCTGAGCGCCCACACCCGCAGGAGTCGGGAGCGCACGTCAGAGGGGGCCACGGCCAACGCCGCGTCGAGCGAGGGCAAAGCCTGGTCGGCTTTGCCCTCGAAGAGCAGGGCCAGGGCACGGTTGAATGAGATGTCTCCCTGACGGTGGTCCGGATAGGAGGCCGCGCGGTCGAAAAGCGTCGAGGCCTCGGCATCCCGCATTCGGAAGCGCGCGACTCCGAGATTGTTGAGGACGGCCGCGGTTTCCCGTTCCCGGCGCAAGGCCTCGAAGGTGTCTCCCGCCTCGGAGTAGCGCCCTGCCTCGAGCTGCGCGGCGCCCGCTTGAAACCGCAACGTCCGAACCAGGCGCTTTGGAGTCCCCGTCCCCTCGGCCTCCCTTGCAAGCCGGATCGCGGCTTCGAAGTCTCTCGCGGCGACCAGGGCTTCCACCGCCGAGAGGCGGAGGTCAATCGCCGCTCGGTCGTCCTCCAGGGCCTGGCTCAGTCCACGCGCCCTCTCGCCGGCACTGCCCTGGACGAGGGCGAGACCGGCTCGCGCTAGCGCGCTCGGAGACGGCGCGTGCAAGGCCTCGGGTGCGCCTGCCTCGGGATGCAGACGGCGCGCGATTTCGTCAATCCCCGTCGCGATTTCGAGTCGCGGCCTCGCGCTGCGGACAACCTCGCCCGCGGCCGGCCGATCGGCGTCGAAAGCCTGCGCCTCGAGGGTCGTCAGGGTTTCCCCGTCCAGGCAGCGGACGACCACGAGCCTGGTGGCCCCCAGGGCCCGAGCCAGGCTCAGGCTCGATGCCCGGGTCAGGACGGCGTCGGAGAGGGCCAGGCGTTTTCGTCCGACCCTCGTTTCCTCCGCGGACAGCGTGTCTTCTCCGAGCAGGCCGAGGGCCAGGGGCAATCTCTCGGCCACGTAGGCGCAGGACCAGGAGGTTTCCGAGGTCGATGCCGTGATCGCTGACAGGACGGTGAGTCCCGTTCCCAGAACCAGATTCAACATCGGGGGGCGGCTCGCCGTACATGAGATCCATATCGAATTCGAGGGACGAACCCCATTGATTCATAGAGCGCCAGGGCGGCCTGGTTGGAGGCGGTGACGGAGAGCGTCGCGCAGGACGCCCCGCCTTGTTCGAAAGCCGTCTTTAGGGCCTGGGTCAGGCAGTGCCGCGCCAGCCCGAGGCGCCGGCTCGAGGGGGCGGTGGCGACTTCGCTGATGTGGACGACATCCGGGAGCGGCCAGGTGAGCAGGGTCAGAGCCAGGGTGTGGCCGTTGGCCTCGACTCGCCGCGAACCGAGCGAATCGAAAGGGCCGCAGACTTCCTCCAGCATGAGTTGTCGAAGAACCCTCTCGCACGAGTCCGGCGTATCGAAACTCGACGACGCGTCGAGGTCGCGGCTCGGCGCATGGGCCTCGTAGATCAGCCGGGCCGCCGAGGCGAGGTGCGATCGGTACGTCGGCATGGTCTCAAAGGTCTTCGGGGAGGTGCGTGTCGAGGCGCACCAGGCCCCTCGCTCGACCGTCATGTAGATCCGCGCCGCCGATTCGAAGCCGCGGGTCGCGAACGGTTCCTTGAGTCCGGGGTCGGAAGAAAAGAGAGTCTGGCAATCGATCACCCGCGCGCCCCTGGCCAGAAGCTGGTCGAGGATCAGTCCTACCAGGAGATCTTCGAGACCGCCCGCCCGCGACCGCGAGGACGCGAAGAAGGTGCCGACGGTTCCGTGACCACCCTCGAGGGCGTAGGTGGCGTAGGCGCACGTCCCCAGATGATCCCGGGCGGCAAACCCCTCCAATGTCCTCTCGGCGAAGGCGCCTTCGAGGCGACGACGGGTCGGCTCGAAACTCCACTTGAGGTCACAGGCCCACCTGGCGTCCTCCTCGTCGAAGAGACGTTCGAGCTCGCCCCGAGGCACTTTGGCGATGGGGCAGACGGCAGGCGCAGACATCAGCGGCCAATGTTACGAGCAAAGGAAAGACGAGACGGAAACCGCATGGCTGGGCACTCCCGCTCCCTGAAGCCTATACTCCCACAACCCTTGGATCGCAGCATTGAATCGCGACGACGCGCACTGGACAGGGGATTGGTCTGCGAGGATCCTCGCGAATTGCCTCCGGATTTCGCCCGGACCATCGACGGGCTGACCCGGCACATCCACGACCCCGTCGAACGTATCAAGTTCCTGCGCGGTTCGACCAAGTCGGTTCGCGAGCTGGAGGACCGGATTCCCAAGGTTCCGAGGCTGGTTCGGCCGATCATCTACAAGTACCTCGGCTGGCGCGGACTCACCCTCTTGAAGGGAGACCGAGCGCAGGGGGCGAGGCGTCTGGCCCGGCGGAAGATCGCGATCCTGCAGATCTGTATCGTCGTGCTGGGCGGCGGCCTGCTCCTCGGCGCCTCCTATGGCACGATCCGTCTGGCCAGCTCTCTCGCTCGGCGAGCGCCCACGGTGGAGGCCCGGATCAGTCCGGACGCCGCAGAGGGCGCGGCGCCCCGAACTGCGCCCACGCCCCAGACGGAGCCCGAGACCCAGCACCCGAACTCCATCTGGCTGGTCGAGACGACCCCCGATCATGAGCTCTACAGCAACGGTCTGCGGATCGACACCACGAAGCGGCTGAAGGGCACCAGGCGAAGTTATGCCGCGATCGATGAATCCACGGGGTCCGTATTGCCCCTGGCGTCGGAGCCGGTCGGTATTGTGTTCCACACCACCGAGAGCGACATCTTGTCCCTGGAGCCCGAGAACAACGCGTCCTTGCTGCGCAACTCGAAGAATCTTGTCGCCTACATCAAGCGGCACGAGTTCTATCACTATCTCATCGACCGCTTTGGGCGGGTCTACCAGGTCCTGGACGACGAGTCCCGCGCCAATCACGCAGGGAATGCGGTCTGGGCGGGTGGGGGCAGGGTCTACATGAATCTCAACCATGCCTTCTTCGGGGTTTCGTTCGAATCCCGTTTCGCGGCCGAGGGTCCTCTTCCCCTGACCGAGGCTCAACTTCAGTCCGGCCGACTCTTGACCGAACGTCTCATCCGTCGCTACAACCTCGACCCCGCGCTATGCGTGGCCCACGGGATCGTGAGCGTAAATCCGAAGACCCGGAAGATCGGCCACCATGTGGACTGGGCCAAGAACTTCCCCTTCAAGAAGTTTGGCCTCCCCGATGCCTACGAAGTGGAACCGGCGAGCGTCAGACTGTTTGGCTTCGGCTATGATGGCGACCTTGCGAAGGCGATCGGCGCGCCGTGGCCGGGCGTCTTCAAAGCGGAAGCGGAGCTCGAAAGAGGCGCCTTGAAGTCGGGACGGTCCACCGACGATCTTCGGCGTTCTCTGGTTCGGCGCTTCGATCTGTGGTTCGAAGAACAAAATCAAGCCGCCAAAAGCACTGCGAGCTCTCTAATCACTGCGCCTGCAACCGCAGGCCCCGGAGTCAATTGAATCTCATGGACGAGCGAAAAGACCACTTGTGGAAAGTGCAGGATGGACCGGAGGCCGCCGCGGGTGAAGACGCCGCGCGCGGCATGCCCCTGGGCGTCGATGTCGGCACCAGCAAGATTGTGGCGGCCCGAAGGCGGACCAAGGGCACCGAGACGTCGATGCAACTGAACGCGTTTATTCCCGTGCCCTTCTCTCGCTTCACCGAGACCATCCTGGGGCAGAACGAGATCCCCTACTTCCGGGACGGCGACGAGCTGATCATCTTCGGGGGGGCGACCGAGCGTTTCGCCAACATGTTCAACGTCGAAAGCCGCCGGCCCATGGCCGACGGTCTTCTGAACCCCAAGGAGCGCATGGGAACGGTGGTGCTCGAGTCGATCATGCGAGGCCTGATCCCCAAGGCGAAGACCCAGGGCGAGGTCCTCTCGTTTTCGGTGCCCGCGGCCACGGAAGGCCGCGAAGCCGAACTCGTGTATCACGAAGCCAGCCTGCGCCGGTTCTTCGAAGCCCTCGGCTATCGCGCGGTGGCCATCAACGAAGGCCTGGCCGTCATCTTTTCGGAGCTCGAAGACCAGAATTTCACCGGGATCGGGATCTCGTGTGGCGGAGGCATGTGCAACGTGGCCCTCGCCTACCTGTCCATTCCTTCTCTGCTCTTTGGCATCTCGAAGGGCGGCGACTACATCGACAACTCGGTCGGTTCCGTGGTCAACGAGCCGTCCACCCGAATCAAGACGATCAAGGAAGAGAAGCTCGACCTGACCAAGGCCCCGGTCGACAAGCTGGAGAAAGCGCTTCACATCTATTACGAGGACCTCGTCGAATCGCTCACCGATGCGATTCGGAAGGCCGTCGCCAAGGCGGACAAGCTGCCCCGGGCCCATCGTCCCCTGCCCATCGTGATTGCCGGCGGGGCGGCGAAGCCGAAGGGGTTCAAGGAGCTCTTCGAACGGTCGATGAAGTCGAAGCCCTTCCCCGTCGACATCTCGGAGATCCGAGTAGCCGCCGATCCGGTCACCGCGACCGCTCGCGGCGCTCTCATCGCAGCTCTCTACGAGAAGTAACGTCCTTGGGCCTCCGATCCCAGGCCCGCTCCGGCGGGCCTTTTCTTTCGGCGGTGCTGCTGGCGCCGCTTGCTGTCTTCGGGACGTTCCTCGCTCCCGCCCGGGCCCAACCCAGGGAGGCGACCGCGAAGGAAAAGAAGATCTCCGCCCCTGCGCCCGCGGACCAGGCGCTCGATCGCTTCTCCGCTTTCTTCACGGAACGGGCCGGAGCACATGGCATCGTGGGAGCGAGCCTGAGAGTGGTGGGCTTCGACGGACCCCTTCGGCATGCGTCGTTCGGCCTCAAGGATCGCGCCACCGGCGCCGTCACCGATGAGGCCACCATCTACCACTGGGCCTCCATCACGAAGACGCTCACCGGCATCGCGATCATGCAGCTGCGGGACCGCAACCGTCTCACTCTCGACGACCCTGTCCTGAAGTACGTGCCCGAACTCGAAGGGGTCCGCAACCCGTTCGGGCCCATGAGCGCCATCACCATCCGGCAGACCCTGTCTCATACCGCGGGCTTTCGCGGGGGCACCTGGCCTTTTGGCGGCGACCAGCCCTGGCATCCGTTCGAGCCCACCGAGTGGTCTCAACTCGTGGCCATGATGCCCTACACCGAGGTCGAGTTTGCGCCGGGGGTGAAGTACAGCTACTCCAACCCCGGCCTCGTGTACCTGGGCCGGGTGATCGAGAAGATCTCGGGCGAGCCCTGGGAGACCTACATCGACAAGAACATCCTCCGGCCTCTGGGCATGACTCGCGCGTTCTTCGACCATGCCCCGTACCACCTGCTCAAGGACCGCTCCCACAGCTATACCGTGTCGCAGGGAAAGATGGAAGAGGCCCGGTTCGATTTTGACACCGGGATCACCGTAGCGAATGGCGGCCTGAATGCCCCCCTCAGCGATATGGAGAAGTACGTTCGCTTTCTCCTCGGTCATGCCGAGACCCTGGCCGGAGCCTTCGTCCTTCCGCGAAGCTCACTCGAAGAAATGTGGAAGCCGGTGGCTCTGGTTGAAACCGCGGGTGAGGATCGGGTCGATATGGGCCTGAGCTTCTTCATCGAGAAGCGGGGAAAGCGAAACCTGGTCGGGCACAGCGGGGACCAGAACGGTTTCATCTCTCATCTCTATCTCGACCCGGCGGCGCATGCCGGCTACGTGGTCTCGTTCAACACTGATGCCACTGACGAGGTGGCGGTTCCGAACACCCGCAAGCTCGATGCGGAGATTCGCGCGTTCTTCGTTGCGAACGTGGCCCCGGTCCTGGAAAGCGCCGCCAAGCCCGCGCCGAAGCCCGAGCGCTGATGGCGGTCTCCCGCCCGCGCCTCGCCCTCACCGTCGGCGATCCCGCCGGGATAGGTCCGGAGATCGTCCTCAAGGCCCTCGCCCACGCCGACGCTCCCGCGGCCGCGTGGGTGGTCTACGGCTCGAAGGACGCCATGAGCCACCGCGCGGAGGCGCTCAAGCTGAAGCCGCTCGCCACCCTCGGGGTGTCGATGGTCGATATCGGAGGCAACGTCGTCGAGGCGGGTCGGGTGTCTGTCGAGGCGGGACGTCAGGCCGCGGTGGCGGTTATTCGCGCCGCCGAGGACGCGATGAAGGGCGAGGTCGCGGGCCTGGTCACGGCACCTTTGAACAAGGAGGCGATGCACAACGCCGGCTTTGCGTATCCCGGCCACACCGAACTTCTGGCCCATATCGCCAAGACTCCCAACGTGGCCATGATGTTCGTGGGCGGAAAGATCCGGGTCGCGCTCCTCACCATTCACGCGGCTCTCAAGGATGTGCCGGCACTCGTCACCGCGCCGGAGATCATCCGCGTGGCAACACTCGTGCATGAGGCCCTGCCGAAGTTCGGGGCCGCGGTCTCGCGGCGGAAGATCGCCATTGCCGGCCTCAATCCTCACGCGGGCGAGCACGGCCACATCGGCACGGAGGAAAGAGATGTCTTTCCGCCCGCCCTCCAGGCTCTGCGCGCCGCGGGCGTCGACATCGAAGGACCTTTCCCCGGTGACACGCTCTTCGTTCGCGCGGCGCGGGGGGATTTCGATGGCGTCATCGCCTGCTATCACGATCAAGGCCTGATTCCGGTGAAGCTGCTGGCCTTCGGCGAAGCCGTCAACGTGACCATCGGTCTGCCCTTCATACGCACCTCCGTTGACCACGGAACCGGCTTCGACATAGCGGGGAAGGGCAAAGCGGACGAAGGCAGCCTTCTCGCCGCCATGCGGCTCGCGGTTCAACTCGCATCCGCCTGATTCCAGGGTCGCGCGCAGGCGGCCTCAACCATGAAACGAGCCCTATGGAAAACATACTGACCGGTCTTGCCTTTGTCGCCCTCTGGATAGGTCTGCAAGTGTGGGTTCTCCCGCGGCTGGGGGTCCCGACCTGAGCGGTTCCACACCCGCGCGTGCCGCGGGCGCCGACCCCCGACGAACCGAAAACGCCCGCCGCGCTCTAGGAGCCCGTGGTGAAACTCAGCCGGCATTCGAGCGCGAAGCCTCGGGGGACGAACGCTGCATCCCGGCCGGCTGCGTCGCTCGTGCCCCAAAGGGGAGGCGTCGCGTAGTACCAGCTCTTCAGCAAAACTCCCTCCCCTCAGGGGCAAGGAAGGAGCGGGCCTTGGGGGCGACCCGGGTCGCTCCCGTCGGGGCGTCGAGCGCGAGTCGCCACTGTCCGTCAGCCATCGTTCGCGCTCGCCGAGCCTCGTAAGGAGGCACACGATTCCGGAGTCCTGGCCTTCCAGTGCCGACGCACGAGGCGTCCCCGGCGGGGCGGGCCCGGGTCGCCCCCTTGGCCCGCGGGTCACCACGAAGATGCCCGCCGTGACGAAGACCGCGCGACGACGAAGGGTACCTCTCCCTCAGACTCGAGGATCCTTCTGCCGCGCAGACTCCTAGCCCCGGTCACGAACGACGCGGGACTACCCGCGGGGCGGTGCAGCCTGCGCGGCGGGCGGGATCGAGGTCACGAAGCACTCTCCCGGAGCGAAACGAGCCACGGGCGTGATTGTGGCTCCAGGCACCGCGCGAGGGCATTCAGAGAACCGGGGCGCGCCGAACTTGACCCAACGACTCCGCTTGTTTCCCCTAAAATCAGCCTGACTGTTGAGCAATGAATGCTTATTGGAGAGAAAGCCGATGCAAAAGAGAACACTTGGCCGAACTAGATGGGGACTGCCGACGATAGGCCTCGGCTGCATGGGCTTGTCGGAGTTTTACGGTCCACCAATGGAGCACGGGGCTGCGATCAAGCTATTGCACGAAGCAGTAGAACTGGGCGTCGAACACTTCGATACGGCAGAAATTTATGGCATTGGCGGCGCAAATGAGACGCTGCTTGGCGAAGCGTTCGCAGATCGCCGCGACCGGGTCTTCATCGCCACCAAGTTCGGCCCGACGCGGAATTTCGATACGGGTAAATTCACTGGTCTGGATGGTTCGCGTGAGAACTGCCGGCGCGCCATCGAAGGTTCGCTGCAGCGACTGCGTACCGATCATGTCGACCTGTATTACCTGCATCGGGTCGATCCGACTAGACCAATTGAGGAAACGGTAGCCGCGATGGCTACACTGGTGGCCGAAGGCAAGGTAGGCGCCATCGGTTTGTCTGAAGCATCGGGCGACACAATCCGTCGTGCCGCCAGGATTCACCCGATCGCGGCCGTGCAATCGGAGTACTCGATCTTCAGCCGGGATATCGAGGTCGATGTCATCCCTGCCTGCCTTGAAGTCGGCGCATCACTGGTGGCCTACTCACCGCTAGGCAGAGGCATGCTGACGGGCCGATTTCGGGCAGAGAAGCTGAGCGAAGGCGACTGGCGATCCACGACACCACGTTTCCAGGGTGAAGCATACGCCGCCAACGTGGCGCTCGCTGACGAGATCGAAGCGGTGGCCTCGGCAAAGTCATGCACACCGGCGCAGATAGCTCTCGCCTGGGTCATCGGTCGGGGTGAACACATCATGGCCCTTACGGGGACGACGAAACTTGAGAACCTCAAGGCGAATCTCGACGCCTGCGATGTGGAGCTGTCCCACAATGAGCGGATGACCCTGGATGCGCTGGCGGGTCGCGTCATGGGCGATCGCTACGACAAATGGGGTATGGCCGGCATAAACGGCTGAAGGGCTGCCGTGGGGTGGCACGTGACAGCCTACTGGCGGGATACGCGATATGCTGATGCAGCGAGTCAAGGTGTTCGGGTGGCGCGGGCGCGCGCCGTCACGATGAAGACGGGCCAGCCGGCCAGCAGCAGGACCATCCCCCACAGCAGCGCCTCGCGCCCGGCTCCGTAGAGCGCCCAGACCGAGAACACCGTCGCGCCCACCGCGGCTCCGAGGAGCATCCTTGAATGAGGGACCTCGCCGCTTCGCATCAACCGGACGGCGCCGACGGCGCAGAGGAGATAGAGCACGAGGTTGGTCGCGGTCGCGAGCAGTATCGCGAAGGTGAACACGGCGGCCATTGAACTCGTGAAGGTGAGCAGGACCAGGACGGAGGTGAGCACGCTGCTGAGGAGAACCGCGCGCACCGGGGCGCCGCGCGCGTTCCGCACGCCGAACCACGCGGGAAGCCGGCCCGCATCGGCCATGGCCGCGGGGAGTTCGCCCGCGAGGAGGACCCAGCCGTTCAGTGCGCCGTAGCAACTGACCATTGCGCACAGGGCGACGAAGGCGGCCGCCCCGTCGCCCCACGCCCGGCCGATGAACAGGGCGAACGGCGCCGTCGAACCGGCGACCTCGCCCGACGGGAGCATCAGCACCACCGCCGAGCAGCAGACCAGAGAGACGATGCCGGTCAGCCAGGTGCCGAACATCGTCGCGGCCGGCACCGTGCGCGCCGGGTCCTCAACCTGTCCGGCGGGGATCGCCGCCGACTCGAGCCCGGTCAGCGAGTAGAACGTGAGCGTCGCCGCGGCCGTCGCACCACCGAGGGTGAGCGCGCCCGCGTCGAATGGCGCGACCGCCGACGTGCCTTCGGCGGCCAGGCGCAAGATGATCAGCGCCAGCACCGCGACGAAGGGCAGGAGTTTCACGATGGTTGTGCCCATCTGCACCCAGCCCACGGTGCGCACGCCGCGGAGGTTGACCCAGGTGATGAGCCAGATGACGCCGCAAGTGAGGATGGGGGCCACCCCCGCGGTGCTCTCGACCGAAGGGACCAGTCGGCTGAGGTAGCTGATCGCACCGGTCGCGATCGCCGCGTTCGCCACCCAGATCGAGACCCAGTACCCCCACGCACCCACGAACGCCGGACCATCCCCGTGCGCGAGGCGCATGAAGCCGAACGCACCGCCTGCGTGCGGCAGGTACCGGCTCAGTTGTGCGAAGACCCACGCCAGGCAGAGCGCACCCACGAGCGTGATGAGCCATCCCGCGACGCTGTCCCAGCCGTAGGGCGCGAGCGTCGCCGGCAGGAGGAAGAGCCCGGCGCCGATGACGTTGCCGACCACCAGCGCCGACGCCATCCAGAAGCCGAACTTGCGGGAGTCCTTGCCGGAAACTCCGCGCGCGCTCTGCGCTACCGCACTCACGCGAGTAACTCGGCCATGTTCGCCTCAAGGATCCGCATCGCATTGGCCGCGCCCATGCGCTCAACGAGATCGATCGTCGCTTGTTTCACCGGCGATCCTACCGGCTGGCCAGACCGCCGGCGATTTCGCCGCCATCGATGATCACGGGATGTCCCGTGATGTACGGAGCTTCGTCGGAGGCCAGGAAAGCGAAGAGAGCGGCGAGTTCGTTGGGGGTGGCGTGGCGGCGGAGCGGAATTTTTGCGTCCACCGCCGCCCTCTCCTCCTCTGTGTACTCGGCTTCCTGCATGGGCGTCCAGACGTACCCGGGGCACACCGCGATCACCCGGATGGTCGGCGCCAGCTCCAGCGCCATGGTGCGGGTGAGTTCGATCACGCCGGCCTTGGCGGCGTTGTAGTCGGCGTACCGTGGGTAGCCGTTCAATCCCGACGTCGAGCCCATGTTGATGATGACGCCGCCGCTGCCTTCGAGCATGCGTTTGGCGGCTTGCTGGGCCACATAGAAGACGCCATCGAGATCGACACTCATCACCTTTCGCCATTCCGCGGGCGTAATGTCCATGAAGTCATGGCGCAGGCTGATGCCGGCGTTGTTGATCGCAACGTCCACCCCGCCCAGCAGCTCGTCGAGCTTCGAGAAGGCGCTGTTCACCGCCACGGGGTCGGCCACGTCGGCATTGATGACACCGGCGAGCCTGGGATGTTTTTGGCGAAGGGCCCGTCCCCCGGCCTCGTCGCGGTCGATCACGGCAACGCGCGCTCCTTCCTCCAGGAACCGCTCCACCGTCGAAGCGCCGATTCCGCTCGCGCCGCCGGTGATCACCACGCGCTTGTTGGTCAGACCCTTCATCATGATTCTCGTGTCCTTTTGTCCGACGCTCGTCGATCAGCCCGCGATGCCGCCGCCGTCCACCACCAATGCCGCACCGGTCATGAACGACGAATCGTCAGAGGCGAGAAAGAGCGCCGCCCGCGCCAGTTCAAGGGGCGTACCGACCCGGCCGAGCGGGCGATGGGCGGCGCCCTTCATGTAGTCCGCGTAGGTCATTCGCCGGGCCTCGGCGTCGGTCGCAAGCATCGGGGTCTCGACGTCGCCCGGGCAAAGACAGTTCACGCGAATGCCCTGCTTCCCGTGATCGATGGCCATCGCCTTGGTCATCACCACGAGCCCGCCCTTGGCCGCACAATAGGCGACCGCCTCGTCGCCCCCCTGAATGCCCCATCCCGAGGCCTGGTTGATGATGACGCCTCGCCGCTGCGCGATCATGGTCGGCAAAGAGTACCGGGCCATCAGCCACGACCCCTTCAGGCTCGAGTCCACCGTGGCGTCCCACTCCTCTTCCGTGCAATCAACTGCGTTATGCGGATGGAACACGCCCGCGTTGTTGAAGAGAATGTCGAGACGGCCGCCGAAGGCGCGCAGGGTTTCCGCCACCACGCGTTCGCAATCTCCGGGGAGCCGGACATCGGCCCTGACAAAGACCGCCGTGCCGCCCGCCGCCGCGATCGCAGCGACGACGTTTCGGCCCCGCGTTTCGTCGCGGCCGGTCACCGTCACCCGAGCACCTTCTTCCGCGAAGAGGAGAGCCGATGCCTCGCCAATGCCTGACGTGGCCCCGGTGATTATTGCGATGCGGTCCTTGAGCTTCATGAAGGGGAATCTCGAATCGAAGTCATTGGTAGGTTACTCTTTTCGCCCCAGGCGACCAGTCGCCTCGCAAAGGCGACCAGGCGAACTGGGCCGGGCTGGACTTGACGGGCAAACCCCGCTTGTTTCACCTACAATCTCCCGGTTGAGAGGCACCCGCGAATGAGACCACGCCTGCAGGTGCTTGAGCCGGACCTACCCGGCCGGATCGTGGACGAGGCCCTGACCGTGCTCGCGCGCACGGGCGTCTTCATCGAGGACCCTCACGCTCTCGAGCGGCTTGCGAAGGCGGGCATCAATGCCGACAAGGAGACGGGCCGGGTCACCTTCCCGCGCGCCATCGTCGAGCAGGCCATCGAAGACGCGCCTTCGTCCATCACTCTTCACGACCGCGAGGGGGCTCCTTACGCAACCCTCGAAGGCGACCGGGTCCATTTCGTGCCCGCGAGTTCCGCCCTGCGCATCCTCGACCGCAGGACCCAGGAGCATCGCGAGCCCCGGACCGCCGACTTCGTCGAATACGTGAAGCTCGCGGACGGTCTCAAGAACATCTCCTACCTCTCCACCGCCTTCATCCCCAAGGATATCCCCCAGGACATCGCCGATGCCTGGCGCCTCTACCTCGTCCTCGCCCACTCGAAGCGGCCCATCGTCTCGGGGGCCTTCACCTCCTGGGGAGTGCCGCGCATGGCCGACATCATGGCCATGTTCCGCGAGGGCAAGGACGACCTGGTAAAGCGGCCGATGTCGATCTTCACGTGCTGCCCCAACACCCCGTTGCGCTGGGGCGAGGACCCCATCGCCAACATCATGGACTGCGCCACCGCGGGCATTCCCATCGAGATCGTGCCGGTGCTGCTGCTGGGCATGATCTCTCCCGCCACCACCGTAGGGGCCCTGGTGCTGCACACGGCCGAGGTCCTGTCGGGCCTCACCATCGCCCAGATCGTACGTCCGGGCACGCCCGTGATTTTCGGGGGCGCCCCCGCGTCCTTCCACATGCAGCTCATGACCAACCCCATGACCGCGGTGGAGGCTCTGCAGCTCTACTGTGGCTATGCCCAGGTGGCCAAGCATCTCAAGCTGCCCTGCCAGGCCTACATGGCCCTCTCCGACTCGAAATTCAACGACCCGCAGTCCGGGATGGAGACAGGGGTGGGAGCCTTCCTGGCCGCGAGTGCGGGCATCAATTCCGTCTCGGGCCCCGGGATGCTCGACTACGTGAACTGCTTCAGCTCCGAGAAGCTGGTCTTCGACGACGAGGTGGTGGCCCACGCCCAACGCTTCGTGCGCCCGGTGGAGGTGAAGGACGACCTGCCCACGGCCGAGTTACTGGCCGAGCTCGTGCGCGAGAAACACCTCCTCACCTCCGAGCACACCCTCGCCCGCTGGCCGGAGGAGCTGTACCTGCCCGGGCCCATGGTGGACCGCACGAACTGGGACCAATGGGCCGAGCAGGGCTCGAGGGACTGGCGCGCGCGCGCCAACGAGATCATCGACGAGAACCTGGCCACCTACGAAGTGGAGCCCCTGCCCGAGAAACTCCACGGCGAGATCCGCGACCTGCTCCTGCGCACCGGCAACGATAAAGACGTCACGCTGCCCGCTTTCACGGAGACGGTGAATGCCTGATTACGCCCTCATGAACCAGCTTCTCTTCGAGGGGAAGCACGAGCCGGTGAAGAAGATGACCGAAGAGGCCCTGGCCGAAGGGCGCCCGGCCATGGAGGTCCTCGAGGACGGGCTCATCGGCGGCATGCGCGTGGTGGGAGAAGACTTCAAGCACAACCGGATCTTCGTGCCCGAGGTGCTCCTGGCCGCCCGCGCGATGAAGGCGGGAATGGCGGTCCTGAAGCCGCTTCTCACCGAGAAGCGGGACGAGCAGGCGGCGCTCTCCGCCACCATCGTCATGGGCACGGTCAAGGGCGACCTGCACGACATCGGCAAGAACCTGGTGGGCATGATGGCGGAGGGCGTGGGCTTCACCATCGTGGACCTCGGCACCGACACCTCCGCCGAGAAGTTCATCGCCGCCGCCCGGGAACACAAGGCCCGAATCGTGGGCATGAGCGCGCTCCTCACCACCACCATGATCTACATGCGCACCGTGGTGCAGAAGTTCAAGGAAGCGGGTCTCCACGAGGTGAAGCTCTGCATCGGCGGAGCCCCCGTCTCGACCCAGTACGCCAGGGACATCGGGGCGGACGGCTATGCCGCCGACGCCGCGAGTGCGGTGGAGCTGTTCCAGCGCCTTATCGCGGAGCAGAACGCCGGGCGGATCGCGGAGGCCGCCGCCGCCGTCGCCGAGGTCTCCGTCGCACAAGGAACGACCGCGTCGTGAGCACGGTCGTGTTCCACGCGACCGCCGCCGCCGCCGTGACAGTGACGATCGACGGCGTCTCGGGACCGGCAAGCACGGGCCAAACCCTGTTCGATTGCGCCGAGGCCCTGGGCGTCACCGTCCCCACGTCCTGCTTCAAGCAGGGCAAGTGCCGCGAGTGCCTGGTCGAGGTGGAAACAGGCGGTGAACTGCTCTCGCCCCTGGCCCCGCAGGAAAGCCACCTCGGAGGGCGATTCCGCCTCGCCTGTCGCACCGAACTCCAAGCACCCGGCGAAGTGCATTGCCATACCCTGCGGCGCGGCACCCTGCGCATCGAGACGGACACGACCGGCCTCCCCGAGCGCGGCATCCGCCTCGACCCCGCGGTCACCCGCGACGGCCGCTTCGTCCTCCTCGACGAGGAGCCTCTCTGCGAAGTTCCGGGCCCGCTGCACGGTCTGGCCCTCGACATCGGCACGACCACGGTGGCCCTGCGCCTGCACGATCTGGAGACAGGGCGCCTCGTGGCCACCCAATCGTTCGAAAACCCCCAGCGCTTCGGGGGCTCGGACATCATGGCCCGCATCCGCTTCGACGGAGAGCAGAAGGGCAGGCTGCTCCAACGCACACTCCTCGGCTACTTGTCCCGCGCGATCATGGCCCTGCCCGTGGACCCCGCGACGATCTACGAGCTCGTGGTGGCGGGCAACCCCACCATGCGCGACCTCTTCTTCGGCCTCGACGTCGGGTCGATCGGCGTCATGCCCTATCGCTCCACCACCGAAGCGGCCCTTCACGAGGGCCGGGCCTCGACCACGAGCCTCACCTCGACCGCGAGGAAACTCCGCCTGCCCCTCTTCCCGGACGCCCGCGTCTACGGCCTGCCTCTCGTGGGCAGCCATGTAGGCGCCGACGCGGCGGCCTGCCTGCTCGCCACCGGCATCGGGGAAGGCTCCCCGCTCTGTGCCCTCCTCGACATCGGCACCAATACCGAGGTCTTCCTCGGCAACCGTGAGCGGCTCATCGCCGCTTCCTGCCCCGCCGGTCCCGCGTTCGAGGGCGGAGGCGTGACCTACGGCATGCCGGCGCTCGAGGGGGCGCTCGAGCGCGTGCGCATTGCGGACGACGGAAGCATCGCCACCGTGGTGGTCGGCGGAGGCGAGCCCCAAGGCCTTTGCGGATCGGGGCTCGTCGACCTCCTGTCGGAACTGCGGCGCACGGAGCGGATGAACGAGCAGGGCCGCTTCACCGACGACTCCGATCCCTTCCCCCTTCCCGGAGGCCTCAGCCTGAGCGAGCCGGACGTGAACGAGCTGGCCCAGGCCAAGGGAGCCAACGCCGCGGGCCTGCGCGTGCTTCTGGACATCTACGGCGTCTCCCTGGAGCGCGTCGACCGCTTGTACCTGGCGGGCGGGTTCGCGCGGCACCTCGACGTGGACGCGGCCTGCCGCATCGGCCTCGTGCCCGACCTCCCGCGGGAGCGCATCGTGAAAGTGGGCAACGCGGCCCTCGAAGGCGCCGCCCTCGCCCTTCTCTCCCGGTCGCGCCGGGCCGAGCTCGAGACCCTGGTGCGGCGCGTCGAGCACGTCCGCCTCGAGACTCACCCCCACTTCTTCGAACTCTTCGTCGAGGGTTGCCAGTTCGCGCCCTTCGGGGCCGCCGCGTGAGGGAAGCGTGATCGCCACCGCCCTCGCGGCCTCGGCGGCGCAGGTCGCCGCCCTGGTCTCCGAACGCGAGCTGCTTCGCCTCCTGGGCCTGCCCCGCGGACGCGCCCTGGAGGGCGACCTCCTCGACCGGGCCGAGGGAGCGCGCGACTGGTACTCCCGAAACGGCGACCCCTTCGTGGCCTCGCGTCGGTTGGCGACCTCGCCCCGGCCGTCTTCGGACCCATGCGCGGACGTGGTCCGTCTCGAGGATGGCACCGAGCTGCGAAGCGCCGTGCTCGCGAATCGGCTCGAGGCGGGAGAGGCTCACGCACTCGTCGCCCTCGCCGCGAGCGCCGGAACCGACGTGGCCGCCGAAGTGAAGCGCCTCTGGGCCGCGGAGCGCCCGGACGAGGCCTATTTCCTCGATCGGTTCGCGGTGGCGGTCACCGAGCGTCTCGTGTTCTGGGCCTCGGGTGAGTTGTGCCGGAAGGCGGCGCCCTCGGGGGAGACGCTGCTCGCCCACCTTTCGCCGGGCTGCGGGCACTGGGACCTGGCGGATCAGCATCGCGTCATGGGGATCCTGACCGGCGAGAAGGGACAGCGCGGGGCCGAGGAGAGGGTCGAGCTGGGGCCGATCGAGCTGCTCCCTTCGGGAGCGCTGCACCCCCAGCATTCGGTGCTGGCCGTCCTCGGAGTGACCCACCGCAAGGGAACGACCACCCCGGAAGACCTGTGCCGCGCCTGCGACTTCGACCCGTGCGGGTTCCGCCGGGCGCCCTACGCGGCGGTCGGTCCCCACACCCTGGAGATTGCTTGACCAGGCCCTCCTTCAAAGACGCCCTCGAGGCCCGCGTGCTCTTGAGCGACGGAGCCATGGGCACGCAGCTGCAACTGGCCGGCCTCGAATCGGGCGGCTGTGGCGAGGCCTGGAACGTCGACCACAAGGAGCGTGTCCTCGCCATCCAGCGCGGCTACGTCGAGGCGGGGTCCGATATCCTCCTCACTAACACCTTCGGGGCCTCCCGCATCATGCTGAACCGCCACGGCCAGGGCGAGCGCACGGTCGAGATCAACCGCGCCGCGGTCACGGTGGCGCGGGAAGCCCTGGGCGGCCACGGCTACGTGCTCGGCGACATCGGCCCCTTCGGCGGCCTCATGGAGCCGTACGGCGAGATCGCCGCGGCCGAGGTCGAGCGCGCCTTCCGCGAGCAGGCCAAGGCCCTGGTGGAGGGCGGAGCCGACGGCATCATCATCGAGACCCAGACCGCCTTCGAGGAACTGGAGATCGCGATCGCGGCCGCGAAGGAAGCGGGGGCCCGGGTCGTCATCGGCTCCGTGGCCTTCGACAAGATGGCCGACGAGGACGACGTGCGCACGATGATGGGCATCAGCCCCGAGCAGGCCGCCGAATTCCTGGCCGCTCAGGGCTGCGACGTGGCGGCCCTCAACTGCGGCACCGGAGTCGACATGCGGATGGCCGCCCAGATCGTGCGGCGTTACCGCGCCGCGAGCGGACTGCCCGTGATGGCCCAGCCCAACGCCGGCCAGCCCGTGCTCGAGAACATGCAGGTCCTCTACAAGGAGACACCCGATGAGATGGCGGCGGGTCTCCCCGGGCTTCTCGCCGCCGGACCGCGCATCGTCGGTGGCTGCTGCGGCTCCACCCCCGCGCACATTCGCCGTCTTCGCCAGGTCCTGGACGAAGCCGCCCGCGCGCGGCAAGGAGTCCCCGCATGAAAGTCACGGTTACCGTGGACGACGTCCTGGCGAACGCCCATTTGCCCGAAGCCAAGCCCGACGGTTCCGGGGTGGGCGTGAACTACGTCGACCAGCTCCTGAAGCCCTTCAGGCTCACTCTCGCGGACGGCCGCAAGATGCAGCTGAAGCGCCGGGGCCTGAAGCTCACCCTCACGGTAGGTGACCAGCAGGGCGAAGCCATCCTCCGCCGCCTCGACCACGGCCCCGACGTCAAGGTGATCTTCAAGAAGGCCCTCGAGGCCGCGGCCGCGGGCCTCTCGGCCACCGTCGCTTTCGAGCCGGGCGCGATCGTCCTCGATCTGCCCGAGGCATAGGCACTGCCATGCGGGCGCAGGGGGACCTGACCAGCGCACCTCCAGGAGGGTTACCCGGCCAACCGGATCGAACTGCACCGGCGACTCGAGAGTTCTCTCGATCGTCACCTGAGGAGATGAAATGCCAAGGCCGTTTGACGGAAAAGTCGCGCTGGTTACCGGTGGCAACTCGGGCATCGGAAGGGCCACGGCTCTGCTGTTCGCCGAGCAGGGCGCCCGGGTGGTGATCGCGGCCCGCCGGGTCGAAGAAGGCGAAGTGACCGTGGCCGAGATCCGGAAAAAAGGGGGCGAAGCGATCTTCGTCCAGACCGACGTCGCCCGTGCGGAGGACGCCGAGGCCGTGGTCAAGCGGGCGGTGGCCCAATACGGAAGGCTCGACTGTGCCTTCAACAATGCCGGCGTTTCCGGCGGGGCGCTCCTTCACGAAGTCACCGAGCCGGATTGGGACCGGATGATCGACGTGAACTTGAAGGGCGTCTGGCTCGGGATGAAGTACCAGATCATCCAGATGCTGAGCCAAGGGGGCGGCACCATCGTCAACGACTCCTCGGTCGCCGGACTGACCGGATACGTCCGAAGCCCGGCCTACTCGGCCAGCAAGCATGGGGTCATCGGATTGTCGAAGTCGGCGGCGCTCCAGTACCGGGACAAGGGCATTCGGATCAATGTCGTGTGCCCCGGGATGATCATGACGCCGATGATCGAGCGAGCGTTCGCGATCCCTGGTGTTGAAGACTGGTTCCGGTCGAAGGTACCGGGGCGGGGCGGGAATCCCGACGAAGTCGCGCAGGCGGTGACGTGGCTGTGTTCGGACGCGGCATCGTATGTGACTGGGGTGGCGTTGCCGATCGATGGCGGGCTTTCGGCCGGGACCAACTGAGGCTTTCGAGCGGCGAAATCAGAAGTCCGCGCCTATCGCACCGAAATTGTCCCGCGGACGAAGCGTTCGGGCGGAGTTACGATGTCGCTTCGCCAGCCGGCCTCGCCCCACTGAAGTTCCAGCAACCGAAAGTTCCGCAAAACGGCGCAGACCTGGATGCTGGCCGCGGTGGAGATGGGGCCGCTTGCCGCTCCGATGCCGTTCTCGGTCGCCGCTTCGATGACCGGGGCCGGTGAGCCCGGGGCCGGAAAGCCATCGAAGGGCGAGGTCGAGGCGCACGGCAGCGAGGCTTACTTCGGCTGCGGCACGATGCGGAGGTAGGGCTTGGGCGCTTTCCAGCCGCTCGGGTACTTTTCCTTGGCCTCGGCGTCGGAGACCGCGGGCACGATGATCACGTCTTCGCCCTGCTTCCAGTTCACCGGGGTCGCCACCTTGTGCTTGGCCGTGAGCTGGACGGAGTCGAGGATGCGGAGGACCTCGTCGAAGTTCCGGCCCGTGCTCATGGGGTAGGTGAGCATGGCCTTGATCTTCTTGTCGGGCCCGACCACGAAAACCGAGCGCACGGTCTGGTTGTCGGCCGCGGTCCGGCCCTCGGAGGTGGTGCCGGCGGTTTCCGGGAGCATGTCGTAGGCCTTGGCTACCGCGAGCTCGGGATCGCCGATCATCGGGTAGGTCACCTTGTGACCCTGGGTCTCCTCGATGTCCTTCGACCACTTCTCGTGATTGGCCACGGGGTCGACGCTGAGGCCGATGATCTTGCAGTGGCGCTTCGTGAACTCCCCGGAAAGGGAGGCCATGTAGCCAAGTTCGGTGGTGCACACCGGCGTGAAGTCCTTCGGGTGGGAGAACAGGATGGCCCAGCCGTCGCCGATCCACTCGTGAAACTTGACTATGCCTTGAGTTGTCTCCGCCGTGAAGTCCGGTGCGTCGCTGTTGATGCGCAGCGTCATAAGCCCTCCTTGAAAACGCGGACTATATCAGCGGGCGCCTCCAGCTTGAGCTCGACCCAATCGCCCGCCTTCACCGCACCCGCGCCGCCGATGACGAAACCTCCGGCGTCCGACGCCCCCCGGAGGCGACGCCGGACCCGCCACCTGCGCTTGGAGTGGCCCGTCCGGACGCCCACAGGCGCTCCGCGGTCAGGTGCCCTGAGTGGCGAACGGCGCTTGTTTCACATACGCTCCGACCATGAATCCATTTTCCGTTGAACGCGTCGACCATCTGGTGTTCCGGGTACAAAACCTGCAAACCAGCATCGACTTCTACAGCACCGTACTGGGCTGCGAGGTGGTGCGGCGGCGCGACGACCTTGGACTAATCCACCTGAGCGCTGGCGCTTCGATGATCGACTTGATTTCCTTTGACGGCCAGCTCGGGCGCAAAGGCGGTGCGATGGCCGGGCAAACCGGGCGCAATGTTGACCACCTTTGCCTGCGGATTGAACCGTTTGAGGAACTAACCATCGTCACGCACCTGCAGCGCCATGGCGTGCTGCCACATGGCCCGGCAGAGCCTAACTTCGGGGCCGAAGGCGACGGACTCTCTCTGTACATTAGCGACCCGGACGGGAATGTGATTGAACTCAAAGGGCCAGCAGCGTAAGTCGCCATGACATACCGCCGCAAATTGAGCATGATTAAGGCGCGCACCAAGGCGGGCTGCGATACTTTGCATCAGGCGCACCGGCCCAGCCGGACAAGGGACCAGATCGGCGACGCGATCCATGGGCGGCCTCTCCGGGCCTTTGGGCTTCGCGAGGCGTCACAGTCCCCAGGGGATCCCCGTTTGACGCCGCCTGCAACCTCCCCTGCGTTGTTTTGCCTTCGCTCTTTCCGATAATGTACCCGCATGCTGAGCCTCATCGCCCTCGTCCTCTCCCTCTCCCTCTCCTTCGACGCCCAACCGCGCGCCGTGTACATCAGTAAGGAGGAGCACGCGGCGGTCTTGAGGGAACAGATCGCCAGGAATGTCGTCGACCAGCCCATCAAGAGCGCGGATGTGCTGGGGGGCAAGGCCTCGGTGGCCATGCTTCACCGCGCCAAGCCCGAAGGGGGCGCGCTCGTTCACGACACCGTCACCGAGACCTACTACATCGTCTCGGGCTCGGGCACCATCGTGACGGGCGGCACCCTCGGCTCTCCCAAGCCGACGGATCTGACGCAGTTCAATGCCGGCATGAGCCAGACCGGCACGCGCATGGGGGGCGAGAGCCGCAAGGTGAAACCCGGCGACATCGTCATCATCCCCGCCGGCACGCCGCATAGCTTCAGCGAGTTGGATGGACCCATCAGCTATCTGGTCTATCGTTTCGGGCCGACGTTGAAGTAGTCTGTACTCGACAGACCGGCTCGCCGACGGGCGCCGGAAGCCCATCCTTCTGAGTTTCGTCGCCGTCGCCGCAACATAGAACTGCGTATCGCGTCAAGGAGGAGTCATGAGACTGTGGGTGCTCACGTTCTTCGCACTAGCTGCCAGCGGAATCGCTTCCGGCCAGAGCGTCGCGCCGCTCAAGGTGTACATCTCGGCCGACATGGAAGGAATCGGCGGCGTCAGCACGTGGGACAAACAGTCGAGTCCAAAAGGCGCCGACTACGAGAAGTTCCGCAGGCTCATGACACTCGAGGTCAACGCGGCGATCGCAGGGGCCTACGACGCGGGCGCTAGCGATGTGCTGGTGAGCGACTCGCACTGGGACGGCCAGAACATCGATCCTGAACTTCTCGACCGGCGCGCCCGAATGGTGCGCGCCTGGCCCCGCCCGCTCGGCATGATGCAGGGCATCGACGACAGCTTCGCGGCGGCCGTGTTCGTCGGCTACCACGCCAGCGAAGGGCAGGCGAACGCGATCCTCGCGCACACCGACAGCAGCACGCGATTCTTCGACGTGAAGCTCAACGGCGTTACGGTTCCGGAAGCCGGAATCAACGCCGCCATCGCCGGAGATTTCGGCGTGCCCGTAGTCTTCCTCTCGGGCGACCAGACGATCGGCCAGGAAGCCACGCGGCTGCTCGGCGCCATCGAAACCGCGGCCGTGAAGATCGCCGGAGGTTTCTACTCCGCCACCATGCTCCATCCGGAGGAATGCCAGCGGCTCATCCGAGAGGGCGTGAAGCGTGGAGTGGAGAAGCGGCGACAGCTCAAGCCCTACAAGCTGGCCCGGCCGGTGAAGTTGGAGGTCACATTCAAGCGCACGGTCGACGCAGAGGTCGCGTCCTATTTCCAGGGCGTCGAGCGCCCGAGGGGCAACGTCATCGTCTACACGGCGAACGACATGCTCGAGGCGTCGCGCTTCTTCAACGCGATCGGATTCCTGAGCGTGGAGTAGTCACGTGGAGCAGGCCAGGGGCGCGATTGGGGCCCGGACCTCCGCTCACCCACTCCTTTGCGTGAGGAGGCGAGAAGAAGGGAGCCGGGCAGGGCCGGGCTGGACCCTTCAAATCCGGCTTGCTGCTCCCCATCCAGACGATCTCTTTCATGCGGTCAGTACTATGCGCGATTACGTATAGAGATGCCAAGCGGTCGGCTTGTTTGCCTTCTCAAGGTCGACCAAGGTCATGATGGGCCTGCCGATCCCGGCCGTGGCGCAGAATCTTCGCGAAGCGGACCTCTTAGCCCGGATTATTCATGAAGGAGTGAACTGAGCGGGGAGCCATTGCGTCCAAAGGGTTGGTAATACTGACTCTAAACACAGTGAGGCGCCCCGCATGAATGATTCTGCCAGAGCACAGAGTGTCTTGTTCAAGGGCCTCG